>DAOTAV010000072.1:0-11120 GCA_035382785.1 Salinivirgaceae bacterium | reverse complement strand
GCTGAAGATCGATTGCTTTTTTATTATCACGGACAACTTGTGGCTGACGTCCCAGCTTCTACTCTTGTTCTAGGTGGAGGAGCTCCGGTTTACGAGCGTGATTATAAAGAGCCGAAATACTATAAGGAGTATAAAAAATTCAATATTGACTCAATCCCAGAACCCGAGAATTATGTCGAAGTTGCCCATTTCCTATTGAATCAACCCAATATAGCGAGTAAACGTTGGATATACGAGCAATACGATTCTATGGTAGGAACAGCTAATCTTTCAACTAATCGTCCATCCGACTCTGGGGTTGTTAATCTCAAAGGAACCAATAGGGCATTGGCGTTGACCGTTGATTGTAACGGTCGATATGTTAAGGCCGATCCTGAAATAGGGACTATGATTGCAGTTGCTGAAGCTGCACGGAATATTGTTTGTGCCGGAGCAAAGCCATTAGCAATCACCAATTGTCTTAATTTCGGAAATCCATACGTTCCTGAGGTTTATTGGCAATTTGTTGGCGCTATTAAAGGCATGGGAACAGCGTGTCGGAAATTCAACACCCCCGTTACCGGAGGAAATGTAAGTTTTTATAATCAATCGAACATTAAAGGTAAAGTTGTCCCCGTCGATCCTACTCCGACTATTGGAATGCTAGGAGTATTTGAAGATAAAATGTATATCACATCCCTTAATTTTAAAAGTAAAGGCGATTTAATCTATTTAATTGGCGAATCGCGAAACGATATCTCGCAATCAGAATACTTGATCAAATGGCATAAAATCAAGGAATCTCCAGTTCCTTATTTTAATTTGGAAGAAGAGTACAAAGTCCAGCAAACGGTATCAAAATTGATTCGCGAAGGGCTGATCAATGCAGCACATGATGTCTCTTTAGGCGGGCTTTGGGTTACCTTAATTGAAATGGGACTACCATGCCTACTTGGCTTTGATATTACCACCGATGCAGAAAATCGCAAAGACGCTTTCCTTTTTGGAGAAGCTCAGGGTCGAATCATCGTTGCTGTATCCGGCGATCAGGAAGAAAGATTCATCGATTTTATGATTGAGGAAAAAACACCTTTTTCAATTATCGGACATGTAACCAAGGGAGACATGAGGATCGATGAAGAATCGTTCGGGAACATTAAAGATGCGGCTGATATATACAACAATGTTATCCATCGAATGATGGAATCATAATCAATGAATCAATCCGCGGATAATCATAATCAAAAGATCCAATCGATGTTTGACAGCATTTCGTTGCGTTACGATTTGCTGAATCGATTGCTCTCGTTGGGTATCGATGGTTATTGGAGAAGAAAAGTTGTTTCCATTGTTCGACAACAATCATCACCCTCAAAAATACTTGACCTGGCTACCGGAACCGGCGATTTAGCTATACTATTAGCCCGAAAAAATCCGTCATCAACCATCACCGCAGTTGATCTCTCCCCTAAGATGCTGGAAAGAGCCAGAACTAAAATCTCTCGAAAAAAACTCGAACATCGGATTGAAATCTACGTCGGAGACGGCCAAAACCTTTCATTTGAGGAAAACACCTTTGATGCTGCAACCATAGCTTTCGGAATCAGAAATTACGCCTCGCCACAAAAAGGTGTCGAAGAAATTTTTCGGACATTAAAGGCTGGAGGGGTTATAGCAATTCTGGAATTTGATTCCCCCTCGAACCGCTTTTTTGCATCGATTTTCCGGTTTTATTTTCATAAATTGGTTCCTACCATTGGAAGAATCATTTCCGGGAATTCATACGCATATCATTACCTACCGGAGTCTGTTAATAATTTTTCAAAAAAAATTGATCTTTATAAAGTTCTTGATAGTATTGGGTTTGAGGATATTCGTCAAACTTCATTAACCTTTGGGGTCGCCAAAATTTTATCGGCAAAAAAACCAAAATGAAATAATTTGATGCAATAAAACAACAGATAATCTGTTAGTTTATACAAAACAAAATTATCATAATGATTCGAATCAAGTTTTGGCTCATAGTTGTTCTAACGGTTATTCTCTCCATTTCGGGTTTCTCACAGGATAAAAAACCTTGGAACAAACCCATTTACGATGAATATCCTTATCATTTCGGGTTTTCATTAGGTTTGAATACCTTCGGAGCACGAATTATAAATTCAAATGAATTTTTCTCCCTTGATACAGTTTATGCAATCGAAACAAAATCGCAACCAGGATTTTCGGTGCTAATGGTTTCGAGTCTTAGGTTAGGTGAAAATTTTGAGCTTCGATTTACACCGGGACTAATTTTTGGACAGCGGGACTTGCATTATCTTCATAATCTGCAACCCGACACCTTGATTTTAACAAAACATATAATGCGAGTTGAGAGCACATATGCTTCTTTCCCTTTATTACTAAAATACCGATCAATTCGAGTCAATAATTACAGGCCTTATCTCATTGCCGGAATAAACTACACTCTAGACCTTGAATCGGAGAAAAAAATTCGCGATGAGGAACGCCCAAAAATCCGTTTGTCTCGTAACGACTTATACTTTGAAGCTGGAATAGGTTTAGATTATTATCTTCCATATTTTAAATTTGCCACGGAACTAAAGTTTTCATTTGGAGTAATGAACCTTCTGCGACCAGATAATACCGAATATACGAGAGCAATTGAAACAATCAATGGGCGCCTTTTTTCCATCTTGTTTTATTTTGAATAGTAACGATTTATATCATGGTTAAAACCATTGAAACAATACTTTCACCCAAAGAGGCTTTTGACAACAAAGAAACCATTCAGTATGCTGCACGGAAACTGTTTCTTTCAGCGGACAATATCAAAGGCATACGATGGAAATATCGATCAATCGATGCCAGAAAATACCCGGTGCGAATACATTCAAAGTTTGATGTTTTTGTAAACGAAAAACCTTGCTCCCGGGATATTTCAATTCAATTTCCCGATGTGAGTCGTTCACCCGAAATTCACATTGTTGGATCGGGACCTGCAGGATATTTTGCGGCTTTAGAGTTGATTCAGCTTGGTCTTAAGCCTATAGTTTTCGAGCGAGGAAAAAATGTGAGCGATCGCAAACGCGATATTGCTCAATTGTTGAAAAATTTTGGACTTAATCCGGATTCAAATTATGCTTTTGGTGAAGGAGGTGCTGGAACTTTTTCTGATGGAAAACTATATACTCGGGTTAAGCGTAAAGAAGAAATCCAAAAAGTTTTACAAATTTTTTATCATCACGGTGCACAGGAGAATATTCTCTATGAATCGCACCCTCATATTGGGACAGATGTTTTACCTAGAGTTATTGAAAATATTCGTAGAACCATTGAAAGATGTGGCGGAAAAATTTTATTCAATCACAAGGTTACGGATTTTGTGATCAGAAACAACCAAATTGCTCAACTTGAAATTAACCATAGCGAACGCATTGATGTTTCAATTGTAATATTGGCAACCGGCCATTCGGCAAGAGATATCTACCAAATTCTTCTAAATCACAATATTAAGCTCGAATCAAAAGGCTTTGCCATGGGAGTAAGGATCGAACATCCCCAAGAATTAATTAATACTATTCAATATCACGGGAAAAATTACGATCGTCATCTTCCTCCGGCAAGTTACAGCATAACAAAACAAATTGACGGTCGGGGCGTCTATTCATTTTGTATGTGTCCGGGCGGTATAATTGTACCCGCTTCATCTCAAGAAAAACAACTTGTAGTGAATGGGATGTCAAATAGTAAAAGAAACTCTCCGTTTGCAAATTCCGGTTTTGTAGTTGAACTACGTCCAGATGACATGGCAGGTTTTTCTGATGATTCAACTTTGGGTGGACTTAAATTTCAAATTCACTTGGAACAATTAGCATACGATCAGGTTGGGAAAAATCAAATGGCACCTGCGCAACGTATGTCAGATTTCGTTCAGGGTAAAATCTCGCAAAACATACCCCAAAACAGCTATCTTCCAGGGGTTGTATCTTTCCCCCTACATGAATGGCTTCCCGAGCCGATTGGTTCTTCCCTTCGAAAAGCTTTTATGAGCCTTGGAAAGCAAATTCCGGGATTTTTAACCAATGAAGCCATTATTGTTGGAGTTGAAAGTCGTTCATCGAGTCCCATTCGTATTCCAAGGGACAAGGAAAAATTATCAAATCCTCAGATTTGCAATCTATTCCCATGCGGGGAGGGCGCCGGTTTTGCCGGAGGTATTGTTTCTTCGGCCATCGACGGAATGCTTGCCGCACGATCCGTTTATAAAATCATTCATCGATAATCTTATGGAAGAAAAAATGCTTATTAATCCTTATGATCAGCTAAATGATTTTTATTGCTTCGGATGTTCGTCGAAAAATCCAATAGGACTGAAGTTGTCGTTCTCGGAAACCGAATCGGGTTTGAAATCAATATGGCAACCAACAATAGAATTTAGCGGATATTCAAACATTCTCCACGGGGGCATTCAATCCACGCTTCTAGATGAAATTGCCGCATGGACAATCTATATAAAACTTGATACAGCAGGGGTAACTTCGAAACTTGAAATAGAGTTTTTGAAACCGATGGTAATTCAGAACGAACGACCAATTCTTCTAGAAACCGAAATTTTGTCAGTTTCGGATCGATTGGCCACGATTAAAGGCAAAATTATTAATTTCGAAGGACAATTATGTTCCCAATCAATGGCAACATTTGCTATCTTTCCCCGGAATGTAGCTCAGCGAAAATTCCATTTCCCCGGCAAAGATGCTTTTTATAAAAATATGTAAACTTTTTGGTTTATTTTTTGTTCTCAGGGCAAAACTAAAATGAAACAAATTAAAAGTTGAATATGGAACCAATTACCATTGCAAAAGACACTTGGCTTTTAAGCGTAAACGATCGCAGAACACATTTATTTGAAAACTATTGGCCACTTCCCAATGGTGTTGCCTACAACTCCTATTTAATCCTGGGCGAAAAAAACGTTTTGATTGACACGGTTGAGTATGGGCACAGCCAATATTACATTCACGAAATTGAAGAACTGCTAAGTGGCAAAGAATTAGACTATTTGATCATTAACCACATGGAACCGGATCATAGCGGAGCCATATCACTGATTCTTAAACGCTATCCGCAATGTACCATTGTAGGAAATAGAAAAACTATACCCATTCTTGAAGGATTTTTCGGGAAAGTAGCCAAAATTCATCTAGTTGAAGACAACGAAATTCTGGAGGTTGGAAATCACCGCTTGCATTTCCATTTTATACCCATGGTACACTGGCCGGAAACCATGGTAACCTACGACGAATCAACCGGCGTGCTCTTTTCTGCTGATGCATTCGGAAGCTTTGGAACACTGGATGGAGGAGTATTCGACGATGAAATAAACCTTGAATTTTACGAAAACGAATTCCGCCGATATTATAGCAACATCGTGGGCAAATACGGACAACAAGTCCAAAAAGCTCTGGCAAAACTACAAGGTCTAACTATCAAAATTATTGCCTCTACTCATGGACCTGTTTGGAGAACCAATTTGAATTATATTATCAGTAAGTATGATTTATGGTCGAAATATAATGCGGAGGAAAAAGGGGCAGTAATTGTTTTCGGCTCAATGTATGGAAACACGGAACGTATGGCAGAAACCATTGCTCGAGAACTTTGCGTACAAGGAGTAAAAAATATCCGCGTTTATGACTCAAGCAAAACACATGCATCGTTTATAATCAGCGATATATGGCGTTTTAACGGTTTGATCTTGGGGAGTTGTGCTTACAACGGAAGCATATTTACCCCAATGGGCGATCTGATTGCAAAACTTGAGGCAATCAGCATTAAAAACCGTCACGTCGCTCTTTTTGGGTCATCCAGTTGGGGAGGTGGCGGATTACGCATTCTCGAAAAATGGGCCGAAAATATGAAATTTGAAGTGATTGGTCCTAAACCAGAAGCCCGTTGCGCCCCAAATAAACTCAATCTTCAGGAATGCAAAGAAATCGCACGGGAAATGGCCGCTGCAATTTTACAATAGCCCAATTAGATTTTCAATGTGCCAAAATCATGGAAACAATCATTGTCGAACAAACGCATACATCGCCAAAAATCCATTTAGATGGAGAAAATGGAGTTATAACCCTTTCAGGACGCTCAATTCCTGATAACGCAATGAAGGTTTACCGACCCGTGATCGATTGGATAGAAAAATATTTGGTGTTTCCCAAGCCCCGAACTACAATAAACATCGATTTGACTTTTTTCAATACCAGTTCTTCAAAATATTTACTTGAAATTCTAAAAATGTTCGAGGCATTTTCTCGACATGGATTCATTGTTGAAGTTAATTGGTACTATCACGATGAAGATGTTCAAGATTTGATCAAAGATTATCAGGCATTGGTAGATCTTGACATAAAATGCCTTCCCGCTTCATGACGCATAAAAATTAGGGCGACAATCGACTAATTTTCCATTGATCGTTTTCCTTCCGATAAACAAAACGATCGTTAAGTCGATACTCACGCCCTTGCCAAAATTCATATTCGTAAGGTATAACCCGGTATCCACCCCAATAGTGAGGCCGGGTTAAATTATTTTTTTCAAGTACTTCATGAAAATTCTTAATTAAATCCTTTCGTGACCTAATTTCGACACTCTGCATACTACTGATACTGGCAGCCTTGCTTTTGCGATCACGTTGATTAAAATAGAAATCGTTCTTTTCATCTTCGAGTCGTGACACCAAAGCACGAATACGGATTTGCTTTTCCAACTCAGGCCAATAAAAAGTGACAGCAACATTCGGGTTAAATTCTATTTCGAGAGCTTTTGTCGAATTGTGGTTAGTAAAAAAAATTAACCCCATTTCGTCAATCTCTTTTAACAATACCACCCGAGCATTGGGATTTCCCTTTTGATCAACAGTTGACAGTACCATTGCATTATAATCGCGGATTTTTTTTGATGCCGCCAGATTTATCCATTTTTTTAATTCTAAAATGGGATCTGGGTCCAAATCGTGACGATGCAATTTTGCCACATTATAATTCCTTCGAAAGAACAATCGCATAGCTTCGAATCTTATTTATCCCCCAATATTTTGTTTGGGAAGGTTAATTTTAAAAGAAATCGTACTTTTGCCTAAAATTACAAATTATTTTAAAAACATTCACATTTGGGGTTAACCTTCGTTTTTTGATACTTAAATCAGGATAAAATTTCGGTTAAAAAAACATGCTATTCTTAAAAAAAATTTATGCGAATGACCTATGCTAAGCCTTCATCATAAATCATTCGCATTATATTTTGAGTGTTATTGATTATGATAAGAAATAAACTTATTGTGATAACCGGTCCAACAGCTACCGGGAAAACCGAACTCGCCACCGATCTCGCCATAGAAATTGATGGAGAAATTATTAGTGCCGACTCCCGGCAAATTTATCGAAACATGAATATCGGAACTGGGAAAGATATTTCGGAATATCAGAAAAATGGGAAATCCATTCCTTACCATTTAATCGATATCATAAACCCTGGTGAAAAATACAGTGTTTATCAATTTCAGAAAGATTTTATATCCACTTATCAGAATATTTGTGATAGAGGAAAACAACCCATTCTCTGCGGCGGAACAGGGTTATACATTGAATCGATAATTAAAGGATATAAACTTCCTGATGTCCCTGAAAATCCTAAATTAAGAAAATCGCTGAAAACAAAATCGCTGGAGGAGTTAACTGCTATTTTGGCATCTCTAAAAACGCTACACAATAAAACCGATGTAGATACCTGTAACCGGGCAATACGGGCTATTGAAATAGCCTTGTTCGAAAAAGAGCATCCAACAAGTAGAAACCCAATCCCACCGATGGAAACTATTGTTTTGGGAATATGGTTTAAACGCGACATACTCCGAAAACGAATTACGGAACGATTGGTAAGTCGTATCAACCAAGGTATGATAGAAGAAGGGAAAAAACTTCTCGACTCAGGAGTTGATCCGGAGGTTTTAATCTCCTATGGCCTTGAGTATAAATTTATTACATGGTATCTTCAAGGAAAGATATCGTACGAGGATTTTTTTTCAAAACTCAACACATCTATCCATCAGTTTGCAAAGCGTCAGGTAACTTGGTTTCGTCGAATGGAGCGCCAAGGGATCAAAATTCACTGGATCGACGGAAATTTACCGTCAAACGAAAAACTCAGAACCGCAATGGATATTTTAACATCGAAAGGATTTATTTGACTTTTTTCTGTAATTTTAGAGTGAAAAATTTATAAATATGGAAGAGTTTAGAAAAGCGACTGAATATATACGGTCGAAAATTACATCAACACCTGAAGTAGGAATCATTTTAGGAAGTGGTTTGGGAAATTTAGGAAACCGCATTGAAAACGCTATTAAAATTCCATACCAGGAAATACCGAATTTCCCTATTTCAACCGTGGAAGGGCATAGTGGAACCCTTGTTTTCGGGAAATTAGGCGGTAAAAACATTATTGCCATGCAAGGAAGGTTTCACTATTACGAAGGGTATTCTATGGGACAAGTTACTTTCCCTGTGCGAGTTATGAAATTGTTAGGAGTGAAAACTCTTTTTGTTTCTAACGCCGCAGGCGGACTAAATCCTGATTTTCAGACAGGCGACTTGATGATAATTCGAGATCATATCAACTTTTTCCCGGAAAATCCTCTTCGTGGAAAAAATTTCAATGAGTTTGGTCCAAGATTCCCGGATATGAGTAAAGCCTATTCGCCTCATTTAATTAAAATGGCACAAGAAATTGCCGCCAAAAACGGTATCAAAACTAAAATCGGTGTTTACGTTGGTTCATCAGGGCCAACGTTGGAAACCCCTTCGGAATATAAGATGTTTCGTATCCTTGGTGCCGATGCCACAGGCATGTCAACCGTTCCTGAGGTTATTGTTGCAAACCACATGGGTATGGAAGTTTTTGGTATGTCGGTAATTACAAACGTTGATAAACCCAGCGATCCTGAGAAAGGTACTACTCACGAAGAGGTTCAAGACGTTGCCGGAAGCGTTGAACCTTCTATGACGAAGATTTTCATTGGCCTGATTGAGCAGCTATAAACAATTGAAACATTAATGTAAACCGCATCATCGACCGACGATGCGGTTTATTTTTTGAATTTCGTCGTCCCAATTCGTTCCGGGAACTTTCTGCATTATTTTTTGAATTTCCGATCCAACTTTTTGACAAAGTTTTTTATAATTTTCATCCGAAGGATGTATCGGTTCGTGGTCAAGTGTCTGGTGAATTTTTATTATTTCTGAATGAATTTCAAGGGATTTTTGGTCGAAAAAAGCCTGTGTAAATTTCTCATAAATGTAATCAATGGTTTGATTCGATAAATGAATTAAATCCGGGGTATAGAAACGATAATCACGAAGCTCGTCCATCACAATTTCATAAGCAGGAAAATAAAATAATGAGGATTCGTATATATCTACCAATTGATGAATAGCTACGGTTAAAATGCTCTTCGAAAGATGATTTTCTATAGCACCGTCTTTCCAATGACGAATAGGGCTTACGGTGAAAACAATTTTTAATTTTGGATTTAATTCGAACAACGATTTTAGCAACATATCGTATTCATCCGTTATGTCGCAAACCGATAATCGAAAACGAGAAAACTCCTTATCGTTAATTTTATGGCAATTAGCAACTATTCTTTGAGTTGCTTTATAGCGATAAACCCAAGCAGTTCCAAAGGTGAGGAATAAATAATCGGCGCATTTGAGTTTTTCATAACCTTCTTTAGCAATTTGCTCAATCGTTGATTTTATTTTAGCAAGATTATCCGCAAAAAATTCAGTATTAGCAAACCAAGAATACCAACGCGATCTTGTTTCAATAAAGTCTTTATCGTCAATCGAAATGTGTCCTAAAAACAACCGGAGTAAACTTAAAATAGAATAAGGATTATAGATTGTTCCTAGAGGATTGGCATATACGTTCAATTTTCTTTTCTTGAGACGTTGTGAAATGTTGTCAGAAAAACAACTTCCAAGAAATACTAAATTGGATTCGTATCCAATCTTGGGGTCGAACCGTTGAACTTTGACTTCCGTACTCCACTTAAGAGTCATAATGTTTTAATATTTGGTTAATCCAATCGTTAATTTTACGCGCAGTTTCAATCCTGTGTTCTCCTAAATGAATGTTGTGAACTTCGTTTTCGACAGAAATAATGGTTGCTTTATCTCCCATGGACATTGCGAACTTTTCGGTGGCGCTAACATCAGTGATTAGATCGTTTTTGCTGTAAACAAAAGCTGTTTGCACTTCCATTTTCGGAACATCTTCGATAAGGTGTAAGGAATCCCAAACCTGGAAAAATGTATCTAACGAAATTTTTCCATGAGCCAAACTATCGGTCTCAGAAAAATTTGAGTTGTTTGTGTTGGGGTACAATTGAAAACGACGAATTCCGGTTTTTACCGTCATCGATGGAAAAAGGCTGCGGGCTATACGTCCACACACTAAAGGTATTTTTCCCGGAGGATTTAGCAAACCTATCCAAGGCGAAGTCAATATCAATCCGGTTAATTTAGGGTTTCTATCATGGATGTAACGCAGTGCCAAAACAGCACCCATCGAATGGCCATACAGTAATATTGGCATTGAAGGTTCTACGTTCGCAATCAGATGGTCGATGATTTTTTCAATATCTTCGATTGATCCGATATGACCACGGGTGCCATCGGAACAGCCATGCCCGGGAAGGTCAAATGTATAAAAAACTGCACCGGATTGAATAAAAGATTGTATCCAATCGTAGTATTGGCCGGTATGATCTCCAATTCCGTGTATTAACACGACCGCGTATCTTGGGGTATTGTAGTTAGGTTTAAACACCCGTTTAAGAACATTATGCTTTTCTATTTTAATAAAACATTCTTCAACTTGCATGATTCTTTCAACATAAATCCTCATTAAGGAAAAACTGATGGCAAAAAAGCATCACCCCAACAAACCGGACAAATGTATTAACTTATATTCATCCCAAATTCATCAAAAATGGAGAAATCTATTTCTCATTTTCAAAATTACCTTAACCCAAAATTGTCATTAGCCAGAATTTCTAATGGCGGTCATTAGAAAAATAT
>DAOTAV010000071.1:0-11136 GCA_035382785.1 Salinivirgaceae bacterium | reverse complement strand
GGGGTGAATAATATCAACTCACCTCCATTATTCGAGTTCTAATGACAATTTTGGGATTAAGCCAGTTTGGCTAATCTAAAAAAAAGAAACCCGCGTTTGCGGGTTTCTTTCTATTCGAGACCAATATTGAGTCTTCTTTCCTTAATACGTGCTTTTTTACCGGTAAGATTACGAAGGTAGAAAATACGAGCACGCCGAACCTTCCCGGTTTTATTTACCTCAATTTTTTCAATAAAAGGAGAATTCATAGGGAAGATACGCTCCACACCTACGTTACCGCTCATTTTACGAACAGTAATAGTTTCCGTTAAGCCACCACCGCGACGTTGAATGACAACACCACGATATTGCTGAATCCGTTCTTTGTTTCCTTCTTTAATTTTGTAGTGCACGGTAATAGTGTCGCCTGCACGGAAAGAAGGATAATCCTTCTTCAGGTTAAAGTGTTCCTTGACAACATTCATTAAATCCATTGTAGTATCTATTTTTTGTTTTTATTCAATGTAGCGGACTCCTAAGTTCTCGCCAGAGATTGATTTTGAGTTTGCAAAATTAGAGAAAAAAATATTATAAAACAAAATTTTCCACTTTCTATTAAAAACTTAATTTCGAAAAAAAATAACTGGCGCCATAAACAAACGTCGAAATTATTGGTTTAACACTAATCATTAAAAAAATAATTTTTTTCACACTCTACTATGAAACCAATGATAATTTTTCTCTCGATTGTGCTAACTGTCTATTTATCAGTTAATTTTTTCCTATTCTATCAAACAAGACCATTGTTTCATCTACCTAGTATCGGCCTATGGATCAAAATCATTTTCATGGTTTTTGTGCTAGCCTTCCCAATCGGTCGGACCTTAGAGGTTTTTTGGAAAAATGAAATTGCCACCACACTCGTTCAATTAGGCTCTTGGTGGTTTGCCGCCATGCTATACCTAACGCTTGGGTTCATCCTTGCTCAAATCGGATTGCTATTTTTAAAAATTTTTGGGACAGAAATTCTTCCCCAATGGAAACTCTATTCTGCCGTAGTAGTTTATTCCATAACTCTTCTTTTAATTATCGTTGGATATATAAATGCAAGTAATCCGATAATAAACCGAATAGAAATCCATTCTGAAAAGAATCTATCTTCAGGAAAGCTCACTATTGCAATGGTTTCTGATATTCACCTAGGTTCAATTATTGAAAAAAAAGAATTGACCCGAATGGTAAAAATGATAAACTCACAACATCCCGATTTGGTAGTAATGGTTGGAGATATTTTTGATGAAGATATCACTCCGGTTAAGAATGGACAAATGGGTGATATCCTTCGGGGAATTGAGTCAAAACACGGAGTGTATGCCGTTACGGGTAATCATGAATTTTTTGGCAATTACGAAGCAAAAATCCATTATTTGAATGAATACAGCATTAAAATATTAAACGATTCAGCGACAGAAGTAGCCGGAATAAATTTGATCGGCAGGATTGATCGTCAGAGTACGTTTGTTCTTAATAAAAATCGAAAATCATTGACTGAAATTATTCAACATATTGACCGGGAAAAACCAACAATTTTACTCGACCACCAACCATTCAATTTACATGAGACCATAGAGCATAAAATCGATATTCAACTTTCGGGACACACTCATCATGGACAGTTATGGCCATTAAATTGGATTACATCATCAATTTATCAAGTTAGCCAAGGATACAAAAAAATCGGAGAAACTCACTTCTACGTATCTCCCGGTTACGGCACATGGGGACCAAGAGTGAGACTTGGAAATCGTCCCGAAATTGCAATAATTACCTTAATCTCCACTGCTAACTAACATTCGTCAAGTGCTCACAGAACAATAACTACCTCTGTATGGCAGAAAAATATGACAAAAAGTACGTATCTTTAACGGGCATTAATTTTGTTTTTCTAAATCTAAAAATATAAATATATAGAATTATGACTTTTTTCAAAAAGATGGTAGTGAAAGAAAACAGCAAAACACAGCCGGCAGACTCAACACCCAACGAACATGTTCGCTGTTTGATATTAGGCAGCGGCCCTGCGGGATACACAGCCGCAATCTACGCTGCACGTGCCAATCTAAACCCCGTTCTCTATGAGGGCATTCAACCGGGAGGACAATTAACCACCACAACCGAGGTAGAAAATTTCCCCGGCTATCCCAATGGAATCACCGGGACTGAAATGATGGAAGATTTAAAAAAACAAGCTGAACGATTCGGCACGCAAGTTCGCTGGGGAATTGCCACAAAAGTTGATTTCAGCAGCCATCCTCACAAGGTTTGGATCGACGACAAAACATTAATAACCGCCAATGCTGTAATTATTGCCACAGGAGCCACCGCAAAATATCTTGGTCTTGAAAGCGAAGAAAAATATAAAGGCTCGGGGGTTTCAGCCTGTGCAACGTGCGATGGATTTTTCTATCGGGGGAAAGATGTCGCCGTTGTCGGTGGAGGAGATTCAGCAGCCGAGGAAGCTCTTTATTTGGCGGGTCTATGCCGGAAGGTTTACCTAATTGTACGAAAACCATTTTTACGCGCGTCAAAAATTATGCAGCAACGGGTTTTGTCAAATCCGAACATCGAAGTTCTTTTTGAACATGTCACTAAAGAGATCTATGGTGATGGCGTTGTTGAAGGAGTTAAACTCATCAAACGCCAAGGACAGCCCGACGAAACCGAAGTGGATTTAAAAATTGACGGTTTTTTCCTTGCCATTGGGCACACCCCAAACTCTGATATTTTCAAACCTTACATAGAAACCGATGAAACGGGATATATAATTACCAAAGGAAACTCCTCGCACACTAACATTCCGGGAGTTTTTGCCTGCGGCGACGTAATGGATAAAACCTATCGCCAAGCAATAACCGCTGCAGGTTCCGGATGTAAAGCTGCCATTGATGCTGAACGTTGGCTAAGTGAAATGGGATTATAAAAAAAGGGGATTTTTAAATCCCCTTTTTTTATTGATTCATAGTGAATCGGTTAAAAATCAATATCGCTCATTTTCACATCTTTCTTATCCACAGATTTGAAGATATCAGTGTCGCCGCTTGAACTAGCATAAACATACGTGTTTATTGGTGTAAATTGAGTAATGGTTCCATTTGCAACCTGAAATTCAAACACTCTCCATGTGTTGCCACTTCCCAGTGAAAAAGCCGGAGCTGTAAATGAATAAATCAAACCAGTGTGGTTATAAACTTCAACTAATGTTGGTGATTGATAAATACCTAATCCACCATCCATTGTTTGATCAGAATAGTTATGCACCGAATATCGATATGATCCGTTGTTTAACTGAGTAATGGTAATGGTTTCAGGACCATAGCTTGTAACATCATCAACATCAAGCATGGCTACACCAACATTACGATTTGCATAGTAGCAGTGAAACCTTGTTTCTGAAGAAGTTGGCCCTGTAAGGTGACTATCCAAGTCGGTAGGATTTTCACCCCAGCTAAGTACAATTCTGATTTCACCCTCTGCTACTGGGGCAACAACTGTAACGTCTCCGATTGTAATTGAACCAGTGGTTGATGTCCATGTAATAGGACGCGAGAGAAAATCGGGTGCCTGAATCACCCCAACTAGTACTCCAACCGGGCAATAATTTATTGTAAAATAACCTTGATAATCGGTTATAACAACAATCTCGTAAACAGCTATTAAATCTTTCGAATCGGTTTGACGATTGAGTTTAATTTCAGCATTTGCTACACCTTGACCTGTCTGACTATTTAAAATCCTACCCGACAAAGTGGCAGAACCATAAAGAGTAATATTCTTTTCGGTGTTGACGGTCAAATCAATAGATTCGGTAGTTTCATTATATCCTGAAGCAACAGCCCTTAAAGTGTAAGAACCTTCCTTGACTTTGAGCTCGTAGTTACCCTGTTCATCAGTCTGAACAGTTGCTTCTACACTAGACCCAGAAAGTAATTCAACCGTGGCCGATATTACGCCATGCTCGGTATAATTCACTACTTTCCCTGACAGTGTCACTTTCTGATCATCTGTGCAGGAGGAAATCAACATGGCAACAATTACTCCTGCGATTGCTGCATTAAAAAATCTTTTCATTTTCATAGGATTTTAGTTTTAAATTTAAAACATCCCCACAAAGTTAGAACAATATTTCCTTTCAGGATGTTATTGAAAAGTTAAAAAAATAAAAAAAATAAAAAAAATGAGGAGAAAATACTCTCTCCTCATTTTCAGAGATTTATTTTTTTTGTAAGATTACTTGACAATCTCTAACAGTTCAACTTCAAAAATCAGTGTTGAATAAGGCTTTATGGTGCCCATATTTCTTGGCCCATAAGCAAGTTGCTGTGGTACATAAATTTTCCATTTCGAACCAACAGGCATCAACTGTAATGCTTCAACCCATCCTTGAATTACCTGCGTAACACCAAAGACAGCAGGTTCTCCACGTTGAACAGAACTATCGAACACAGTTCCATCGATAAGCATACCATGGTAATGTACCTTAACTTTATCATTGATTGAAGGTTTGGGGCCTTTGCCTTGTTTCAGTATTTCGTATTGCAAACCGGAAGGCGTTGTTGTTACTCCTTTTCGCTGAGCATTTTCTTTTAAAAAGTCTTCGCCCTCTTTTTTTACCGATGCATAATCCTCGGCTGTTTTAGCCTCATCGCGTGCACGCTTTTCTGCCATTTTCCCTTGAACATAATTTTGTACTATTATTCTTCCTTGGTTCTCGTCGATTTGATTGGTTCCTTCTTTTAACGCATTAATAAATCCTTGAATAAGGATCTCTTTATTTAAATCGTTTTGAAGTTCGAGTTGATTGATTCCCTGAAGGAGTTGTTGACCTTGCTGCATGCCTATAGCATAGCTAACACTGTCATTAAGGGTTGATAGTTTTACGGTTTGAACCTCGTTGTTTGATTTTTGGCAGGCAAAAAACATTGTTCCTGCGACAACTACAAATAAGATGTGTTTAATTTTCATATAAAGCGGTTTTAATGTTTATTGTTCTAAAATGGTTATTTTTTCGATCACGTCGTTTTTTCTGATTTTGTCGATGATTTCAATACCATCAATAACTTTACCGAAGACAGTATGAACTCCATCAAGATGGGCAGTATTTTTTCGATTATGACAAATAAAAAATTGAGATCCTCCGGTATTGCGACCAGCGTGAGCCATACTAAGAACTCCTCGATCATGAAATTGACGTGTTCCGGAAGTTTCGCATGGAATTTTATAACCCGGACCTCCCGTTCCTACTCTAGGATCGTTAACATCTCTGCTGAAAGGACAACCACCCTGAACAACAAAATCGGGGATAACACGATGAAAACGTAATCCATCGTAAAATTTCTCTTCAATCAATTTCATAAAGTTCTTAACGGTTCCCGGGGCATCATCCAAAAAAAGCTCTGCCTTCATTGTCCCGTGACTGGTCTTAATTTCAATAATCGGATTCATGAATGTTTTTTTTGCAAATCTACAAAAATGTTTTCATCGGGAATAAAAATATTTTTTTCAATCAGAAAAAGTTTTTAAGTTTGGTTTCAGAAAAACTAACCAAGAGTACAAAATGTTCAACCTATGAATATTAATTCAATTCGCGTAAAACTGATTGCTAATGTGATTATTATATCAGTTGTTGCCTTTACTGTAACGTTTGGGTATTTACTATACCATATTAGAAAACAGAGCCACGACGATGCCCAAAACTTGGTAATTGAACAAAACCGACTCTATGCACAAAAAGTTCAGACCATTTTCAATACAGATCTTGGACGAACGCGCGGGATTGCCGATGCATTTAAAAAATATTATTTGCTGAATGAAGACACCCGAGAAACGTATTTTACTAGTGTGTTGGAAAACACACTAAAAGAGAATCCTGAATATTTAGCGGTATGGATGTCGTGGCAATTAGAACATTACACATCAAACTGGGGAAAGCGCCCCGGAAGAGTCACCTACACTTACCATCGAGCCAAAGGAGCAATTGAGCATTACAAAGTTTTGAGAGACACAGCCGGTGTTATAAAACGAACAAACTATCACCGTGTTATGGACACCAAACAAGAGGCTATTTTTGAACCTTATTGGGCGAGATATGAAGGAAGAGACAGCATTCAGGAAACATCGTTTGCCGCACCTGTGATTCATGACGGAGTATTCATAGGATTAGCAGGTATTGATATCGGTTTGAGTAAAATTAACAAAATGATCTCACAGTATAGACCCTTCGAAAAAGGGTATGCGTTCCTGGTAAGTAACAGTGGGGTATATGTATCGCATCCGGAAGATTCATTGATTGGAAAGAGATTTCAAGATGTAAATCCGGACGAATCAAAAGAATATAATCTTGAAGAGAAGATTCGCACAGGCCAAGAGTTTGGATTTTCGGCTTACCACACCTATACAGGCGAAGAGCTTTATGTTGTTTTTACTCCTATAACCATTGGGGAGACCGATACTCCATGGTCATTGGGGGTCCTGGTGCCTTTGAATACAGTAATGGCTCGATCGGCAAAATTGGTAGCAAACACTATTATTGTTGGCATTGTTGCGCTTCTGATATTATCAATCGTAACATGGATTTTAGCAAGAAATATTTATAGTGGAATTGCTGAAGTAGTGAAGTTTTCAAATAAAATCAGTGAAGGTGATCTGACCGCAACCATTGACGTTAGCTCGAAAGACGAAATCGGACAACTTGCACAGAATCTTATGCAAATGGCCGGTTATCTTAAAAAGACTGTGCTAAACATGAAGGAAGAAAGTCTTTCAATTAATCAATTTAACCAGTCATTACTAAAATCATCCATCGATTTAGGGAAAGTGGTTCAGGAAATAACAACAATAACCGACAATGTTTCCTCTTCGGTTGATGAGATAGTAAGCAATTTGCTCCAAACCCATCGAAATGCAGAATCAACCTACAAAATTGCATCGAATGCCGTTAATGGTATCGAGCAAGGACGTAGTTTAGCTAAAGAGACGGTTGATAAAGTGGAGAAGATTAACGAAAAAGTAGCTATAATCACCGAGTTGGCGTCTCAAACAAATTTATTGGCTCTCAATGCTGCTATTGAAGCGGCTCGTGCAGGCGAACATGGGAAAGGATTTGCGGTGGTCGCTGCGGAAGTGAGAAGCTTAGCCGTAAAAAGTGCTCAAGCTGCCGCTGAAATTGTTGAAATTGTAAATCAAGGAATTGAGGCTTCAAGTAAAAATGAGGATAGCCTGCAAAAATTGGTACCTGAAATTGTGAAAACCGGCGAACTGGTAAAACAAATTGCCGATTCCACGCAACTACAATTACAAAACGCTGAGGTTATACGCCAATCAGTGAAAAAATTAAAGGAAGTGGCCGATGTGAATACTCATCAATCGGAACAATTATCATCAAAAGCGGCAGAGTTTGATAAAACTAGCGAACGAATGAATGAACTCTCAGATTTTTTCACTGTTGATTGATCGAATCTAATTGTTAAAGATAACTCCGTGATAATCAAAGAAGCCCCAAAGGGGGCTTTTTTTTTGATTATCAATATAGAAACGGGTTGTCTGTTAAACTGAAGTGTTTTTACTTTAGTTTATTCTTCTGTATATCGATAGGGTTTCTTCTTGGCTTTAGTGGGATTTTTAGTATCAATAATGTATTCAACAATCTTGTCATTTTTGAATTTTACCTCAAGAATGACCATACCATTTGGGTCAACGTTAATGCCGATACCATTAAGTTTTCCATTTTTGTAATTTCTGATGCTTTCTACAGAGCCATGCCCATATCGGGTTGTCCATTTACCAGTTGGAATATCGTTTTCCCACTGCTCTTCACGAATAGCAACACTTGGATTTTTTTCGTCGTAATAGAAAAATTTTCCGCTACGTTTTCCTTCGTTGTAAAAACCATGCATTCTCAAATGCCCTTTCGGGAGGTAGGCTTTGAATTCGCCATGAAGATTTCCGTTGATGTAGTTTTCTTCCGACATCAATTTTCCGTTGTTGTACCAATAGGTTGCCTTCCCGTGGCGTTGATTTCCTTTGTAGTTTACCTCGTATCGTTTAATACCCGTCTCATAAAATCCTAACCAGAGACTATCCATCAAACCATCTTTAAAATATCCGCTTACATCCAATTGTCCGTTCTCATACCACGTTTGCCAGAATCCATGTTCGTTGCCGTTTTTGAAAAATCCTTCCTTAAATTTTTTCCCGTCTTCATAGTAATAAACCCAATGTCCAACTTTAATACCTTTTTCGTAGAATCCTGTTTTCCACATTTGACCATTGTCGTAATACCATGTCCATTTTCCATCCATTTTACCGTTTTGATAATATCCCTCATTTCCAATATTTCCGGATGTACGGTAATAAATCCAATGGCCGTGTTGCAAACTATCGCGAAATTCTCCTTCAATATCTTTATTGCCGTTTTCAAAATACCAAATAGCTTTTCCGTGCATTTTCCCGTCAACAAATTCTATTAGACTTTTGATATTCCCATTGGGATATAAAATGATTACCTCCCCATGATAGCGATCGTCTTTATAAGATTCTTTTCGAAGAAGATTACCCTCCTCGTTCCAAAATTTCCACTCGCCGTTTTTCTTGCCATTAATAAGGTTGCCTTCCATGGCTTTTTTGCCGTTTTCAAACCACTCGATGTTTAGACCGGTGTTATAGTTAAAAGTGGCTCGACTTTTACCGGAAGGATATTTACTTTGCCATTCGCCAATGCGTCTGCCTTTCTGCATTTGGCCAAATTCTTTCAAAAGTCCTGATTGAAAATAGTATTTCCACATACCTTCCTGAAATCCATCTTTGTAGTTGCCTTCTGCTTTCAGAGTTCCTTGGGGATAGTATTCACGATAATAGCCGTTTCCTTGGTTTACGAGAGTATCGCCGTTGGGGCCAACCGCAAAAATGAGTTTAGTCACACTGTCGGAAAACTCTTCTCGCTTCCAAAGTTTTCCGTCAATATGATAATATTCCCAAATCCCTTTAGGATCAGAGAATTCATAATTTCCCAGCATCTTTAAATCCCCGTTTTCGTACCATTCACGAAATTGGCCATGTTTCATTCCCTGCACGAAAAAACCTTCACTCTGTTTTTTCCCATTAAGAAAATAGGTTGTAACCTTTCCATTGATTATGCCCTTATCGTAATCAACCTCCTGAATAAGTTTACCATTACGATCGAAATATTGCCATCGTCCAACTTCAAAACCATCGAGCATTTTCCCTTTTGAAGAGGTTTGACCGTTATCCCACTTGTTTTCAATCTCCTTTATCTGCGCATTTAGAATATTAAGCGAAAAAAAAATACTTAGAAATAATACACACCTGTGAAGCATATCTTTTCGGTTTTTGTTGATTTTACAAAAGTACTAAAATTCGGAGTCACTATGAAACGTTACTTAGTTCTTAAAATTGCCGTAAAAGTATATTTGATATGGCAATAAATAAATTTTCAATTCAACATTCATCTTAAAAAATCAACCTAAACAAACAGATTTCTAACCAAACGAAGATTTTGGTTAGAAATGCAGCCGATGAATCTGTAAGAGGTGGCAAGCACCAAAAGATTTTTAAATAATTAGTCTCAGAAGTGCAGAAATAATAAAAAAATGCCAAACAACTACGGATGAAATAATTGAATTGAAAGGTTAATGTATGGCCAGGGCAAAAAAGATAGGAACGGGGAAAATAATCCATCTCTATCGGGAAAAACCATTGAACATAAAAAAGAAGTTTCGGCAATTAAAATCGAGCACAATGTAAGCTCCAAACCATTCGACCGTGCTATTCAACAGTAACATAGCAGAATGCTGTCACGAATAAAAAATTTGCCGGCAATGCGATAGAAATTAATAGCCAAAAAATAATTGCCTTAATTAGGAAAGTTTTTGACCGTCAGAAACCGACACAATGAATTGCATTATTTGAGATTGAATAACACAAGAGACCTCCGGATTGGAAGTCTCTTGTGTTAAGTTTATCGGCTGCATGAACAGCCCTCGCCTGATGAACAACAGGATTTCAATTGCACTGTTTTTTTCTTTTTAAAGAACAATTTGACAGCCATACCGGCAATGGCCAAGGCTATCATCAGAGCGGCTAGTAAAACAATTTTTAGAGTTATCATAATTATTCATGAGTTTTTTTTTAAAAAAAAGCAGGAAGAAGAGGCTTACAAACGGTTACGGCAAACCTCTTTTTAGCCTTCCTGCATGAACGGGTATTCGAAATCGGTAGGAGGAAGAAAATTTTCCTTAATTGTACGTGGCGAAAGCCAACGGTGAAGATTTAAAGCTGCACCTGCTTTATCGTTAGTTCCTGACCCTCGAGCTCCGCCAAACGGCTGACGACCAACGACAGCTCCTGTAGGTTTGTCGTTAATATAGTAATTACCGGCAGCATGACGCAATCGATGCGTTGTGGAGACAATCACGTCGCGATCGCGGGCAAAAAGAGACCCGGTTAAGCCATAAACAGCCGTACGGTCGATTAAATCGAGCACTTCGTTATATTTTTTTGCATCATAGAGATAGATTGTTACAACAGGACCAAAAATTTCTTCGCGCATAGTTTCATAAAGCGGATTGGTAGTTAAAATCACTGTTGGTTCAATGAAATAACCTTGCTCTTTGGTGTAATTCCCACCATAAATGATTTTACAATCGGATGAACGACGGGCACGTTCAATGTACCCGACAATTTTTTCAAAGGCTTTTTCATCGATAACCGCATTCATGAAATTGGTGAATTTTTCTACCGAACCGATTTTTATTTTCGAGAGCTGCTCGGTTAAAACTTGCTCAATTTCGCTCCATCGATTTAAAGGGAGATAAACACGGCTTGCTGCCGAGCACTTCTGCCCTTGGTACTCAAATCCTCCACGCACAATTGCCGTGGACACTTCACGCGCATTGGCCGATTCATGAGCTAAAACAAAATTTTTTCCGCCGGTTTCGCCAACAATACGCGGATAACTGCGATACTTTTCAATGTTGTTAACAATTTGTTTCCAAATGGATTGAAAGACCTCGGTAGAACCGGTATAATGAATTCCTGCAAAATCGGGATGATTAAAAATTATGTTTCCGGCCAACGGCCCGG
>DAOTAV010000070.1:0-11281 GCA_035382785.1 Salinivirgaceae bacterium | reverse complement strand
CCAAAAAAGGGGTCAGTATCACCGGAAAGGGGGTCAGCATCGCCGGAATATCCATTACCGGAGCATTGCAGAGCTTTTTGCGATGGCTTGGCGACAAGCCTCAGGAGACAGCGGTGGGTGACGATGTGGTGGACTATGTGAACCGACACCTATTGCCCAACAGGCTCAGACATTCGTATGCAACTCATTTATTGGAGGCTGGAACCGATTTAAGATACATTCAAGAATTGCTCGGACACAAAAGCTCAAAAACGACAGAAATTTATACCCATGTCAGTCAAAAAAGTTTGCAAAAAATTAAAAGTCCCTTTGATGATGATAGATTTATTAGGAAATAAACGAAAATGGTTAAATAATTATGGATTCGAAAGAAAAAACTAAGGCTAATAATAAGGCTTCATAGCGGCACGCAGTGCCCGGCGGGAAGCCTTAGTTGAACTACATCCGCCCGTGTAGCCGCACATGAGTGTTATTCTATGGAGTTAATTGGGGATTTTTCACTGCCCTTGAAGTGAAAAGGAAGTCATCAGGGCGAGGTTCCTTGAACTTCAAACAAAAAAGGAAACGAGATCAACAGTTTTTTAACTGTAAGCTATTCCCTTGTTGCAGACAGATTTTTCATATTCTACCCATTGTGTTAAAATTTAGATTGTTAGAAAATTATGCCCCTAAAGGCATGGTTAATTAAACTTTAACACGTAAATTTGTGCAAAAGATTACCCGAATGTTAGGGAGGGTTTAGTTCAACGAATCATATATCCGACCCTTAAATCCACTATTTAAGGTTTTCTTTTATGATTTTATAGAGGGCAAACGATGAAATTAGGCTTGAAATAACATCGTCGAAGCCTTCTTTAAAGAGCTTTTTGAGGTCAACTAACAATAAATTTGTAGTTAAAGCCACGATAGGAATATTAGGTAAAAAGCTTTTTAGTTCCCTATGTTGTTCAATTCCCTTTAATACATTTTTTACTCTAAATATCACTAATTCAAATTTATTCTGCTGTGAAATTAGCGATATTGCTTCATTCATTCCTGCAACTGCCCTAACATTGTAATTTGCTTTAGTCAATGTATTTTGGAGGTACTGCCTATAATCTGACTCTTCATCAATAATTAAGATATTTTGTTGATTACCTTTCCATGAAGTCTGGTTCTTAAAAAGTTGTAAAAGATCTACACTGTCGTTACTGAGAGGTAATTTAATGGTGACCTTGGTCCCATGGTTTATTTTCGAATCAATGTTTAATGTGCCTCCTAATAACTCTGTGTATGCTTTTGCAATAGACAGTCCCAAACCTATGCCTCCATTCGTAATCGATATATTAGATTGAACACGATAAAAGCGTTTAAATATCATTGGTAAATCTTTTGGATCAATTCCAACTCCTGTATCCTCGACTTCGAAACAAATATTATCATTTTGCATGTAACATTTCAATGTAACCTTGCCCTCCTGAGTAAAAGTGACGGCATTATTTAAAATATTTTCTAAAATTCTATGAATTTTTAGTCCATCGTTCATCAACACTAAATCATGGGTCTTATTTTCAAATTCAAAAATCAAACCTTTGGATTGAGCACGAAAAGCAAATTCTTCTGCAATTTTATTTAAAAAACTATCCAAATTTATTTCTTCAGATAAAATAATAACAGTCTTAGTATCAATCATCGCGATCTCCAACGTATCGTTGATAATGGATAATAATCGTTTACCTGAAGAATGAATTATTTCAACATAATCTCGTTTTTTTTCATTGAGGATATTTGATTTGAGAAGCTCACTAAAACCAAGGATTGCATTGAGGGGAGTGCGTATTTCATGTGAAAGATTCATTAAAAAGGCAGATTTTAAATGATCGCTTTCCTCCGCTTTTTCTTTCGCATCTATTAAATATTGTTCAAATTGTTTTCTCTCGGAAATATCCCGTACAACCGCCATCAATCTTACCTTGCCGCCGATTGTTGACTTTTTAAGTGATATCTCTACCCAAAATGTTTCGCCGCTTTTTTTCTTTGCAAGCCAAGAATATGTTTGGGGTCCAACATTAATGGCTCTTTCTGCCCATTTTGACGCTTCATCTATATTGTATTGTTCATTATGTGCACTCAAAACCCCGAAAGGCTGTCCGATTAATTCTTCTTTAGAATAACCGTATAAAGCACTGGTTTGTATGTTGCAATCAACTATTTTTCCCGTTTCGATATCGTAAATAAGTATGGCTTCAAGAGTAGAATTAAAAATCTCTCGAAATTCTCGTTCGCTTTGCAATACCTTCTCTTGGTTCTTTTTCTGCTCCGATATGTCTCGCCAAACAGCGTAAACCATAGTTCTTGCATTGAAAATAATAGGTGTGAGAGAAACCTCAGCCCAAAAAGTTTCACCATTTTTTCTTTTATGCAACCATTCTAACTTGTTTGAACCTTGCTCCAAAGCTATTTCAATCATTTTAATGGATAATTCTGAAGAAAGTTCTCCGTTAGGTTGATATTCCGGACTCAACTCAGATGGATGGAGAGTGTTTTCAAGAAATTCCTCACGTGAATTGTAGCCGTGTAAACGAGCTGCTGACAGGTTACATTCGATGAATCGAAAATTCTCATCCAGTAGCCCAATGGCATCCTTTGAATAGTGCATCACTTTTAAAAACCGCTGTTCACTCTCATGGTATTGTTGTTGGGCTTTTTTTGTTTCGGAAATATCTACGATAATAGCCATCACTATCTTGATTCCCGAAATCTCAACCAACTTTAAGCGAACGTTGACCCAAAAGTATTCTCCACTTTTTTTCCGCGCGAGCCACTCAAAATCTTGAGGTTCAACCTCAATGGCCTTTTTTATGTACTCATTTGCCTTTTCCTTGGTATAGGGCGGAAAGTTAGCACTCAAATCACCCAAATTCCCATTCAATATTTCCTCTTTGGTAAAACCATACAATTGCGTGGTAATCTCGTTGCAATCAATTATTCTACCGGTTTCGATATCATGGAGTAGAATCGAGTCAAACGATGAATTGAAAATTTCTCTGAATTCTCGCTCTTTTTGACTAATAATTTCGTGCGACTTGATTAATTGAGTTACATCATTTATGGTTACATGTCTGGCCAATCTATCATGGTAAATGGTTTCGTGCGATGCAAGTTGTACAAATATGATTTCGCCATTTTTTTTCCTATGTCGCCAATCCCCTGATGTTTGATGATTCCCATTATGCGATTTTAATCTTTCAAGTAATTTAGGGATATCTTCTTCGGGTCTGATATCTTTTATTGTCATGGACAAAAATTCTTCACGAGAATACCCATAATGCTCGATAGCTGCTTGGTTTACTTCCAAAAAACTTAAAGTATCCAAATCGTATATCCACATAGGGATGGGAGTTTGCTCGAAAAGCAATCGATATTTTTTTTCGCTCTCTGCTAGTAGTGTTTTATTTTTCCAATTTTTTTCACGCTGAAAAAGCAACATAGCAATAAGAACGGTAGTTGCGGGATAAAACAGTAATACCGGCCACCAAATAGTTTTTAATGTCTCGAGCCGAATCTCTGAAGGTAAGAAAGCGGTGCAACCGAGCATCACTAAATGTACCACAATCGCAACTATGTAGATTTCCCATAACCTTCTTTCGGACAAAACCTGAGGTCGGAATTTGCTCCAAAAAATTGAAATTATAGAAGACGAAACGATAACTGCCACTCCCATGTACACTCCATCTCCTCCCATGCTGATTCTGTATAAAGCGGTAATAATCATTGCAATCAGAGTGGATATCGCGCCAAAAAATAGTCCCGAAATAGTTAGCAATACAGAACGAATATCGAAAACTATCCCTTCAATTAGAACCCATGGATTTTTCATCAGAATAATACCAACTAGTCCGAGCATAATCCCCAAAAAGCACTGCAATAGAAATATTCGTTGCTTGTTATATTTTAACCACACAAAATCATAGAGCACTGCAATTGCTATCAACAATGCTGCATTTTCTATTATTCCAAGATAAAAGGGATATCCCATGGTATAAATTTCTGAAATCGTTAGTTATTTAAAATAAGAAAGATAACCTTTTGGATCTATAGGAGTTCCTTTAAGTCTGACTTCATAATGAAGATGTGGTCCGGTGGCTCGTCCTGTTTTTCCGCAATATCCTATCAAATCGCCTTTCTTCAACTCTTTGCCAACGGAGACTGTGGTTTTATCAAGGTGCGCGTAAACTGAACTATAATCGTTACTATGCTGAACTACAACATAGTGGCCGTAGGTAGAGTTGTGCTCATACAATACAACCTTTCCGTTGGCGGCAGCTATAACAGGGGTATTCATTCTAGAACCAAAATCGATACCGGTATGAAATTTCGGAATTCGCAAAATCGGATGTATTCGATAACCAAAGGCCGAGGTAATTATTGCTTCATCATGGGGAACCGGAGTTTGGCAGGGAACAACATCAATCTCATCGGATAACGGTTTTAGTGTGGTTTCCGCCGATTCCGAAGCTTTAGGTTTCTCATTGCCGGGTTTGGGTTCTATTCGTTGATTAGGTTGTGTTGCGGGTGCAGCCTCCGGTTTGCTGTAAGTTTCAGATTGAGCAATACTTTGTCCATATTTGGTCTGCAATATTTCAGGAGTGATTTCTACTTTTTGAGTCTCTTTTAGGCTTTTACCGGTTGCCTGTGCGATTTTTTTTTCATAATTAATTACACCATCAATAATATTCACTTTCGAGGTATCCTTATTTTGTTGATAGTATCGCTTTAGGCCAAGCATTGAGTTATAAAAATCCTGATACTCTTGTTCCATCTTTCGTAACTCATCCTCACGACGGCGTTTGAAATTCTGAAAATCGGCTTCATATTGCCGATTGAATTGTTGCATTTCCTGTTCAATTTTCTTTTTTTCATTCTCCTGAGCCGATAATTCAACCACGCACAACGTAAAGAGAATAACAAGTAGATGTAACTTCTTCATAATAAATGTTTATTAAAAGACTATCTGAGCATATAAAAACAAACAAATAACTGAAAATCAACAATATAATATAAATAAACAACAACTTTGCCCCTCCAAAAGTTTTACAATCATACTATTTTTTATTGATTTTTCAAAAAATTTGATAAATAAAAAACCTCCTATATTTTTGTATATTAGGAGGTTATAAAAATAATAAGATGATATTTTTTACTTTCTATGCGATAAGGTAACTACAATTTTTTCAACTTTTTTATCTCCTGCACTGTTAAAATATTCAATAAAAATTAGATACGGTCCCATCGGAGCCTTTTTGTTTTGGTTATCAGTTCCATCCCATTTAATTGCGCCTTGTGTACCCAAAGAATAGTTAGTAACCAAATCTTTAATAAGTCGACCGCTGGGCTCAAATATCTTTATATTAGCAAAATAGCCATTGTTGGCTAACTGATAGTTAATCAATAAAAAATCATGATAGCCGTCGCCATCCGGAGAAAAAACTTCACTCGATAAAAAGAATTGCTTCGATGATGCAGTTGGCACAATAGTTTGAGAGTTTTTATATCCGGGGGTGGCATATCCCACCGTTTGAGCCGCCGATTGCCAATTGTTTTGGTCGTCGGATGCTCCATCTGGATTTATACGCTCAAGCGACACTCCTTTTACATTTCGCAAAAGCGGTGAATGCATTTTTTCGTCATAAAAAATTTGATCGATAATATTTCCCTGCATGTCAAGAATTACGATGTTTCCGGAGCTTATTGACATTGATGGCAAACTAGACACCTCTATCAAACGAATACTATCTACGTTGGGATAAAAATCATAAACACCCTTCCGCGATGTGGTTAAAACCAAATATTCATCCGGATAAATCAAAAATCCATAATTGCTTGCCAATTTAATATCATCGTATTCACCTTCATTTTTTTGACGAGTCAAATATATCTTATTGATAGTCAATATTTTTGTTGATCTATTATATAATTCCACAAACTTGTTACCTCCACTATAAGAGTTAAAAAGTAATTCATTGATAATTAAATCGCCGTTAAGCGGTTGTGATGGCTTATAAAAACGCATAGGCTCCGGAGTTATGGAATTGCCAACACAATCGAAATGTTGTGGAGGAATTAATGTATATTCAACGTTTTCTTGGATTGGCTCCCTCAGTTTAATTGTAATTGCATTTCCCGATGGTGAATTAGGAATGATATCAAGAGGAAAACCTCCCGGGGAAACAGACCAAAGCGTGATATCGGTTACCGAACTCCATAACAGCGGTTCATTGAAATGAAGAGTGATAGTGGTATCCGAGTCAACTGTCAGAAACATAACTTTGGGAGTAACTATGTCGGGTTGGTTACCAAAGACTGAATTGATTCGTCCGGGGGTTCCTCCGGTTGAATCGTTCGATGCACGCCAATTATTTCCTCCGGCACAGAAGTTCATCGGATCAATCTGTTCTAACGACCATCCTCCTAGTTGTTTGAAATTGTCTTTATACCAAGTATCCGAATAGCTTACCCAATGTACTAATGTCCCATTTCCAGCTTGTAGTTCAAGTGTTTTCCCCGATTTTGACAAAAACGTAGATGAAAACAAGGGAATCTGCGGAGCATTAACCCCCGGGATGGAGTCGGAGGAATAGGGTCTTAACAATAAATAACCCATTGAATCGATTACCGATGGCGGAATTGTGTAAGACGTTGTTCCCGACTTCAAAACCCATTGGTTCAGATTAACCGGGAAAGGATTGGGATTGAATAGCTCAATATAAGGAACATTGGGAAGAGCCGCCCCTGTTTTCGGGTTGCACATGATTTCATTAAATACCACAAATCCAAACGTTGGAAGATAGAGTAAAAATTCGAATTCCTGAGTTTCCATAAGATTCCCACAATAATCGGTTATCCCATTAATGGCAATACGATAAATCCGCTCCAACTCCATGGAACCGGTTATTGTTATGGTGACAAGATTTTGTTGTATGGGATCATATTCCAAGGTTTGGATTTGCAATCCATCGAACAGTTGATAACGCTCTGGATTCATTGCTACATCCAATGGAATTTGCTCACTGAATAAGATACCGATTTTTCGTGCATTGCTAGCCCAAACTGAAATCACAGATGGTGGGGTATCGTCGGGGTTGGATGCCAAAACGGAATTGGCTGAACCCGGTGTCCCTCCGATCGATGCTACACTTGCCCGCCAGTTCGACCGATGTTGACACCAGCTCTCGGGGTCGATCAACTCAATCGACCAGCCTCCTTCTTCCTTAGTTGGATCCTGATAGAACAAAATATCGTAGGATACATAATGCACTATCATCGATGTTGACGTCATAAGTTTTATTTCTCGCCCTGTGGTGGGCAAATCTGATGTCGATAGCAATCCTAGTGTTGGTCCGTATTGCGAATATTCGCTAACTCCTCCTGATGACGTTAAAATCAAATAGGAATTCGCAGGCATCAGATAACTTGGTAAGGGGATGTCACGGGTTCCTATAGTTAATTTCCACCCTGATATGTTTACAGAATAAGACCGACGATTATATAGTTCCAGATAATCATAATCCGGCAATCCAACGCTTGGCGACGGGTCGAAAAAGATTTCGTTAATCAAAACATCTCCGGGTTCTGTTGGATAATAGGTAACGTTAACCTGAGCCGTTGGCATAACATTACCACAGTAATCCGCAATGTTTGTAATGGTCAAAGTTAATGTTTGCGATAATGGAAGTTGATTCGATAGATTAAGAACAACAACGTTTTGTGCAACTGAATCGTAAGTTATGGATGATATGCCTATACCTCCGGAAAGCTGATAATTCGGAAGATTGGTTGCCCAAACGCGAGGTATTTGCTCGGAAAACACCACGCGTATTTTCCATGCATCATCAGGCCATGCATATGAGATTGACGGTGGCGTATTGTCGGGGTTGGATGCCAAAACGGAATTGGCTGAACCCGGTGTCCCTCCGATCGATGCTACACTTGCCCGCCAGTTCGACCGATGTTGACACCAATTATTGGGGTCAATCAATTCAATCGACCAGCCTCCTTCTTCCTTCGAAGGATCTTGATAAAACGATAAATTATATGAAACGTAATGAATCAATTGATTTGCAGTATCTTTCAAAGTAATAGCACCCCCGGTAGTGGGTAAATCAGTTGTTGATATTAATGTTAAAACTGTTCCATAAGCTGAATAATCGTTATAAGCTACCGATGGAGCCAAAATAAGATAAGAATTGGCCGGCATTGTGTAATTAGGTAAAGTAATATTTTTTGTTCCGATGGTGAGTTTCCATCCTCCAATATTAACGGGATAGGATTTTCGATTATAAAGCTCAAGAAAATCATAATCGGGTAAGCCTACGCTTGGTGATGGATCGAAAAATATCTCGTTAATAAGTACATCACCGGGCTGCGGCGGAGTGTAAAAAACAATATGCTGTGAAGGCGTTATGACATTATTGCTCAAATCGGCAACACCTGAAACATATAGTGTTAATGGCTGAGCCAAAGGAAACGATTGTGAAAACGATAAGCGAACCTTATTTTGACTACCTTGGACAAAAACAGCCTCGGTTGGGACTCCAGTTGGTAAAAGTAGATAATTTGCCACATTAAGAGCTGATTCAGAGGTAACTGCTTCGCTGAATTCAACCAAAATTGTGTTTGGGCCTGATGCAGTTACTGCCACAACGGTTGGAGGCGTTGTGTCGTAAACAATTTCGCCGCAGTAAAAGTTGTCAAACCAAACTACTCGTGCTGCGGAGGGGGAAGAAATTCTGGTAACTATGCCAAAATATTGTCCTGCTGTAATTGTGTTATCAATAGCAGTTCCCAACATTGTGGTAGCATTTTGACCCCAAACCTCGTCAATAAAAATTGACCACGTGCCGTCTGAAGTCCGTAAGATTCTAAAGGAACGTGGAATACTTGAAGTTCCATCTTCTGAAGCTGGATACATAGTATTAATCACCTCAGTTCTTGTTGTTCCTTGCTGACGGTAAAGGACAAATTTATCGGCTATACTTCCGTCAAACCTCAGGTAATATCCATTAAAATTTAATGTTCCTTTGTAAGCATTGGGATCGTTTGTGTCAGAGCACAAAACAAAAAAATAGTCGTTTGTGCTACTGATTGACCAAGTTCGTCCATCGGTTGCCGAGAAACTCCATTGACCATAGGCTCGGTTGGTTTCAACAAGGAGTACGGAACTACCAACGTTTGGTTTTGATCCCAATACATTACCATCGGTTGCGGCTGATAAACTTCCATCGCCCGAGGTGTGAGGGGTAACAACCTGAAAGTTATCGACATCGCCTATCCATGTAGGATTTGAAGTAAAATCTCCATCGCTAAACGAATCGGTAATGGTTTGACCATTAAGAACAGTTCGCAAGGTCAAGAGTAAAATTAAAAGTAAAAGTTGTGTTCTCATAAAACAGAAATTATTTTATCACGGAGATACTACCACAATGGGTCGCTGCTAAAATTACACAATTGTTTTTGATTCAACCATTCAGTTTGATTGTTTCTTATTTTGACAATACCAAATTATCACCGAAAAATAATACTTTTGCGCTAAAGGAACAAATTTTGACATTGAACCGTTGAATCTGAATTAACAAAAAATAATTTTTTAGTTATGAAAATAGCAATCGTCGGCGCTACAGGACTTGTTGGACAAACCATGATAGAAGTTCTTTCGAAAAGTAATCTAAAAGTGGACACTCTTATTCCTGCCGCCAGTGAGCGAAGCATTGGAAAAAAAATTGTATTTCGAGATAAGGATTATTCTGTTGTTGGAATCGAACAAGCATTAATGCTTCGTCCCGATATAGCACTATTTTCGGCGGGAGCAGGAGTTTCAAAAGAGTGGGCTCCGCGTTTTGCAAAATCCGGAACAAAAGTAATTGACAATTCATCCGCTTGGAGAATGGAACCCCATATCCCTCTGGTTGTGCCTTCGGTAAATGGTGATTGTATCCTAGAGGAAGATAATCTGATTGCCAATCCTAATTGCAGTACGATACAAATGGTAATGGCTCTTGCTCCTCTTCACCGACGCTATAAAATAAAACGAATTGTGGTCTCCACCTATCAATCGGTAACCGGAACAGGAATGAAAGGTTTGAACCAGCTTGAAAGTGAGCGTGCCGGTCTTGAACCGAAAGAAAAAGCCTATCATTATAGAATTGAAGGAAATGTTATTCCGCACTGTGATGTGTTTCTTGAAAACGGTTACACCAAAGAGGAGATGAAACTGGTGAACGAAACCAAAAAAATCTTGAACGATAACAGCGTTGCCGTAACAGCCACTGCAGTTCGTGTACCAACCATCGGTGGTCACTCTGAAAGTGTAAATGTCACTTTTGAAAATGACTTTTCTTTGGATGATATCAAACAAGTTTTATCCGCCACCCCGGGAATAGAACTCTACGACAATCCTGCCAACAACATTTACCCTATGCCCATCGTATCATACAAAACCGACAAAGTGTACGTCGGTAGATTACGTCGCGATGAATCCATGCCCAACTCGTTGAATCTTTGGGTTGTTGCAGATAATCTCCGTATCGGTGCCGCTACAAATGCGGTATGGATTGCCGAGTTGTTGGTTCAGAGAAAACTTGTTTGATTCACAGACAACGCAATTCCAATTTTAGTGATAAATAAAGTGCTTGTTTTATAGGCTTTGTTGTCTTTGACGAACGGTTTCGTAAATTAGCACTGCCGCTGCATTTGATACATTCAGCGATCCTATTTTGCCGAAAATAGGGATTTGCACCAAATAATCGGCCATGCGAATGATCTCGTTCGATATTCCTGTGTCTTCTGCACCAAGAACCAAAACCGTAGGCACGGTCAAATCAACCTTATGGTATGGTTCAGCCGCTTTCTCCGAAGCACAAACAATTTGTAAGCCGCTATTTTTTAAATTCTTAAGAGCTGTTGATAACGAGCCGGCTCGAGAAATGGGTAGATGATAGATGGCACCGGCAGAAGTCTTCACTGTGTCAGCTCCTAATCGAGCTGAGTTTCTTTCGGGCAATAGCACAACATCAACACCTGCACACTCTGCCGTTCGTATGATTGCTCCCATGTTGCGGACATCGGTAACACCATCGAGTGCAACCACTAACGGTGCTTTACCGGCTGCGAAAACTCGATGAATAATTTCATCAACCGGTTGAAATTCAACAACCGATAAAAAAGCAATAACACCCTGATGATTCTTTGCCGTCACCCGATTCAATTTTTCAAGAGGAACAAATTGTATAGGAATCTGATATTG
>DAOTAV010000069.1:0-11441 GCA_035382785.1 Salinivirgaceae bacterium | reverse complement strand
AAAACCTTCCTGCGGGATGGACATTTACCGATTCAACCGGCAATCAATTTTACTGGCAATGGTCGCAACAAGGACCACGCGGGCGATACACCAGTCCCAATGGAGGTTTGGTTCCTCGAAATCAACTCACACCCGCTGCGGCAATCGCCAGTACTACAGCTGCCAATGGTTTTCTGTTGATGCCTTCGGATTGGTACAACACCAGACCCGAAGGGAATGCTGTTGCTCCGGCGGTTACCATGAATTCTACCATCGAATATGGCCCGGTCGATTTATCAAGTTACCCGGTTGTTCATTTCAGAATGGAATATTTTTTCCGGTTGCTTAAACCGGCTGGAGCTTCTGTTTCTGTTCGGTTCCGAAATCTCAACAATGTTGTTGACTATAGAGTTGAAATTCCTTATCAAGAAAATCTGCCATCGGACAACGCCCAATTATTTGATATCGACCTGACCAACACCCCCGTTGCAGGGAAAGCCGGCATCTATGTGAGCGTAAATCAGAAAGGGTCGAGCCATTACTTTTTCATGCTCGACGATATGGCTTTCTATCAACCTCAAAACAACGATTTAAGAGTCGAAAATCAGTGGTTTGACTATCGCCTGAGTGGACCACTAAACCTTTCATCCAATCTAAATTTCAACTATTTTGGCGGATATCGCAATATTCCGATAGGATTATTAGAACCATTTATTCAAACTAGAACTGCCGTTCTAAATTTTGGGGGCGTCGCTCGAAACAATGTCCGTGCACAAGTATCCATTCAAAATCTTGATATACCCGATTTAAATACGATTCAAACCACAGAAAGCCAACCGCGTTATTTTGCCATTGGCCAAAGGGATACATTAGTCACAACATTAAATTTTCGGCCAACTCACCCGGGGCAATATCAATTTACGACCATAGTTACCGATGGGCAAACCGAAAGCACGAATCTGAACCGGACGCAAAATATAGTTACCATCACTGAAGGGCTATATTCTTTTCTCGATCCGTCCTCTACAAATGGATTATCGTATGTTTTTGCAGACAGCAGCAGTCTAAATCATGGATTTGGACAACTCTACTGGGTTCCCAATCTCCATGGATCATCTTTCCGGGTGACCCACATGGCGTTTCAAATACACTCAAGTCAAAGCGCTAATGCTTTGAATGCTGATACCATTGAAGTAACCGGAAAACTCTTCAAAAAGCAAGGCAATAATTTTGTTTTAGTGCAACAAACCAATCCCTATAAGCCTACAGCCGCAAATATCGGGCAATACGTTCTATTGGAGTTTTTAACACCACAAGACTTAGATGGAGATCAGGATTACTATCTCATTCTCAATGTTACAGGACAAAGCGCTAACAGAACACTGCGATTAGCTTATTCTACAACTCATCAAACTTCTTATGGTAGAAGTTCCATTTTATTAAGAAAAGACAACAGCATAGTAAATCTCCAACAAACATTCGCATTTTATTTGCTTTGCTCCGGAGGCTATATTCCTTTGGAAACCAATATTTTAAGTTATTCCATACCTGGACAGATTGGCAATACCCAAATCAATTCAGCCACCAAAGAGGTGCATTTATCCATGCCTATCGGCACCGACCTTTCAGCACTTCAACCACGATTCGTGCTTTCCTACGGAGCCCGCGCCGAGATCAATGATCAAGTGCAACAATCCGGCGTATCCACGGTTAATTTGAATCAGCCCGTAGTTTATAAAATTATCAATGGTAACGATACAGCCCTATGGCAAGTTACGGTTAACCTAATTGAAGCAGGAGCTGACATTCTGCAATTCAACATTGCCGGACAGATTGGGAGTACAATAATCAACAACCAATTATGCACTATCGATCTCACCATGCCCTATTCAACCAATCTGGCATCACTCACACCAACCTTTACACTAAGCGAAGGAGCCACAGCTTATGTTGGAAGCGTTCAACAGGTTAGTGGTGTAACAACAAACAATTTCACCAACCCAGTAACCTACGTTATTGAATCGGCTACTGGTCAACAAAAAGAATGGCTTGTTACCGTCACCAAACCCGAGAATCCTTCAACCGAAACCTTATTTTTGTCGTTTGGATTTACCGGGCAAACCCAACCATCAATTATCAACGTCCAAAACCACGAAATAAGGGTAAATATGCCCATCGAAGCCAATCTCACGTTATTAGTACCCATTTTTGTTCTTTCTCCCGGAGCTAAGGCTATTTATAACGGTGAGCCTATTACGAGCGGTACCGCCGTTATTGACTTCAGCACTCCCAAAATTATTCGTGTAGTAGCTGAGAACAATGTGGACTATTCCGATTGGACTATAATTGTTACCAACAATGTTAGTGAACAGGCTGCATTCCTTAGTTTTACCGTCCCAATCGTAATGAGACTGACCGAAGAAACCGACACAACCATCTTTTATAATGCGCAAATTTATCCTGCAAATCAGCGGATGGTGCTACATTTACCCAATTACGTTCCTATCGATACAATTATTCCACAATGGACGGTTTCGGAAGGGGCAAGAGTATTCGTAGGCGATGAAGAAATCATTAGCGGAACAACACCTATTAAACTACAACCGCAAATCACCTTTTCTGTTAAATCGCAAAGTGAGGGTGGAAAAATCATCAAGGAGTGGGTTCTATATACCTATCGGAGTATCGTTGGAGTTGATTTCACCGATCTTATCGATGAAAACATAAAAATCTATCCTAATCCTGCTCACGATTTCCTTCAAGTGCAATTACCCGAGGAAATGAGAAACGGTCACTATTCGATAATCAATATGGCCGGGCAAACCATTGCAATGGATAGCTATAAAGGAATTGAATTTAGAATAGTAACAAGCCATCAGCCGGGAATTTATTTTATTCAAATTCAAAGCCATCGTAAACGAATTATTCGGAAAATAGTACTATTCTAATTTAGAAAATGGAATCGATGGGTGGAAAATACTCCATCCGTCGATTTTTTGATGTTCATTTTGAAAATCAAAAATAAAACTCTACCTTTGCAACGCTTTTTTTAACCTATAAAATTTTATAAAATGCCTGCAAAGATCAGATTAGCAAGACATGGACGCAAAGCACGTCCTTACTACCACATAGTGGTAGCAGACAGCAGGGCGCCACGAGATGGTAGATTCATTGAAAGAATTGGGTCGTACAATCCGATGACAGATCCTGCCACCGTAACCCTCGATTTTGAGAAAGCGATCCAATGGTTGAACAACGGAGCAATTCCCACCGAAACAGTGGAATCCATTTTACGTCGTGAAGGAGTTCTTTACAGACGTCACTTGATGAAAGGAGTTGCAAAGGGTGCTTTTACCACAGAAGTAATGGAACAACGTTTTGCTGAGTGGAAAGCAAAAAACGACGCTAAAAAGCAAGCGTACCTTGAGAAAAAGAAAAAATCGCTGACACAATCCGAAAAAGCACGTCTTGAAAACGAACGTAAGAAAAATGAAGAGCGTTTAGCTAAGATTGCTGCTGCAAAAGCACAAAAAGCAGCTGAGGCAGCTCAAGGAGAGGCTGAAAGTAGCGAAGAAAACTAATATCCAGGAATGGCTGACCTTAAACCCGCCGACTGTTTTCCGGCCGGAAAAATCACTAGAACACATGGTTTGAACGGCGCGGTTGTTTTTAAGACAGTACATAATCTTGAAACTCTGGATTTTGATGAACCGGTATTCGTCCAAATCGACGGATTACCGGTTCCTCTTTTTCTCGAAGAATTTATTGAACACAGCAATGAATCCTATATTATCAAATTTGAACTTCTGGATTCCATTGATGAAGCAAAACGATTTGTCGGTTGTGATGTACTTCTCCCCAAAAAGATTTTGGAAAACGATGAGTTTGGGCTACTCTTTTCTTTGAGAAATCTCGATGTTTATGACCTGCAAGTTGGTTATCTTGGGAAATGTGTGGGTTTTGAACCTATTCCTGGTAATCCGTTGTTGTTAATTGAAGATCAAGGTAAACAGCGTTTTATACCTTTTGCTGATGAAATCATTGTTGAAATTGTTCCCCACACAAAGGTTGTTATTCAATGTCCTCCGGGTTTGCTTGACATATAAAAAAAGGTTGCTTTGGGCAACCTTTTTTGTTAGTTATTGTCTTACTCTTGATCCCCTGTTGGAAGAGTTGGTGGAGGGGTATTAGTGTTAATGGTTTGTACGTTCTGTACTTTTTCCTCTAACGCCGATTTTGATGATTCCTCCGTTTTTGGCATGGTGTAAACAGCCAAAATGCATAGAAAAAAGAAAATTCCGGCCAAAGTCCAGGTTGCTTTTTCTAAAAAATCGGCTGTGTTACGAACTCCTATTGTTTGAGTGTTCCCGGTAAAGTTTGAGGCCAGTCCGCCACCCTTAGAATTTTGTACCAACACAATGAGAATCAGCAGAATGCTAACAATAAAAATCAAAATGGTCACAAAAATGTACATAGCTTTATGAATTATGCGTTACTGATTTTTAGTTTTTTCACTTCTTCAATTTGTTCTGCAAAGTAACTACTTTTTTCGGGATATTTCAAACTTAATTTTGAATAAATATCAATTGCTTTGTCGAATAATTTTTGCTTAACATAAATTTTTGCAAGCGATTCGGTTAAAAAATCAAATTTTTCCTGAACCGAATCTTTGGCAATATCAACCGGTTCGGATGGTTCCGTCACCATTTTAGGTATAATCTTAGGTTTTTCTTCAATAAATCGTTGAATGATCGATTGTTGGCGTGCTATTTTTCGCAATTTATCGTCCATTGGCTGTTCTATTTCTATTTTCTTATCCGGTAGTTTTTCAATTTCTGCCAAAATATCGAACGATGGAACCGATGTGCTTTTGATATTTTTTTCTCGATTTGGGTCATCGTTGATTGGAAAATCGAAAAAGAGCATCCCGTGTTCTTTAATGAATAACTCTATCTCGTTAATTCGTAGTTTTCTGTCGATTTCAATAAAGGTATTTTGCATATCCACCTTTTCAGTAACAGCGTCTGAAGGATGCAACGGGACGATCACTTTTTCTTCTGTTTTGTTCTTCTGCTCCAACTCGCTTTTTAAGGTTTGAAGCAAATAATACAGTTTTTCGCGATCGGGGAGATGAGCTGCAGCCATGTGCAAACGGTTGCGAAAACGGATATCTTGGTTTAGGTGGAGCCATTGAATCATCAAAAGGTGCCCGGCTTGAAACCATGGATACTCCGACAATAATGAATCAATGTCAGAAAGCGATTCCTTATTTGGGATGTTGACATTTTCAATCAGTTCATTGAAATCACATGCTTTCATGGTTTCTCACAATTTCCATGTCACCTGATCTTTTTACTTACCAATTCACAAAGGCTTTATTGAAGATATCGGTGACTATTTTGTCCACAATCTCTTCAACTAAAGATTGTTCTATCGACATAAAGTCAAGAGCTGAATCAAAGTCTTCGTAATGGTTAATTGTTTGTTTATAACTATTTTCCGGTTGGTAAACGTTCGTAAAAACTACTTGTACTGAAATGGTAAGTCGGTTTTTTGCAGCCAAGGTTATCTCGCCTCCTTGTAATGCAACAGGAGTAATGGTATAATTTATTATTGTTCCGGAGAAATCCATATCGCCTCCAAAACTTGTATTCACAAGAGATGTGGATGATTGAATCTTTTCGTAGAGTTTGTTGGTCAAAAGCGATGATAATGTAGGATTAACCGTTGGAGCCATATTTTCAAAGTCTGCAATGGAGAAGGTTTTGGCCTGTAATGGAATGGAGGCTCCTGTGAACGAATATTTTACACTACATGCTGTAAAAACAGACGCAATTATAAAAGTGAAAATCATGATTTTATTTGAGATCATATTCTTTAATTTTCCGATAAAGGGTTCGTTCAGAAATACCTAGTTCCTCTGCTGCAAGTTTCCTTCGTCCGCCATGTTTTTCTAATGCTTTGATGATAAGTTCTTTTTCTTTTTGAACCAAGGAGTAATTTTCTTCTTCTAGTTCAGTGGTATCCTCGAAAATATCTTCTTTCTTCGTACGATTTTGAGTTTCAAAAAAGGTGCTCGTGAAAGGAGTTTCTACCGTTCTTGCAGGAAGCGTTGGCGGTGGAGTAATAGGGGTTTGAATGGGTTCAATCGGATGAGTTGATACAATAGTTCGTTGGTCGGATAAATTGTAAATCAATTCTTTGAGTTCTTTGATCTCTTTTCGCATATCAAAGAGTATTTTGAAAAGGATCTCGCGTTCAGAATGGGTTTCTGCTTCTGGAGTGTTTTTCCCTATTACGGGCAAATGCGGGGCATGAATGTCGGGGATATAGTGCAAAAGTTTTTCGGGTGTAATGATTCGATCTTTTTCAATGATGGACATTTGCTCTACAATGTTTTTTAACTGTCGGATATTTCCCGGCCAACGATAGTTTTCTATTATCTCAAGCGCTTCCGGAGTTAGTCGAATGGGTTCAAGTCGATATCGTTCGGCGTTGTCCACCGCGAAGCGTGTAAATAGCGGATAGATATCTTCCTTACGTTCACGAAGAGCCGGTAGGCGAATGGGAACAGTGTTTAAACGATAATATAAATCTTCACGGAATTTTCCATCCTGAATGGCTTTTTCCAAATTCACGTTTGTTGCTGCAACTACGCGTGTGTTGGTTTTTTGTACTTTGCTCGATCCTACTCTGATAAATTCACCGGTTTCGAGCACGCGAAGCAACCTCACTTGTGTGGGTAGGGGCAGGTCGCCAACTTCGTCGAGGAAAATGGTGCCGCCATCGGCCACTTCAAAATAACCTTTCCGGGCTTCAATGGCTCCCGTAAAAGCTCCTTTCTCGTGCCCAAAAAGTTCCGAATCTATGGTTCCTTCAGGAATGGCACCGCAATTTACGGCTATGTACTGTTGATGCTTTCGATGGCTGAATTGATGTATAATTTTGGGAAAAGTTTCCTTTCCCGTACCGCTTTCTCCGATGATGAGTACCGTCATATCGGTTGGTGCCACCTGTAGGGCTGTTAGAATTGCCCGATCGATACCGGGACTTGTTCCTACAATCCCAAAACGTTGTTTTATAGTTTGTAATTCAAATGTCATATTGTGTAATTTGTACTGACAAAATTACATTTTTTAATGCAATCCATAAAAAAAGCGGGGATTTTTTCCCCGCTTTCTTTTTGTTGGTTCTAATTTCCTTGAATTATTTTTTTACGTATTTGGCAACGAACTCTTTCAAGGGCTTCAAAAGATCGGGTTGCCCGATTTCTTGAAGGTCGTATCCGATTTTAACCGTAGGTTTATTTATTTTCACAATACGATTTAAATCAATCGGTGTTGCAATTACCACTGCATCACATGGAGTTGCGTTGATGGTTGCCTCAAGGTCTTTAATTTGCTGTTCTCCATATCCCATAGCCGGAAGAAGTGTTCCGATGTTGGGGTAGATGCGGAACGTTTCAGCAATTTTTCCAACAGCATAGTTGCGGGGGTCAACCAATTCGGCTGCACCAAATTTTCTTGCAGCAACTACTCCGGCACCAATTTTCATTTCACCGTGAGTTAAGGTTGGGCCATCTTCAACAACTAACACTCTTTTTCCGTTAACTAATTCGGGTTTATCAATAGTGATGGGTGAAGCTCCGTCAACAACAATGGCTTTAGGGTTCACTTTTTGAATGTTTTCACGAATAATCTGTATATTGGCAGCATCAGCACTGTCAATTTTGTTGATTACAACGATATCGGCCATTCGAAGTGTAGCTTCACCGGGATAGTAACTGAGTTCGTGTCCCGGGCGGTGTGGGTCAGCAACCGTAATCATCAAGTCAGGCTTGAAGAATGGGAAGTCGTTATTACCACCATCCCAGAGAATTACGTCACAACCGTTTGGATCGTTCTCAACAGCTCTTAAAATAGCTTCATAGTCAACTCCGGCGTAAATTACGTTTCCACGGGTTACGTGTGGTTCGTATTCTTCCATCTCTTCTATGGTGCATTTATGTTTTGCCAAATCTTCAACCGTTGCAAAACGTTGAACTTTTTGGGCTACCAAATTTCCGTAGGGCATGGGGTGACGTACGGCTACCACCTTTAATCCCATCGACATTAAAATTTCAATTACACGACGTGAAGTTTGTGATTTTCCGCATCCGGTACGTACGGCACCGACTGCAATTACAGGCTTGGTCGATTTTAATTGAGTGCCTTTAGGTCCTAAGAGTGTAAAGTTTGCTCCAGCGGTGTTTACAATAGCACTTAGTTTCATGACATGCTGATATGGAACATCGCTGTAGGAAAATACGCACTCATCAACATCCAACTCTTTAATTAAACGGGGAAGGTCGCTTTCAGCATAAATTGGAATACCGTTTGGATAGTTTGGCCCGGCCAATTCTGCAGGGTATTTTCTTCCGTCAATGTCGGGAATTTGTGCTGCTGTAAATGCGACAACGTTTACTTGATTATTGGCACGGTAATAAGTGTTAAAATTGTGAAAATCTCTACCGGCTGCTCCGATAATAATCACATTTTTTTTGACATAAATCCTCCTTATTTTTATTAGGTTTGTTGTCGCAAAATACGAGTTACAAATATTGCTTGGCTCTTTAAAAATATGTTAAGAAACATAAAAAATATCGCAATAAACATGTAATCAATTATATAATGAATTATTTAGCACATTTATATTTAAGTCGTAATCACGAGGAATTAACGGTTGGAAATTTCATAGCCGATTTTTTTAAGGGAACCGATTTTTCGAGATTCCCTCCCCAAATTTCTGACGGTATTCGTTTTCATCGACATATTGACCAAATAACCGATACAAATCCAAACTATCGACATGTTAAAAACCTTTTTATTCCTTCACACTCCCGCTACAGTGCAATAGTTGCCGATGTGGTGCTTGATTATGTTTTTGCAAAACATTGGGAGACATATAATAATGGTCTCACGCTTCAGGAGTTTCAAACATCTGTGAATAAAATTCTATTGAAGCATTTTGCTATAATGCCGATCCAGGCGAAAGTCATCATTCCGTTTTTTGTTCGAAATCGATGGCTCACGCTGTATTCCGACAGCTCATCCATGGTTCAAGTCCTAAGTGGATTAAAGCGATTCCGTCGCATCCCCGGCGATGTGGATTTAGCTCATAGTATTTACTTAAACTATCAGGATCAGATATTTGTGTCATTTCAGCTCATTTTTGAGGATGTCCATAATTCTCTTTTGAAAAATTTTAATGAATATTCTCTATAGTTTAGTCACAATGATAATTATTGAGGTGCTTTTTTTGTTTTTTAAAATTGTTTCATAAATTTGTGCTTTGAAAATGGATGAAAAACGATAATAAACTAAACCGAATAAACCTTTGAAAATTATGAAAAAAGTGAAAAATCTAGGACTAATCTCTGCTGCATTGATGGTCGTTGTAGCCTTGAGCAGTTGCGACAATCTTAATAAAATGCAAAAAGTTGCCGATCAGGTAACATTTCAAGTAACTCCTCCTATTTTGGAAATGCATGGCGACAGCATTAAGGTAAAAATTAAAGGGACATTTCCTCCCAAATTTTTCATTAAAAAAGCTGAATTGGAAGTTACACCGGTTTTGAAGTTCGCAGGTAAAGAAGTTACTCTACCTTCCAAACGCTTACAAGGACAAGATGTGATGGGTAACAACCAATCCATTTCTTTCGACATGGGCGGAAGTTTTGAGATGGACGGAACCTTTGCTTATGAGGAAGGAATGATGCAGGCACAACTATACGCAAGAGGTGTTGCATTTATGAAAAACAATCAATTAGGTATTTTTGATAAAAAAATTGCCGACGGCGTTATTATTACGCCACTTTTGCAGCAAGCCGATGCAATGGTAATGCGTGCCGGTGATAACTTTGTACGCACCTCTTCTGAAGAAAAGGGAGCTAAAATCAACTTCTTGATTAATCAGGCAGACATTCGTCAATCTGAATTAAATAAGCAAGAAATCAAAGCGTTGCAAGATTATATTGTTCAAGTAGCCAAGGCTGAGAAATTAGAAATAAAAGATATCGTTCTTGAAGCATACGCCTCTCCGGATGGTCCGATTGAATTAAATACCAAACTATCAGAAAAGCGTAAAGATGTTTCGCAGAGATTTTTAAACCAAACATCGGAAAAAGCTAAAATTCAAATTTCTAATGATGCTTTCAAAGCTCGTTCTACCTCTGAAGACTGGGACGGATTCCAGAATCTCGTAAAGCAATCAAATATTCAAGACAGGGATCTTATACTTAGAGTTCTTTCAATGTACACTGATCCTGTTGTACGTGAAAAAGAAATCCGCAATATTGCAGCTGCTTTTGAAGAAATTAAAAAACAAATTTTGCCTGAACTTCGTCGAGCTGAGTTTAAAGTAGTTGTAACAGTTAACGGATACACTGATGAAGAGCTAAAAGATTTAGTTTTCAGCAATCCGCAACAATTAAAAATTGAAGAGATTTTATTTGCTGCAACCCTGTTCGAAGGTGATCTTGAAAAGCAATACACAATCTACAAAAAAGCAACCGAACTTTTTGCTGATGACTGGAGAACTCACAACAATGCCGGTTGGGCAGCATTCAAGCTTGGTCGTTATGATGAAGCAGAAAAATATTTCAAAGCAGCCAAAGACGTTAACAATAACGGTGTAATTACCAATAACATTGCAGCATGCCAGCTGATGAGAAAAGAATATGCTGCAGCTAAAGAAACTTTGAAGGACGGTGCTGCCGGAGGAAAAGAAGTTAGCTACAATCAAGGATTAATTGCTTTGAAAGAAGGAAAATATCAACAAGCAGGTAACCTATTTGAGTCAGCCGGATTCAATACCTTTAACTACACATTGCAAAAAGTTCTAAGCTACAGTTTAACTCAAAACGAGAGATTGTATGACACTGCACTTGAAATTCTCGATAAAGTTGAGAATAAAGATGATGCTTATGTGTATTATTTACGCGCCATTATTGGAGCTCGTCGCCAAAGCTCAGATTTGATGGGAACTAACCTTCGCATTGCTTGTGAAAAGAAAGCTGATTTGAAAGAATACGCGAAAAAAGATCTTGAATTCTTCCGTTATTTCAATGATGCAGTTTTCACTTCCATAGTTCAGTAAGCACTTTTAGGATATTTCGTAAAGCAGCCCTTAGGGGCTGCTTTTTTTTTTTTTTTGAAAACACCACCATCGAAATAATAATACGTTAGGTTTATCGTATATTAGTTCATGAGAACGTTTATTTTGATTATTTTCTCGTTAGGCTTATTTTCGTTGCCGGAAGGATTTTCACAAGAAAATCCCTATCGACCGGTTTATCCGCAGTATAATGTTTTTCCTGGAATAATAATTGATAACGACACTTTACCGGTCATAACATTACCAACCTTGGTGGTCTATCCCCGACGACAGCTTGGGAACGATCGGTTTTCTAGAGAGTATATTTT
>DAOTAV010000068.1:0-11450 GCA_035382785.1 Salinivirgaceae bacterium | reverse complement strand
TGCCCTTACCTACAGCCTCTTTTGTTCAATCGAAGGTCGATATTTTCTAAAATACAATCCTAATCCCGAAATTCTATATAAAGAATCAGGAGTTCTTTACTCGCTAAAAGAAGAACCCGGACATTTCATTTTCCAAGGTGATGCCTTTGCCCTTAGATTGTCGAAAAACGATTTGTCGATTTTAGATTACACCGTTTCAGAAAATACTTCACTGCCTGTAACTAACGAAAAGGCCATAACTATGAAAATATTGTTGGAAGGGTTAAAGAATCTGACTTTTAAATCGTAAATTTGCTGGAATTAAAATAAATTTTAAGTGTATGCCTTCACTTCGATTTGACGCCCTTCGTTCGATTCTGAACGATAGCCTCACAGAAATGTCCATTGGAGAATCGTCGCCGGTTTCATCGTATTTTGGGAAGCATGTTTTTTCCCGAGAGAAAATGGAACGCTACCTTAGCAAAGAGGCAAACAAGGAGTTCGATCAATGTCTTGAAGCCAATCAACCTATCTCGCTCCGCTTAGCCGATCAGATTGCAACCGCTATGCGTACTTGGGCAATGGAGAATGGAGTGACGCATTACACCCATTGGTTCCAACCCCTCAATGGGGCCACAGCCGAAAAGCACGATGCTTTTTTTGAATTTACCTCCGATAATCACGCGATTGAACGTTTCAGCGGAAAGCTTTTAGTACAGCAGGAACCCGATGCATCGAGTTTTCCGAGTGGAGGGATGCGTAACACGTTTGAAGCGCGAGGCTATACCGGTTGGGATCCATCGTCGCCGGCTTTCATCATCGACAAAACCTTGTGCATACCATCGGTTTTTATCTCCTACAAAGGCGATTCGCTCGACTATAAGACACCCCTGCTTCGATCGCGAAAAGCTATTGATAAAGCAGCCACCAAAGTTTGTAATATTCTCGATTCTACTGTAAAAAGCGTTGCGATTACCTTAGGCTGGGAACAAGAGTACTTTATTGTGGATGAACGTCTCTATCAGACTCGCCCCGATTTGGTACTTACCGAACGAACATTGCTTGGGCATGCTGCCGCCAAAAATCAACAACTGGAAGACCACTATTTTGGGACTATTCCGGCGCGGGTGCAAGCCTTTATGAAAGATCTTGAATATCGAGCTCACCTTCTTGGAATTCCCATTAAAACCCGACACAACGAAGTAGCACCCGGACAATTTGAGTGTGCTCCTATTTTTGAAGAATTGAACATTGCTGTGGATCATAATCAACTCTTGATGGACTTAATGAATCGGGTTGCACAAAAACATAAACTGCGGGTTCTGCTTCACGAAAAACCTTTTGCCGGAATTAACGGAAGCGGAAAACACAACAACTGGTCGCTGCTAACCAACACAGGAATTAATCTTCTGTCGCCTAAAGGTGATCCACAAAAAAACCTGCTTTTTTTGATATTTCTTATCAACATCATTAAGGCTGTTAACGACAATGCAAACCTACTGAAAGCATCCATTTCGTCGGCGAGTAACGAGCATCGATTGGGAGCCAACGAAGCACCTCCGGCCATCATGTCAATATTTTTGGGAACAGAGCTCACCAACTTGTTGGATGAAATTGAAAAGACCGATGCCGCTACTTTTAAAACAGGAACCGTACCGCAAAAATTAAAGCTCGACGTGGCAAATATACCCGAGATTCTTCTGGATAACACCGATAGAAACCGAACCTCTCCATTTGCCTTCACGGGAAACAGGTTTGAATTCCGTGCCGTAGGTTCTTCTGCCAACTGCGCTGCAGCCATGATAGCATTAAATACCGCCGTTGCTCAGCAATTGGAATACTTCTTTAACGATTATTCGCGACAACTCAGCGGAGGTTTAAGTCAAGAGAGTGCTATCTACGCTATTTTACAGCGATATATTGTGGAATCGAAAAAAATCCGGTTCGAAGGAAACGGATATAGCCGGGAGTGGATTGAAGAAGCAGAGCGGAGAGGATTATCCACCGAACGATCGGTACCGTTGATTCTGAATGCTTATCTCGATGCAAAAGTAACCGACATGTTTTCAGGTCAGAAGGTGTTTTCTCCGCAGGAACTCCATGCACGATATGAAATTAGACTTGAAACTTTTGTGAAAAATTTGCAAATCGAATCGCGGGTGCTTGGAGATTTATGTATCAACCACATTGTCCCGATAGCCATTCGTTATCAGAATATTTTGATAGAAAATCTCCGAGGGATGAAAGAGTTAATTTCCCAAGGAGAATTTGAAGAACTGTGCAGACCGCAACTGGATGCCGTCAGAAAAATATCGCATCATATTGCGCAAATTCAGATTTTAGTAAACAATATGATAGAAGCCCGAAAGAAAGCGAATGCCATAACCGATATTTTCGAAAAAGCACAATGCTACGATCAGAAAGTAAAACCATTCTTTGAAGAAATCCGAGATCACGTGGATAAGCTGGAAATGATTTGCGATGATAAAATCTGGCCGTTACCAAAATATCGCGAATTATTGTTTATCCGTTAACAAAAGTAACCGCACACAAAAAACTGATTGTAATAACCATCGGTGTAGATACATAGTGAAGAAGTGATTTTTTGAAATCACTTCTTTTTTTTTGCATTTCAACCGCTACGACGCTCGTAGGTTGTTCGGATATCATAGGTTAGTAATCCGGAAAAAAGCGGTCAAGACAAAATTGAGAAAAAAGCCGATTTTATTATCGAAAGCAATCCAAATAAATGTTTGTATCTTGCAGGGCAATTTTGTTAAAGTCATGCAATTTAATTTAAAAAGCTACCTTAAGTTATCGTTTTTATACACTCTTGCATCATCGTTTCCGGTCATCCTTCAAATTGTAATTTTACCACTTATTGAGGGGAACAATTTGCTGGGAGCTGTTGATTTTTCAAAAATTGCAATTTCGGAATCAATCTCAAATCTGGTAGGCACGTTTATACTCTTTTCTATGTCGGGAGCCGTTTCGCGGTTCTACTACGATTATCTTGACGATCCCAAACGCATGAATCATCTTTTATCGAGTATCCTAACCGGAATTTTAGCTCGAGGCGTTATAGTTTTGGGGATTGGAATTCTATTGGGGAATAGAATTGCCGAACTGTTCAACCAACCGGAATTACAGGATTTTTCGACGTATGGCTATGGAGCAATCATAATAGGGATAAATCGGTCGATCCTGATAACCATGGTAACACTTTTCAGAAACCAACGAAAAGTAATGAGATTTGTGGTTATCAATATAATCGTTGCATCGCTGCGCACCGCAGGACAGTTGATAGGAGTGTTTTTCTACGAAATGACCTTTGTTGGCTACATTAACGGAGGTGCAATCGGAGGAGGAATCATGACCGTTTTTCTCCTGATCTACGTGTATAAAACCACCGGAATTCGCTACTCTTATGCATCGATGCGCCCCATATATCAATTTGCAGCACCACTATTTGTCTTTGAATTGGTACGATGGGGAGTTTTGTTCTCTGACCGTCTTTTCCTTGAAAAATTTCCGGTTGAGCTTGGAATCTACGATACAGCACAACGGTTTGCGTTTGGGATTTATTATCTTTTTCAAGGGCTGTACGGTGCCATTCAACCCGATTTTTTTCTTTATCTCACCCGTGGAATCGAACAAACCGCTGAAGATATTCGCCGTTTATCCAACACCTACATGCTTCAGGCTCAAATTGTAGTGTTATCGCTCATCTTGCCGGTAATGGGCTACATCACTTTCTTTTTCGAAACCGACCTAACCAAAGCATCATCATTAATTACACTTGTTTTTTGTCAGTACATTATCAACGGAATGAATACCCTTTTGGCTTTACCCATCATCTACCAAAAAAAGACTAAACAATACCTATGGATTCAGATTTTCACCTTGATGATAAGTCTGACTCTCAACGTAGTACTTATACCCGTATTCACTTACTACGGAGCAATAACATCGGCTTATATAGCCAACCTGACACAATTCATATTGATCTTAGTATTTCAAAAACGACTGATCGCCATTCCATATAATTATCAAAAAATTGTTCAAATTCCTATCATCATTTTAGGATTAGCGGTTGGTGTGGAAATATTGAAACATCTCTTGGACATTGACCCGTTTTGGGCAGCCTTAGGTTTTGTTACCGTTTCCTTTGGAATTCTAACCGCGGTTTATCGAAAAATACTACGCGAGTTGGTTAGTAGAATTTTGCTTCGTCGATGAAAATACGTTATCTTTGAAAACATAAATCATTAAAGGCTTTAAAAATGAACATCCGCACAATTTTTTTCATCGTTATCGTAATATTGCCGGTTATTTGGGGTTGTAGAAAAGACTCGTCTGCGTTTGGAGGACAAGGAGGAGAAGGAGAAGTGGTTGTGGTTCTCAACAGTGAATACCAAAAAGGAGAAGCCGGGCAAGTAATCGATGAATATCTACGCGACAGCTATTTGCTTTTACCGCAACATGAGCCCATGTTTAAACTCTATATCATACCATGGTCGGCTTTTTCAAATACTTTTAGAGCCTATCGGAACATTATTCGCATAGATATTTCGCCGGAGCATAAGGAAGGTGATGCTAAATTGATTCACAATAAAGGGCAGGTGCTTATCACCTTCAAAGCCCCCGATGTTCCAACTTTTGTTGCTCTGTTTAAAAGATATGCAGAGCAAATTATCAAAATCCTTTCGGAAAACGAAATCGAGTTTGCCCATTCAAAAATCACCAAAGGGTTGGATGCTTCTATTGCAGCCCAAATTCAAAAAAAGCATGGCGTGAATATCAATATACCTAATGGCTATCAAATCCGTAAAGACACTACACAATTTGTGTATCTGACCTTAGAAACGGATCAAATGACTTTAGGGATTATAATCTACTATTACGATTACACATCCCAGGAACAATTTTCCTATGACCGATTGTTAGCAACACGCGACTCAATAGTAGGGAAACACATAAAAGGGCCGCTCTACCCGAAACGAATGTCGCACATGACTACAACCCGCGACCCAATTCCTCCACTTAGCAAAGTGATGGAAATTAACGGCGACTACACCGTTCAACTTAGAGGGCTCTGGCATGTGACCGAAGATTTTATGGCCGGTCCCTTCCTCAGTTATTCCCGCTACGACAAGGAGGGGAAAAGAATTGTTACCACCGAAGGATTTGTATATTACCCAAGCGAAAGCAAACGTAAATACATGCGGTGGTTTGAAGCTATTTTCCGTAATGTCTCTTTTACCAAACCAACAGAACCAACCAAACCTTAATACCATGGGAAAAACGAACATCGGAATTTTCGCAAGCGGATCGGGGAGCAATGCCGAGGTGTTGATAAATTATTTTAAATTTCATCCCACTATTTCTGTCAATGCCGTTTTTACCGACAATTCGAAGGCACCGGTAATTGAACGTGCCACTCGCTTGAAAACCCCTGTAGTTGTATTTGAACAAACCCAAACCGAACCCACGGGTTACTTGCATCAAAAATTGGACAATTACGATATTAACTTTATTGTCCTTGCCGGTTATTTGAAACTTATTCCTGATTGGCTTGTGTTGCGGTTTCACAACAGAATGGTCAACATTCATCCGGCGCTACTGCCCAAATACGGAGGTAAAGGCATGTATGGCAATCATGTTCATAAGGCGGTAATAGCAGCCGGAGAAAAAGAATCGGGGATTACCATCCATTTGGTGGATAAGGAATATGACTCCGGTAAAATACTTTTTCAGGAAAAATGTTCGGTTGATCCTAACGATACTCCTGAAACGTTGGCGGCCAAAATTCACCGTCTTGAACATAAATTTTATCCGATGATCATCGAGAAATATATTTCTTCGCTTCGATGATTTCTTTACTCCGTCCATGACGGCTTGCCAACAATAGAATTGTTATCCGCTTGTCACAGTTGCACCTGGAGACAATCGGCGAGATCTACGAAAAAATATTTAGCCTTAGGGTTGTTTACGCTTATAAATCTGCAGCGTTCTTTTATCGACAGCATTTCTAACGCAGAAAAACTCACGGTCAGACGAGTAAATTTGGATGACGTTCAATCCGCCTTCGGCAGGTGTACAACCGTTAGGGGTTTTATCGCACAAAACTTTTCGCAAGGTTCGATTGATAATATCGATAACAACAAACTCGGAAGAGAAACGACCATTACGAACGTAGAGGATTTTTTCGTCGGGAGAAAAATAGGCTTGCTCTAGTTCAGTAACTTCATTAATCCAATATGCTCCGATGAACTTTATGGAATCGAGACTGTAGAGCGCAACTAAAGAGCTTTTGTAACCGTATTCGGCAAGGAGGATTTTACCACTCGGACTCAGTTTGAGAGAATTCAACTGATATTGTTTGTCTTTAGCTAAACGTGAATTATCGAGGTGTGGTGGTGAAAATTCGGCAACCAACTCATAATCGCCTTTTTGTGCCTTTGTCGTGAAGGAAATCAGAAAGAGCAAACATAGAAAAATTGTGGAGCGACGCATAAGGTTGTTTTTATTTGCATGGCAAAGTTACAAATTTCGTTGAAAATGAAATATGGGAATTGGAATTATGGTGGTTGACCGTTGGGTAAATTACCGATGCTCTGCCCCGGATTGGAACGGAAAGCCCGGAGGTTTAAGGCTTAGGGCTGCGCCGGGCGGCGGGGCTGCCGGCAGAAAGACACCGCCGCCCTTCGTCAGCCCTTGCCGAAAACCGAGGACTTGCAGTGGAAAGCCGGAAATGGCAGCCAAAATTTTATAAATAGTTTGACGGTTAAAATTTGTTTTATCGTTGGGTTTTGCGGTTTAAATTTCTAATTTTGTGAGTTCGTTAACTTTATAAGCATTAAGTATGAATACTACAACACCCGCGGAAGAAAAGAAATCATTGAACTTTATTGAACAGATAATTGAAGAGGACTTGCGCCAAGGGAAAAACGAAGGCAAAGTTATAACGCGATTTCCACCTGAACCTAACGGATATTTGCATATTGGTCATGCTAAATCGATTTGCTTAAACTTTGGTTTGGGTATAAAATACGGCGGTTATACGAATTTGCGTTTCGACGATACCAATCCCGAAAAAGAGGATGTTGAGTATGTAAATTCGATTATGGAAGATATTCGCTGGCTTGGGTTTCAATGGCACGGCGAACCGCTTTATGCTTCGGACTATTTTGATCAGCTTTATGAATGGGCAGAAAAGTTGATTATGGAAGGGAAAGCTTATGTTGACAGTCAAAGTGCCGAAGAAATCAGTCGTCAGCGGGGAACGGTAAATCAACCCGGAACGGAATCGCCCTATCGGAACCGGACTCCGGAGGAGAATCTGGATTTGTTTCGCCGAATGAGAAACGGTGAATTTCCGGCGGGAAGCTGCGTTTTACGGGCTAAAATTGATATGGCATCGCCCAATATGCTATTGCGCGACCCTATCATGTACAGAATCATTTACAGCGAACACCACCGTACAGGGAATAAATGGTGCATTTATCCGATGTATGACTATGCTCACGGTCAATCGGATTATATTGAAGGAATTACTCACTCGATATGCACACTGGAGTTTGATATTCATCGTCCGCTCTACGATTGGTTTTTGGATCAGATCTACGAACCGGGAAGGCGACGTCCGCAGCAAATTGAATTTGCGCGACTTAACCTGAATTACACCGTGATGAGTAAGCGAAAACTTTTGGAACTTGTTCAAAATAAATACGTTAGCGGATGGGACGATCCGCGCATGCCAACCATCACGGGTATGAGGCGTAGAGGGTTCACTCCGGCATCGATTCGAAGATTTGCCGAAATGGTTGGTGTTGCCAAACGTGATAATGTGATTGATTTTGGTCTTTTGGAATATTGCGTTCGTGAGGATTTGAACAAGACCGCAACACGTGTGATGGCGGTTCTGGATCCGGTGAAGATTGTTATTACCAACTATCCCGAGGGAAAAGTTGAGATGGTTACCACGGAAAACAATCCCGAAGACGAACAAGCCGGCAATCGGGAAATGCCCTTCAGTCGGGAGCTTTACATTGAGCGTGCTGATTTTATGGAAAATCCACCGAAGAAATATTTCCGTCTATCGCCCGGAAATGAAGTTCGACTGAAATCGGCTTACATCATCAAAGCCGAAAAGGTAGTAAAAGATGAAGCAGGTAACATCAAAGAAATATATTGCACCTACGACCCTGAAAGTCGGAGCAATTCGGGGACAGAAGCTAGTCAAAGGAAAGTAAAGGCCACGATTCATTGGGTATCGGCGCTTCATGCCGTGGATGTGGAAGTGCGTCTATACGACCGTTTATTCAACGACCCGACACCCGATGGTCATGAAGGAAGAGATTTTAAAGAGTTTTTAAATCCCGATTCTTTGAAGATTGTTCGGAATGCCAAAATGGAACCCGGCTTTGCGAACCTTCCTGCTGAAACTAGAGTGCAATTTCAACGGTTAGGATATTTTGTTACAGACCGTTACGATTCAAAACCCGGGCGTTTGGTATTTAACCGAATCGTTACGTTGAAAGACGATTGGGCGAAAGTTTCGCAACAAGAACAAATCTAAGCAACAGAGCAACGGGATAATATACATCTTTCCGGCAACAGACTAAAATGCACTTTTGGTTTATCATCAATTCGTTTGCAAGAATCGCCATTGCGTTGTCGATATTTATGGCTACGCCCATCCTATGGGCAATTCATTTTCATGAAGATGCAATGGTTTGGATTTTCGGGGAGTTATCGCTTTTCACACTGCTTTCAGGTCTTATTATCCTTCTTTTAAGCCATAAAAAGCGACAGCCGCCTTCACAAAAAGACCGGTATTTCATTGTTTCAATGGCCTGGTTTTTCCTTGGATTGCTGGGAGCCATGCCGTTTTATTTCAGTGGATATGTACCATCGATGACAGATGCCATGTTTGAATCGGTATCGGGATTTTCGACAACCGGGGCTTCGATTCTGACCGACGTGGAGGTACTGCCCTACTCGCTTCTTTTTTGGCGAAGTCTGACTCATTGGATTGGAGGTATGGGAATTATTCTTTTAGTAATTGCTGTGTTTCCCATGTTCCGAACCACAGGATATCAGATGTTTAATATGGAAGCATCAACCCTATTAAACCAAAAACTCAAACCACATTTTGCCGATATAGCCCGTCGCCTATGGGCTATCTACATTGGAATCACGATAGTATTAGTAGCCTTGCTAATGCTTGGAGGTTTAAATTTTTTTGATAGTTTATGCCACGCTTTTGGGACGGTTGCTACCGGAGGCTTTTCAACCAAAAATGCTAGCATTGGTGCATTCTCTCCCCATATTCAGTATGTAATCGCCCTTTTTATGATTATTTCCGGAATGAATTTTACGCTTCATTATTTTCTATTAAAAGGTGATTTCAAGAAACTCACATCTAATTCAGAACTAAAACTCTACTTGAGCATAATAATCGTATTTACCCTTGTTATTGCATCCATATTGTATTTTGAAAAGTATCCCGAAATAGAAAAAGCGTTCCGAATCGCCCTATTTCAAGTAGCATCGATTTTGACCGCAACCGGATTTGCTACCGACGATTATCTGATGTGGCCTACTCAAGGGTGGATATTTATTTTCGCTCTACTCTTTATTGGAGGTTGCGTTGGGAGCACTTCCGGTGGACCCAAAGTGATACGATATGTGTTCACCTTGAAATATTCTTTAAAAAAGTTCTTAGCGTTGCTTCATCCTAAGGCTATCATAAACATTAAGATTAACGGGCGTAATGTTACCCAAACGCAAGTTTCGTCGGTATTATCCTTTATAATGTTCTACTTTTTAGTATTTGCTTTTGGAACTTTTTGCATGTCACTTCTAGGAGTTGACCTGGCCACCGCCATGGGTTCAGTAATTACCGCGCAAGGAGGCGTTGGTCCGGGTATTGGAACCGTTGGTCCGGCATCCAATTTTGCTCACCTCCCCGACCTTGGTAAAATCCTTCTCACTATTCTAATGATTGCCGGAAGACTTGAACTTTACACATTCTTGATTTTATTTACTCCTCACTTCTGGAAAAGCAACATCAACTAAATCAATCAATGATTTTGTTCGAATATAGCAGAGATTTGTGTCCAAAGATATCCCTGCCAGAAACATTTTTATTACTTTTGTGTAATACAAACAAATATAGCAAGGATGAAACGCTATTATGACTTTTTGATTATTGGGAGTGGGATAGCCGGATTAAGTTATGCTTTGAAGGTTGCCCCTTTCGGGAAAGTTGCTATCGTGACCAAAAAAACACTGCTCGAGTCGAATACGCGATACGCACAAGGCGGAATAGCTACGGTAATGCAACAGCCCGATAATTTTGAAAAACATATTGAAGACACACTAAAAGCCGGGTGTTATCTTAACAACCGTGAGGTTGTTGAAATGGTGGTGAAAGAAGCTCCGGAACAAATAGAACAATTGATAAACTGGGGAATAAAATTCGATACCGATAACAGCGGAAATTTTCATCTCGCCAAAGAAGGAGGCCATTCCGAACGAAGGATTCTCCACTTTAAAGATATTACCGGATATGAAATTGAAATTGGCTTGATCAACCAAGTGAAACAACATCCCAACATCGATGTTTTTGAGAACCATTTTGCCATTGATATTATTACGCAACATCATTTAGGGAAATCGGTAATACGCTACGATACCGACATCGAATGTTATGGATGCTATGTGATGGATACGAAAACCCACAAGATATACACCTTTCTGTCGCCTGTAACCTATCTTGCAACCGGCGGTTCGGGTAATCTGTATCAGAACACAACGAATCCGGAGATTGCCACCGGCGACGGTGTTGCGATGTTCTATCGAGCTAAAGGCCATATCGAAAACATGGAATTCGTGCAATTTCATCCCACCGGGTTCTATAATTCCGGAATTAAACCCGCATTTCTACTCACGGAAGCTCTGAGAGGCTTTGGAGCTATCTTGAGAAACATCGACCAAGAGGAATTCATGCATAAATATTCACCGCAACTTGAATTAGCTCCCCGCGATGTTGTTGCACGAGCTATCGACCAAGAAATGAAAATTCACGGTAGCGACTTTGTGTATTTAGATTGCCGACATCTTGACAAAGACGAACTTTTGAAACGTTTTCCAAATATCGCCGAACACTTAGCCAAATATGGAATTGACATAACAAAAGATTTGATACCCGTCGTTCCAGTGGCACATTACCAATGCGGTGGAATCAAAGTTGATAAAAACGGCTGCAGCTCAATTCATTATCTCTTGGCTGGTGGAGAACTTGCCAGCACCGGGCTACACGGTGCCAATCGCTTGGCATCAAACTCTTTGATTGAAGCTCTTGTGTTTGCAAACCGCTCGGCTCAATACGCCATTCAACATTTTAAAGAGCACTCCATCCCGGAAAACATCCCAAACTGGAACGACGAAGGTACAGTACTAAA
>DAOTAV010000067.1:0-11648 GCA_035382785.1 Salinivirgaceae bacterium | reverse complement strand
AGGATGAACGATGTAGGGTTCTCCGGATTGCCGATATCGTTCTTTCAGCAGATTGGAAGCCATGGCATAGGCTTCTTCTACCAAACGAAGCTCTTCGGAAGACATTTTCTCACGGCATTTTTCGATTAACCGTTGATATTGTTGCTCAACTTCAGTTGATGGGAAATCCGGTTTATCTTGAAAGTTAAATTCCGGTTTCATGGTTTTGTGTAATGTTTTATGTCAACAATAAACTTTAGAATCTTTCTGATAATGGTTTCTGAAATATAACGACTGAAACTCGTCAGAAGTTTAATGGAATGAATTCCCTGATTGCTTCAGACACTCCATTGTTATTATTGGAAGGAACCAAGCGATAACGGCCTTTTAATTCATCGTGTCCGTTCTCGACCAGTCGAGAATGTCCCGCATAATTAAGAAAATCTATATCATTAAAGTCGTTTCCGATGGCAAGCACTTGGTGTGGAGTGATGTTCAGTTTCTCGCACAACCAGGCGACAGTATCACCTTTGCTTACGTTTTTGGGAAAAATTTCCATCCAAAGCGAGTTATGATCGAAGGGAGAAGTGGTTCGAATCACTTTAAACTTTGATAATCTTTGTTTTATCCGCTCAAACTGCATTGGAGAGTTTTCCATAATGGTTAAGAATTGACAGGCTTCATTCGGCAAATCATGGTTGGGTTCTAAGGGACTGCAGCATTCGCGATAAAATTCTCTGTATTGGCGAAAGCCTGCGTTTTCGTTTTCAGTTAGATAATATTGGAAAGTATGATTGTTGGGAATAGGAGCATGAATAGTAAAGTCGAGATTTTCTGAAAAAAGAACTTTGGCTATTTCGTTAATTTCACGAGATTTTAAACTGTGTGAAAGAATAATTTTTTTTGATTTAACATCATAAATTCCTGTTCCGGTGCTGAACACGATATAATCAAACGGAAAATCGCCGGGTAGCACTTTCTCAACGGCAAATAAGCTTCGACCGGTTGCTGCTACTCTCACAATTTGCTTATTTCCTAAATGTTCAAAACTGCGACGGTCGCGTTCGCAAATAGTTTTATCGTCGCGAAGAAGAGTTCCATCAAGGTCGGTCACAACCATTTTTATTGACATAGTTTTTTCGTTTCGTTGATTAATTCCCTTTCGTTTCTTATCCCAAATGTACAAATTTTGAACAATTTTTTTGAATAAGGGTTTCCGTTGATTCCAAATATTCGGTTGATTTTTACCTTTGCAAGAAAAATTCAGATATGAATATTTTGGATAAGGCTATAGATACTTTGCGTAGAAAAGGTGTTGATGCTCCTCGAGTTGGAATAATTTTAGGAACCGGCTTAGGGGCTTTAGTGCGTGATGTTGAAGTGATAACCGAGATTTCATATTCCGAAATTGATGGGTTTCCTGTCTCAACCGTTGAGTCGCACTGTGGGAAATTTGTTTTTGGAGTTCTTTCGGGTCAAAAAGTATTGATTGAGCAAGGTCGTTTTCATTATTACGAAGGTTATTCTGCAGAACAAATAGCTCTACCGGTGAGGATTATGAAACTTCTTGGGGCTGATACTCTTTTAATATCAAATGCTGCCGGAGCCTTAAATCCCGCATTTGAGGTTGGATCATTGATGGCCATAAGCGATCATATTAATTTTCAGTTTATCAACACTTTACGTGGCAAAAACAATCCATTGTTAGGGCCACGGTTTCCCGATATGAGCAAAGCCTATACACCAGAATTAGTGCGATTGATGCAAGAAATTGCCAAAATGCACAAATTGAAACTTCATAGCGGTGTTTATGCATCAATGCAAGGGCCGATGCTTGAAACTGCAGCTGAGTATAGAATGTTGCGATTGCTTGGTGCCGATGCAGTAGGAATGAGTACTACCCCCGAAGTCATAGCGGCCGCTCATATGGGAATGAAAGTTGCGGCTGTTAGTGTTTTAACCGACGAGTGCGATCCCGATAATCTCAAACCGGTGGAACTTAGCCAGATTATTGCCGTTGCGACTGCTGCCGAACAAAATCTGCTTATCTTGTTTAAAGAACTGATAAAACGACTTTAGAATCTAATGACAGCTATTCTTATTAACGCCGGACTATCATTTATCACTGCTGGATTTTGGATATCCCTTTCAACATGGATTGCCGAACGTTTAGGGACTAAAACCGGCGGTGTTATTGCTTTATTGCCAAGTACAGTGTTGGTTTCATTGCTTTTTGTGGCATTTACCATGGGTAAACACTTTGCTGCGGAGGCTGCTTTAACCGTACCTCTTGGAATGGCTATCAATTCGTTGTTTTTGTTGGTTTTTATCACCGTTTCTCAACGAGGTTTGTTGGTGGCTACTTCAATATCGCTGACTGCTTGGGCTTTTTTAGCTATTTCTTTTCGGTTTCTCTCCATTCAATCCACGGCTTTGATTTTGGTTATTTATCTCTTTGTTCTTGCCATATCATATGTAGTTTTAGAGCATAAATTGAAGGTAGAATCGGTATCAAAACGGAACCAGCCCTTTAAATGGCAGATGTTGGTTTATCGTGCTTTGTTTGCAGGAACGGTGGTCGCTTTGACGGTAATTGTCAGTAGGTTTGCTGGACATTTTTGGACCGGTATTTTCAGTACCTTCCCGGCGGTGATGCTCACCAGTATGGTAATTTTAACCCGTTCGCAGGGCATCGACTTTGCTAAAGCCACAGCGAAAACCATGATCCTTGCCAGCGGTAACATTGTGGTGTATGCTCTCTCGGTCAACTATCTTTATTCGATTTGGTCGTTGGGGGTTGCCACTCTTGTGGCTTTTTTACTCTCAGCATTATTTTTAATCGCTATTTATCCTTTTTTACGTCGTACCCGATGATGTTTGACGACCAATATTTTATGCAAATGGCATTCAAAGAGGCTCTTTGTGCCTACGAAGAAGATGAAGTGCCCATTGGTGCAGTGATAGTTGCCAACAATCGTATCATCGGGAAAGGTCACAATCAAACTGAAGCTTTGGATGATGTCACAGCCCATGCGGAAATTATTGCCATATCATCGGCTAGCCAGGCTTTAGGCGCAAAATATCTTGAAAATTGCACATTGTATGTTACGCTTGAACCCTGCGTAATGTGTGCCGGAGCTCTGTTTTGGGTAAAAATTTCGAAAGTTGTCTTCGGAGCTCATGACCCAAAGTTCGGAAGCTCTCGTTTTGGGAATCTGTATCATCCAAAAACAAAAATTGTTGGCGGAATCATGGCCGACGATTGTGCCGATTTGATTCGTGACTTTTTTCAAAAAAAACGAAAATAGCAGATTTCGGGAAGCACCGTATTTCTATTAATGTTGATGGAAAACCTTCGGTTTGGTTTTCATAAATGGAAATTATTTCCCTAACCATTGTTTGAAAGCAGTATTCTTAAGACGGCTCACAGTAACTTGTTCTTCAAACGGAGGGTTCAGCCGAAGAATCAGTTTCCCCCCAAAGTAATCTTCAAAAGACACAACGGCGTTGATATTAACAATAATGTTGCGTCCGGCGCGAAAATAGCGTTCGGGATCTATTTCATCTTCAATACTTTCAAGGCTAGCGTCTAGAATATGGTCAGTTTTGTCAAAAAGGCGGGCAAATGTTATTTTGTTGCTGCTGTAAAAGTAAGCAATCTGCTCAACATCAATTTTATAGTATGCTTTGGTTCCATGGACTAGAAATCGCGTTCGAAATTTTTTCACACCTTGCAACACTGCATTCATCAATTCGTTAAAATTAAGATCCGATGCTTTGGTGGAAAGTTGTTTCTCAAATTTTTCGATAGCGGAACGAAGATCTTCTTCTTTCAATGGTTTTAGAAGATAATCAATACTGTTGACTTTAAACGCCCGAATGGCATAATTATCGTAAGCTGTAGTGAAAACTATCGGGGTGTCGATAGTAACTTTTTCGAATATCGAAAAGCAAATGCCGTCGGCCAGCTGAATGTCCATGAAAATTATGTCGGCCGTGTTGTTTTGTAACCATTCAATGGTTTCGGCGACGCTTTCTGTTACATCGGCCACAGTCCATTGCGGACGAAGTTGCCTTATCATGCCCGACAAGAGCCGGCGGTTGTGTTCTTCGTCTTCAACAATCAGAACTTTTATGGTCTTTATTGTCATAACAGAGGTACTTTTACTTTGAATTCATTTTCGTTGTTTTCAATTTTGATATCTTTTGAGGTCAACCATCGAACTCGTTGTGAAAGATTTGAAAGTCCTTTCTGTGTGGAATAAGTTGATTCTTTGGGGTTTAAATTGTTTGATACCTCAACCCACTCTTCGGTCGATTTTATTTTTATGGTTAGCGGTTGTTTCTTACTCACAACGTTGTGTTTCAAGGCATTTTCAACCAGCAATTGGAGAGCCATCGGGGCAATTTCGCGATCGGTTGATTCGGGTTTGATATCGTATTCAACTATCATGGCATTGCCCAAACGTTCGCGGTGTAATTCGAGATACGATTTTATGACAGTAAGTTCATCGGAAAGTTGGACTGAAGGTTTTTTGGCGTTTTGCAAAACATATCGATAAACATCCGTAAAATTCTGAATAAAAGTTGCAGCAGCTTCGGGATTATAGATGATGAGCGATTTTAAGACACTAAGGTTGTTGAACAAAAAATGGGGATTGAGCTGATCCTGAAGTGAGTTGTATTCGTTGATAAGATGAGCTTCGCGTAGTTGATCGATCTCTTTCATAGACCAAATCCATTTTTCGGTGATTCGTAATCCGATGCTGAACATAATCAGGTAGAAGATGAAAAAAAGCCCCAAAGCTATGAGTAACCACACGATGCGTTGTTGAAGAATGTTTTCAACAATATTTAAACTGCTGAAATAAGCGATGGAAATTAAACCTAAACCAACACTAATGATAAAATGAATGACAATGCGGCTTTTAATTTTTTCTGGAATAGGAAAGAATCGTTCGGCAAGATTAGCAAACAGGACATTGGCCTCGGATAGCAGAACAAAAGTTGTAATTACTTGGATATAAATATGAAACGGAATTTTTTGTTCGAAATCGGAAGTTACGTTGGTGGCCAAAAGAAGAAATAAGGCTCCAATCAGCGTCACTATTGCTATGCGTAAGATAGTGTATCGGGTTGTGTAGGAAGTGATTCGACTGATGAAATGAAAATCTTTTTCGGTTATTTCCCCAAGGAAGCGGCTCATGAGTGTTTGTTTATCGTCATAAAAATACAACGAATTGAGAAACAGAGATTGTTTTTGTAGCTGAAATGGTTAAAATTGAGGCTGGAGTGTTCTTGGCTATTTTATGCAAAGCCCCCAAATGGCAAAGATGGCATACATCAACGAAGCAAAGCCATTGATGGTGAAAAACACAAAATTGATATTGGACAAGTCGTCCGATTTGATTTTAATGTGTTGGTAAATGAGCAATGCAACGAAAATTATGGCAGAGAAAGTTAGCTGCCAGTTTATACCGACCCCAATAGTAAATATTGCAATCAATGTGGCCGAAATGACATGCATCAGGCGAGCCAACCAAAGCGCTTTTTGGGTGCCTACCATTGCCGGAATGGAAAAGAGCTTGTTGTTTCGGTCGAATTCTTCGTCTTGCAAAGCATAAACAATGTCGAACCCACTGACCCACGCCCATACGGCAAAACTTAAAATCACGGGTAACAGGTGAAATTGGCCGGCCACAGCTAGAAAAGCCCCAACAGGCGCAATACCCAGACCGATCCCCAAAATAAAATGACTGTAAGGAGTAAACCGTTTAGTGTAACTGTAGCCTAGAATTATCAAAAGAGCTATCGGGCTTAGATAAAAACAGAGTCGATTGATAAAAAATGTAATGAAAACAAACAAAACAGCGTTTGAAATCGCAAACACTAAAGCATTTTTGGGAGAAATAATGCCTGCCGGTATTTCCCGTCTTGTTGTGCGTTGATTTTTCTTATCCCACTCGCGGTCGATATATCGATTGAAGGACATGGCGGCGTTTCGTGCGGTAATCATGCAAAAAATCACCAACAAAAGCAGTTTCAGATCAAAGGGGTAACCGTAATGATGGGTAGCCACGAAAAAACCGGTGAGGGCGAAAGGCATGGCAAACAATGTGTGGCTAAATTTAACTAACGACAGGTAATGGGCTAGCTTTCTCATGAACGATGCTCTTTGATTTCTGTTGAATGATATCAAGTGATATTTAATGATATTTAATGATTGGATTTTGTTGATTGATAGATGTTTGTTTGATCATCGGTTTCAATGGTGCACAAAATTAAATATTTTGTTCGGAGGTTTCGCTATGATAAGGTGGAATTTGGGATAATACGCGTGTGTCATGGTTTACAAAATCAATGCTAATGCAATAATGAATTAAACCATTGGTTAGTAGTAAAATAGGGGCTTTGTATTCCAGGTTGTATTGAAAGAGTTGCTCGAGCGATTTCTGATTTAGTTTCACCGATGGGGCTTTACATTCCACAAGCAAAAGCGGTTGAAGTTTTCGATTTCTGACGAGAATATCGGTGCGACCTTTACCGATGTATGACTTAAGCCCTTTTTCTACCTCCATCAAGGCTGCCGGGTAATTCAGATAATCTACCAAGTAAGCAATCACGTGTTGACGAACCCATTCTTCGGGGGTTAGTGCCACCCATTGACGGCGAATTCTGTCGAAAATTTGGGCTTGTCCTTCATCACTGATTTTTATTTCGGCATCGATGGAAGGGAAGTTAAGTGTTTCCATGGTTTGAGTTAAAAAAAACTACACGGAGATGATTCTCCGTGTAGTTTAAAATCGGAATATTGGCTTAATATGGGAAGAGTTGGTCAACCGACAATTCTTTCACCGGGCCAATTTTTGCTAATATTTTCATATCAATGGCAGCTTTGGGGCCTAGAACCATAAATGCAAATTTCTTACCGGCTATTTTGTTGTTGAAAAAGTTACTGAATTGGTTCAAATCGATTTTTTGCACTTCGCTGTAAATTTCACGGTTGATATCGTAATCGATTCCACGTTTCAAGTTTCGACGATAAGTCCAGAAGATGTTTTCGCGTACGGTGCGACTTGTTTCGATTTGACGTAGAATAGCATCTTTGGCTCCATTGAACTGTCTTTCGGCTTGGGGCATGTTGCTCATTAAGTCAAGCATAGCATCGGTGGCAATTTTGATTTTATCGGGTTGTGTTCCCACAAAGGCAAGCACATAATGCGATTCGTTGTTGGTCACTGGAATGGAATATTGAGCCCATGCGGTGTAAGCTAAAGCTCTCGCTTCACGCATTTCTTGGAATACAATCGAAGAAAGTCCGCTGCCATAAAATTCTCCAAATAATCTTATCGCCGGATAATCGGCAATGTTGTTTTTCTCAGCTTTTGCTATGAGCAGAACGTTAGCCTGTACCATATCCCAGTTGGTCAAATAAACTTCGTTCTTGTCGATATTGCGCTCAGGGTACTCTTTTTTAGTAGGGATAGCTAGAAATTCATCGGGCATTTGATGTTTTGTTCCTATCAATTGAGCCACCTCGCTCATTTCTTTTTGTCCATAGTAAAAGATTTCGTGCGGATATTTGTAGAGACTTTTGATTAGGTCGGTCAGTTCGGTCGGATTGATTTCTGCCAATTCTTTGTTTGATATAATATCGGTTGCTGGCGAAATTGCTCCATATTTACCATAGTTTAATAACCCTTCCCAAAGAATTTGGTTTTTATCTTTTTTGGCGTTCATGCGTGAACGAATAACGCCTTTAACATAATCGGCGTAAATTGTTTCATCGGGAACCACATTGTGGAGAATATGCTCCAGTAAATCGACTGCCACAGGAAGATTTTCCTCCAAACCAGACATATAGATTCTTGACTCATCGTCGGAAGTGAAAACACCAAACGTTAACCCGTTTTTGAAAAGCTCCTGTTGAAGTTGGGCGGGAGTGTATTTGTCGGTGCCAAGATATTGAAGGTAATTTACGGCAATTTCAAGTTTGTTCGAGTTGAGTTTCCCCATAGGGATTATGTAGTATAGGGTAAACAACGGAGTTACATTGTTTTTGATATAACTTAAGGAAATGCCATCTTTTAGCGTTTGGGTTTGAATTGCAGTTTTGAAATCGACAAACACAGGGTCGATGCGTTTTGTTTCTATGCTCATTAATTGGGTGGCAAATTCCGATTGTCTTGTGCGATCGATTTGGATAGGAGTAATTTTCGGTTTTTCAACCTTAACGGCGTTTTCGTTTTTGCCGGTACGTTTATACATTACTATATAATTTTCACCGAAATGCTTGTTGGCAAAAGCAACCAGTTGTTTTTTGGTAATAGTAGCCAATTCATCGTAGTAGGCCAATTGTTCGCTCCAATCCATTCCTTCGGTGAAAGCTCCGACAAAGAGATGTGCACGATTGTTCGACTCCAGCATTTGCAGCATTTGTAATTTTACGTTGTTAATGGCTGCCTGGATCATCCAATCTTCAAATTCTCCTTTCTTAATCTTTTCGATTTCTTCAATCATTAGAGTTTTTACATCTTCAAGAGTTTGGTCTTGTTTGGGATAGCCGTATAGCATCAAAAATCCGTATTGTTTCATAAACGAAGTAGAGGCTCCTGATTGAAGAACTTTTTGTGCCTGATTGAGGTCAAGATCCATTAAACCTGCTTTGCCGTTGCTTAAGATTTCGCTGATGAGGGTTACATATTTTTCATCTTCCGATTTGTTTCCGGCAAAACGGTAACCAACATACACGAATTCGCTCTTTGGGCCAAATACTTCTGCGGTTTTTACACCAACAATCGGATCGGCAGGTTTATTTTTTACCGGCTCAACCAGAGAACGCTCGAAATCGCCAAAATATTGATCGATTTTTTGAATGGTTTCTTCAAAATCGAGATCTCCCGACATACAGAATGCCATGTTGTTAGGAACATAGTATTTCTTAAAGTAGTTTTGAATGTTGACCATCGAAGGATTTTTCAGATGCTCAGGCTTTCCAATGGTGGTTTGTGTCCCATAAACGTGGTTTGGGAACAACAGCTCCATAAATTTGTAGTAAGCCTGACGTTCATCGTTGTCTTGTCCCATGTTAAATTCTTCGTAAACGGTCTCCAGTTCGGTGTGAAATAATCGGAGAGCGAGTTCTTTGAACCGGCTGCGTTCTATCTTTAGCCAGCGTTCCAATTCATTGGAAGGTATATTGTTCATAAACACCACACGTTCGGTAGATGTGTATGCGTTGGTGTTTTTACCCCCAATAAATTTAATCAGTTTATCGTATTCGTTGGCAGCCACCAGTTTCGAAGCCAACTGTGAAACACTGTCGATTTTGTGATAAATTGCTTTTTTTTCTTGGGGATCGGTAGCCGCTTTGTGTTGCTCAAACAGGTTGGAGATTTCATCTAAATAGGCTTTTTCCTTTTCCCAATCGAGGGCACCGATCTCATTAGAACCTTTGAACATCATGTGTTCCAGATAATGAGCCAAACCGGTTGTTTCTTCGGGATCGTAGCTTGAGCCTGCTTTCACAGCAATGAAGGTTTGGATTCGGGGTTCGTCTTTGTTCACTGAAAGGTAAACTTTTAATCCATTTTTCAGGGTGTAAACGCGAACCCCAAACGGATCGTTGGTAGTTTCTTCATAAACATAACCGTTTTTGTCTTTCTTTGTAACGGTTTGGTACTTACTTTTGGTGCACTGAGTCAGCATTAGAATGGCTGCCAGCAAAAGGGACACTTTGTTCATAGTTAATCGTTTTTTTAGGTATAAAGTCGAGCAAAGTTAAAGTTATTTTCTAAATCCTGAAGATACTCTAAAACTTTATTGAAATCTAGTTTTTATTGCTTTTAAACACAAGGGTGCAAAATCTATCCACAGTTTTTGTGTTTGAATCTCTCAAATTTACAGGATTTTAGTTCCAATCAATGTTTCATTTCAAACAATGGCATGTGGAGAAGCGAGAGATTATGGTTGTTCTATCGGCGGGTTAGCTTTTAAATAATGACTGCCCCTCAATTTTTCGTTGTATAAAAACCGGTACCATTACTTTCCATTCGGGATTATCTTCACGCATCAATCGGAGTGCCTCTTCGCTGCGTATTGTAAGAATTGATTGTTTTGCTCCGATTATATCGATAATTAATTGTTGATCAATTAAGTACTGATAAAGATGCTTTAGGTTTGATGGGAAATCTAAATTTTGAGATTGAATTAAACGATTGTTTTGGATGAATGGATAAACATAAAGTTTTACTTTGTTTGAGAAAAGGCGTCCCATTGCTTCTAGGATCTCACCACGTAGGTTTTTGTAATAAGTCTCATCAAAAACTTTTTGCAAAATATTGGCACCTAAAACCAATCGTAATGAGTTAATTTTTGTGCTGCAGATGTATTGCGACACTTGATGGAATTGCTGAAAATTCGAAATCAGAACGTTTTGTCCCATGCTATTGAGCAAATCAACCCGATCGAGATAATCTTTTTCGTTAAAATCTTGCGATTTGAGTAAGTTATTTAAAGTAATTTCACAAAGGATTATGCTGTTTTCTTTGTTGGCATTTAATTCTTTGCGCATCAGTGCAAATCCGGTTTTCAGCATATCAAAGTGAACATAGGTCGGCGGTCTAAAGCTACCTCTTAATAATAAAACATTCTTTTTATAAAGGAGGTCACCCGGTTGCTGAATTTGTCCGTTCCGATCAAAAACACTTGCCGGAGTTAAACCTTTCTTAACCAAGAGCAAACTTACCAGTCGGTTATCGATTTCCTGAAAGCGGCAACCTTCAAAGGAGAGCATGTCGATTTCAAGTTGGTCGGGCGAAAGATTATCCATCAACGAATCAATGATTTCCTCATAACCATTGAGGAAAAAGGTAGCATAAATCAAATTTATTCCTAGAATTCCGAGGGTGTTTTGTTGTAGATTCGTATGATTTTCTTTTAGTTTTACATGAAGAACAATGCGGCTGCACTCTGCACCGGGAGCATGTTGATACTGGATACCAATCCAACCGTGTCCTTCGTTGTCCTTTTTGAAGTTTAATGTTTCAACAGTGTTGGCAAAAGAAAAAAAGCAGGTGTTTTCGCCTCGATTTTCACTTAAAAGCGAAACTAATTCGTTAAATTCCGTTTCGAGCATTTGCACCAATCTTTCTTTGGAAACATAGCGTCGAGCCTTGCCCCGATATAAAAAATCGCTATAAACTTTATCGTAAGCGGATATTGATTTAGCGATGGTTCCCGATGCTCCCCCGGCTCGAAAAAAATGACGTGCAACTTCCTGTCCTCCGCCAATTTCACTTAATGTCCCGTAAATGTGCGGCGTGAGATTGATATTTAGTGCTTTGTTTTGAGTTGAAAGCATGGTTGTTTAAATCCATCTGCAAAATAGGAAAAATTCTATAATATGCAATCGAATCAATCGGTTATTTTATGCCAAGCTATTTTTTGCCCTTAAAGTCACCTATTTTTTATAAGTATCTGGTATACATGTTTTTAAGTTTATTATACAATATTTGCTACATTGGTTATATTGCATAATAACTTTTTCCTTCAATAAACTCCATGGATGACAAGATAGGTTTCTGAACAATAATCTACAATCCTATGATTTTTTTTTTAACCCAAAATTGTCATTAGCCAGAATTTCTAATGGCGGTCATTAGAAAAAT
>DAOTAV010000066.1:0-11654 GCA_035382785.1 Salinivirgaceae bacterium | reverse complement strand
AAATTTATTCTTTATCTCCTCTGAAAAAGTTGCATTTATTTGTTGAATTTAGTATTTCATATCCGTATCTTAAAACCACTTACGATAAATTTTGTAGTTCTTGTATCCGATTTCAATTCCGAAAACCCGCTCAAAAAACTCTTTTACTTGCTGCTTAAACGTTTTTTTATTGAAAGAGATATCGTATTCGAATGTCCAATTGATGCGATCAATCCGTTCTCGCATTACTGCAGGATGGGTTCCATGGAAGCGTTCCAACTGATCGATATTTTTTTTATAGTCATACTCGGGGGTTTTATACACATTTTTTTCAACCCAACGATCGTCGTGCCATAGCTTATGGAAAGTTTCCTGCTTTTGTTGCATTGCCGATGGTTCTTTCACCCAACCGTAATGGTAAACATAGGCATCAACGGGAGCTACAATCAGTTTTCGGTTTTCCTTCCGAAACCCTTGAGCATCGCGAAACGATCGAATTCGTTTATCGTTACGAATCACCCGAATTTCATTGCGATACCACCGATAGGATGATCCAACATAGTCGTATGATCCATAAAAATGGAGATATTTAAAAAGAAGACCTTCAATGGTTGGATTATTCAAATGTAGCTGCATGGCGCTTCTGATAGTTTCCAGGTATTGTTCATGAACCACCTCGTCTCCTTGAATGTAGAAAGCCCAATCGCTATCGGACGGCACCGCATCGAAAGCTTTGTTGGTTTCAACAGCCAATACTCTACCGCCTTCACGTAAAGAATCGTCCCACACGGTCTCAAGAATGGTTATTTTTGAGGGATCGATTTGCCTGATTAAATCTAAAGTTTGGTCATCGCTTTTCCCCACGGCTACAATAAAATCATCGCAAATAGGCAGGATTGATCGAATCGCTTCCACAATCGGATAATCGTATTTTATAGCGTTTCGGATAAAGGTAAAACCTGATACTTTCATCTGTTTATACATTTGGATAATTGACAATCCTCAATAATTATTAAGCGAACATTTGAATATCGTGCAATCGTTTGTAGATGCCATTCTTTTCTAATAGTTCCTGATGGTTTCCGATTTCAACAATTTCACCATCTTTCATCACACAAATCAAATCAGCGTGAATGATTGTTGACAATCGATGAGCTATAACAATGGAGGTTCTCGACTTCATCACACGAGTAATAGCTTCCTGAACCAATCGTTCCGACTCGGTATCAAGCGACGATGTAGCTTCGTCAAGAATAAGAATGGGCGGATTCGATAGCACTGCTCTTGCAATACTGATCCGTTGTCGTTGACCACCACTAAGTTTACTACCACGATCGCCAATTATGGTTTGATATCCGTCGGGAGTCGACATAATAAAGTCGTGAGCATTAGCAACCTTGGCAGCCTCGATAACTTGTTCCATGGTTGCATTTTCAACACCAAAGGCTATGTTGTTAAAAATGGTATCGTTGAACAAAATCGGTTCTTGGTTGACAATGCCCATTTGCGATCGTAAACTTCTAGTATGAATGGTACGTATATCGATTCCATCGAAATAGATTGCACCTTCCGTCACATCGTGAAGACGCGGAAGTAAGTCAACCAGCGTTGATTTCCCGCTTCCGCTTTGCCCCACAAGAGCAATGGTTTTTCCTTTTTCGATGGTGAGATTTATATTTTTCAGCACAGGATCCGTTTGGTATCGAAACCAAACATTCCGATATTCGATTTTCTCCTTAAATTCTTGAATTTGCAGTGCATTATCGTGATTTTTTATAGCCGGTTCGGTTTTAAGAATAAAATCGAGGCGTTCGGCTGAGGCTCTTCCTTTTTGAATGTTATACCAAGCGTTTGAAAAAGCTTTTGCCGGATTAATTACTTGAGAAAAGACCACCAAATACCCAATAAATTCCTGTGATGTCAAATCGCCGGTTCCGTGTAGCACCATGCGTCCGCCATACCACATAATTATCACCACGACAAGAGTTCCTAAAAATTCGCTTAACGGAGTAGCCAAGTCACGCTTACGCCAAATTTTAATTAAAACCTTATTATAGCTTGCATTGTGATCAAAAAAACGCTTCCTCATCCTTTCCTGTGCGTTGAAAACTTTAATGATACGCATCCCTCCCAACGTTTCCTCAATGATGGAAATTAAACCTCCTAATTTGTTTTGAGCTACTACTGATTTTTTTCTAAGACTCTTACCAATTCGGCCTATGATGATTCCGGTTAATGGCAACAATATGAGCATAAAAAGCGAGAGTTCAGGGCTTAAGTAGATAAGAGCAAAAACGTAAACCAGGATGGTTAAAGGTTCCTTAAATACAATTTCTATCGATTGCATAATGGAAAATTCCACCTCATTTACGTCGTTGGTCATTCGGGAAATAATATCGCCCTTTCGCTCGTTGGAATAAAAACCCATATGTAGTCGAACCAAATGAGAATAAACAGCGTTTCGCAAATCAACAATCACCCCGGTTCGTACATTAATCATCCAATATCGGGATAGATACAAGAATAAGTTTTTCAAAAGAGCGGTAACTATCACAAAAATTGATATTAACCACAGGGCTTGAACTTTCCCTTGGGTTACTATTACTTGGCTTAAAAAATAATTAAAATTGTGGATTACCGCATTGGTTGAAAATGTCCATGGAATAGGTTCGGTTATTAAGGGCTGACTATCAAACAGAATTCCAAGAAATGGAATTACCATCGTCAAAGTGAACAATCCGAAAATTATCGAAAATACCACTGCTAAAGCATGCAAAATAATGTATTTTGTATATTTCGGAAATACGTACTTAAGGAGCGATCGAAGGTTGTTCATTGGTGTCAAATTTTTATTGTGGTTTTATACCAAGATAATTTTTAGGGGTCAACGCCATTAGTTCTTTTTTAACCGAATCAGAAACATCCAACGATTGAATGAAATCGTGAATGGCGTGTTGATCAATCTTTTGGTTTGTACGAGTGAGGGCTTTCAGTGCCTCATAGGGATTGGGATAATTTTCCCGTCGTAAAATAGTTTGAATTCCTTCAGCGACCACACTCCAATTGTTTTCCAAATCTTGGTTAATTTTGTCAAAGTTAATAATAATTTTGCTTAAGCCTTTTTGCAGACTTTTTAGAGCTATCAAGCTATGAGCCAAAGGTACCCCAATATTACGAATCACGGTAGAATCGGTTAAGTCGCGCTGCAAACGACTAATAGGTAATTTTTGACTTAGGTGGGTAAACAAAGCATTAGCCAAACCTAAATTTCCTTCTGCATTTTCAAAATCGATCGGATTAACTTTGTGGGGCATTGCCGACGATCCTACCTCGCCTTTCTTAATACGTTGCTTGAAGTAGTCCATCGAAATATAGATCCAAAAATCCCGACATAGGTCTATTAGGATGTTATTTATTCTCACAAGATTGTCGAATTGCGCCGACATATCGTCGTAATGAGAAATCTGAGTTGTAGTTTGCAGCCGCTGAAGATTTAACTTTTCATTCAAGAAGCGGTTTGCAAACGTTACCCAGTCAATTTTTGGATAGGCTGCAAAATGCGCATTGAAATTTCCCGTAGCACCTCCAAATTTCCCACAGAATGGCAACTGTTTTAACATCTGCACTTGAGTGTTCAGCCGTTCAACAAACACTCCAACTTCCTTTCCCAAACGCGTGGGCGATGCCGGTTGTCCATGAGTTCTTGCAAGCATGGGGACATCCGCCCATTCCACATATTTCAACCGCAAATCGGTGATAATTTCCTCAAGCAACGGCAGATATACATCATGAATTGAATCCCTCAAAGCTGCGGGGAAAGCTGTATTATTTAAGTCCTGCGATGTAAGCCCAAAATGAATAAACTCCAAATATTGATCAATCCCACAATGTTTTAAACGTTCTTTAATGTAATATTCAATAGCCTTTACATCGTGATTTGTCTCTTTTTCAATCTCTTTTACACGGATAGCATTTTCCGGAGTCAATTTCAAATACAATTCCCGTAATTCGCCAAATTTTTCAGTGGGGAAGGCAGCTAATTGTGGCAGCGGCAATTCACAGAGTGCTATGAAATATTCCACTTCAACCCAAATTCGGTACCGAATAATGGCAAATTCCGAAAAATATTGCCGCAACAACTCCGTCTGTTTTGCGTAACGTCCGTCTATTGGCGACGTAGCTAATAAAGAGTGATGATCCATGCCAATCATTTTTAACAGGCAAATGTACAAATAAACCTATTAGTCTGAAAACATCTTTCGGCAGAAAGCGTTTTTTGTTTGTGATTAAGTTTTTCTCATTCAGAGAAAAAAGTTTGTTTTGTATCTTTGAACAAGAAAAGAATCTGTATGCTTAACCCAATTCCTATTTCCGTTGTTTCCTACATAAACACATGGCCATTTCTTTATGGAATTTTAAATCACCCCGAAGCCTCAAAATATTTTAAGCCGGTGCTTGATTATCCTTCAGCCGGAGTAAAAAAGTTATTAAATAATGAAATCAGCATTGGCTTACTTCCGGTGGGAGGATTAGTAGCGCCCAATAATTTCCGGATCATAACCAACTACTGCATAGGAGCCGAAAAAAAAGTTGAAACGGTTAAACTTTTTTCAAATCAACCCATTGAAGCCATCGAGCGAATTTTGCTGGATTACCAATCTACCACATCGGTATTGCTGACAAAAATCCTGATGCACTTTCATTGGGGAAAAAAGGTAGAATTTGTTCCGCTACAATCCGATAATGATATTAGCAAGATTGCCCCAAATGAAGCTTTACTACTAATCGGAGATCGTTGTTTGTTAATGAAAAACACGTTCCGCTTCTCTTACGATCTTGCAGAGGAATGGCACACTTTAACACAATTACCCTTTGCTTTTGCTGTGTGGGTTGCACAACCCAATGTTCCTCCAGATTACACAAAAATTCTAAACGATGCTATAACCTTAGGTATTCAGAATATCGACTCCTCCATTTATTTTTTCTATAATAATAAGCATCACAATTTCCAAACAATCAAAAATTATCTCACCCAAAACATTCAATTTGAGTTTACTCCCGAACGACGAAAAGCTTTAGAATTGTATCTCGATTACTATAAGCAACTAAGCAAAAAAAATTAAAATAAAAAACCATGAAAACATTTTTTCCCTTTTTGATTTCTTTAATTGTTATTCTAAGCTCAGCTCCTATTTATGCAAATTCTAAATCTGACACATCAAGGGTTTACATCTTTGAATTAATGGAAGATATAACCCCAGCCTCGTGGAGAAAAACTCAATCTGCCATGCTTGAAGCAAAACAGTGGCAAGCTGATTTGATAATAATACACTTAAATACCTACGGAGGGCAGCTAAACGCAGCCGACAGCATTCGCACCGCCATTCTCAACAGTCCAATTCCGGTTTGGGTTTTTATTGATAACAATGCAGCCAGCGCCGGAGCATTAATAAGCATTGCCGCCCAAAAGATATTCATGAAACCTGGCGGATCCATTGGTTCTGCAACTGTGGTGGATCAAAAAGGAGAACCCTTACCCGATAAATACCAAAGTTTCATGCGTTCATTGATGCGAAGTACCGCAGAAGCACACGGCGGGGATACCGTGATCAACGGAAACGACACAGTATTCGTATGGAAACGTGACCCCAAAATTGCAGAAGCGATGGTAGATCCTGATATTTATATAGAATTAATCTCTGAAAATGGAAAGGTTTTAGCCTTCACTACTCAGGAAGCCATACGTCATGGATATTGCGATGGGGAGATGAAAAGCATCGACAAAATTATTGAAACACAGGTGCCTTCCCCCTATGTTAAAAAAACACAAATCATTTCAACACTCGACAAGATTATTCTTTTTTTTCTAAACCCTGTGGTTCAAGGCATTCTTATAATGCTAATTATTGCCGGAATTTATTTCGAGCTTCAAACCCCAGGTATAGGTTTTCCTATCGGATTGGCTATTTTTGCTACCTTACTCTACTTTTTACCTCTCATTATTGAAGGTATTGCTGGAAATTGGGAAATTATAGTGTTCATCATAGGCGTAATACTGCTTGCTGTGGAAATATTTGCCATCCCCGGGTTTGGTATAATAGGAATCAGCGGGATTATTCTTATGATTGTAGGATTGGTATTCGCCTCGATTGATAGCATGGAATTTCAGAACCCATCGATGGCATTAAAAAACATTCTACAGTCTTTGTCGCTTGTAGTTCTCTCGGCTACAGTATCATTAATTTTAAGCATTTGGCTTGGAGGAAAACTTATCAAATCAAGAACTCTTTCGATGTTAACTCTTTCCACCGAGGAAACCACTAACGAAGGTTACATAGGTATAGATCAAACCATTCTGAATTTGGCCGGAGCAACCGGAATTGCCGTATGCGATCTTCGCCCATCGGGGATTGTCGAAATCGAAAACCGACAGTATGATGCTATTGCTAAAAATGGCTTCATCCCTCGTGGAACCAACATTGTTGTCGAAAAAACCTACATGGGACAACTAGTAGTAAAACCCAAATAATGTATCAAAAAAAAGCCGCCCAAAGGCGGCTTTTTGATTATAGTGCTATATTAAACCCACACAAAATCAATGGTTTTATCTTATCACTAAACCCAAATTCAGGATCGTAGGTTGGTGCTAAATTACGAACATTGATAAAAACAGTATTGTTGTTTTTTATGTTGTAAGAAATTTTCCCGCTTAGAATTGCTGTCGGTTTAATGGTTGTTGACATGGAAGAATGGGTGGATGTTGATGCTTCAAAGCGATACCTTGAATATGTTTGTTCAGAGTAAGCATAAATGGATGCATTCACATTCCATTTTTCACTAATACCATAGTTAAAACTCAAACCACCAAAGAGCGAAGGTGTGTTTTTATAGGTTAAATTAACCAAACTGTCTTGTATCAAAGTAATAGGGTAATCTTCCACCTTCGTTTGCTGAACGGTTCCAAAAACTTTAATAAGCATTCTTTTGGCAGGACTAATACTCACAGCACCGGATATACCCATTTGATTAGCTGTCATTTTTAGATTTTGATACTCCCAAATACTTAATATCTCCATTCTATGAGCTTGGTCATTATAACGAATTTCATTATTTTTTCGTGGCATTAGTGCGGTGAAATCTTTGGTTATAGTGTAAAACGCTTCTAAATCAACCTGAATTGTATTGGTGAGAATGCCTCGATATCCGAGTTCGTAAAGAGTCTGTCCGGTTAATTGATAATCAAAATTATTTTCCGGCGATTCAAAACCTGCATAAATTTGATAAATATTTAACCCCGTACCGCTATTAACTCCTAACCAATTTTTATAATCAGCATATACATCACCCATAAACGGACTTCTATAAGCTTTTGAAGTAACAAACCGAACCATGTGGTTATTAGTCAATAAATAAGAAATTCCTCCTTGGTACGAAAAGTAATTCTTATCCGGGATGTTAAATTTGTCGGCACGAAAGGCTCCAACAAGTCTTAGTGAAGGTATAGGTCGATAATCCACACGTATATTGCCCGATAGAGTTTCGAGTTTCTTATTCTCGCCCAACAAACCACCTAATTCCGGATTATTGTATTGTTGTTGGTAATCTTTAATATATCTACTATCATCATATTGGGCGTTCTGGAAATTAATACCGGGTCGAATGCTTAACTGTCCAATACCCAGTTGATTCAAGTTCCAATCGTATTCAACGTTTCCTGTGATGAAAGAAAAATCATATTGAACTATTGGTTTTAACATAAATTCGTGAAGATTCTGCTGACCGCCTAAATAGTTCAATTGTGCCGAAAAACCCACAACCTGTGCTTTGAGATCGATATATCCGGTGTTCGAATTGCGAATGCATAATGGTGTTGCCAAATTCTCAAAGAACACTGTTTGGGAGCGTGAATCTTCAATTCCCATGTTCAATGAAAATGAGGACATAGGGGTTGGATTGTAATAAAACGTAGTCCCAACCTTTTTTACATCCTTGGCCAACTTTGGATCTCTTGATTTTGCAAAATAATTATTATTGAACATACTGGTTAACGAATCTACCGGTAAATAATCCTGGCGCAAAAACTCATAATAATCGGTCATAAATCGCTCACGGACATCAAAATTCCCAAAGGCTTTCCATTGAAATTTATTGTTGAATTTATATAAAATGGTAGTATTGGCAACCTTTGTGTTATATCCACCGGCCTGAAGATCAATATTTACTTTCATGCCATCATCAATCGGTTTGCGGGTAATGATATTTATAACCCCCGAAACAGCATTAGGTCCATACAAAGCACTCGAGGGGCCACGAACAACTTCAATACGTTCAATATCGGTTAAACTCACGGGGAGCGATTCCCATAAAGTTCCACCGTTTATATAATTATACACGATTCGATTGTCAATCATTACCAACGACAGGGTATTTTCCGAGAAGTGCGACATATTCCCACTAGGCATATTATCGTTCCCACGAATATGAACATCATAATTTCCATTGGTTTCCTGTCTTACTATTAACCCTGGGATTAATCGGAGTGCCTCCTCAACATTGGTAGCCCCTGAAAGTAGAATCTCCTCCTTCGAAATCACCGACGCTGAAAGTGGGGTCTCAAAAAGACTTTCACCTTTTTTGGACGCTGAACTTACCTCCTGATTTAAGGCCATCTGTAATAGTTCATCGGTGCTGATACCTGCAACTTCGGCCAACGTTTTCAGAACTTCAAAAGGCAAATCCAGCAAAAAGTCGTATCCTAATTTTAGGATTTCAGCTTTAGTTATTTTTGAAAAATCGATTTTGGGTTGATCCTGAGCATTGAGCGGTGTTGCGATGGCCAAAGAAAACGAGATTAAAATAAGGTATATATATTTCTTCATAATTAGTCCTGTTTTAAAAGTTATTTATTTACTACAGTTCCCAGCGTTAATAGTGTATTATTGACTTTTAACTTCGAGGTCTCCAAAGCAGCAGTATTGATCTCAAATTCCTGATGATTCCCTTTTAAAACAAAGTTTATTGCTGCGCCTTTACTAGCTAATCCGGGAGAGTCAGTAATGACCAAAGTGGGCGTTGATGGAGCAAGTTTTTGTAATACTTCTTGTAAGGATGCTGACTTTCCTGAAGGCAAATACAAAATATGACACTTACGAATGTCTCCAACAGAATTGTATTGTTGAATAACAATGGTTTGATTCCCCACTTTTCGTTTGTCGCTAATAGTCTCCAATTCTGTAATGATTGGAGAATTGCCAAGAACTCCAATAATAAATTCTCCAGTTGAAAAATCGGCCGGCCACTCAATGTACTTCGTAAAATTGTAAATAAAAAGAGCCTTAAATTTTTCGTTCTGAGAAAAACTCTTGTTGGGCAATATTGTGCCAACAAAGAGAAAAAATACGATGCAAAATTTTCTCATATACAGTTAAATTGGTTTGATGTTATAAAGTTAGTTTTTTTAAAATGAAAATAATTATTCGTTATCCTTTTTAAACTCTTCGTCGAATGCTGACTCCTTCAACTCTTTTTTCCCCTCCTTTAAATTTTTGCGAGCTTTTTCTACACGTATTTCTTGTCGAATTTTTTCGGCCTGATCATGCGACAACCTAAATGAAATCCAATATTCATGGCTATTTTCGTAAATTTGATATACTTCAAATCCTTTTAAACGTGTTGGCTCAATCTCAAACTCCGGGGAAATGTCATTGCCTGAAATATTTACTCCACTAACTGCTTCTGCAAGATTTTTTAACGCTTTACGCCGGGCGTCTTCAACATAATCGTTTGAATACCGTTCTGCTGTTTGTTTGTAAACCACTTTAGGGTTTTTGTTCTTAAAACTCATGCCGACACCATAAACATAATTTTTATCGGCTCTTTTGTCAGCCCATGAAGGTGCATCAGCATAGGATGATGCACCTATTGTTAAAACTCCGATGAAGAGCAATAACGTGCGAAGTGTTGTTTTCATATCTTTTTTTTCGTAAAGATAAAGGTCAAATTTTATAAAGCCATCAAAATTGTTTAACGTTAAGATTCTATTAACAAAAAAAGCCACTCAAGTAAAATTGGGTGGCTTTTTTTCTAGAAAAATCCAAAATTACTTTGCAACGCGTTCAAGCCATCGCAACATGAAAATCATTGTAAACATCGATAAAAGACACGCTCCAACGAAAATGGACCAAGTAATCCAAAGTGGAACCGATTCATAGAGGATGGCCCCAATAACGAGAAGTTGGTTCCCCAGTGCAGTGGCACCTAACCATCCTCCCTGCATTATACCTTGTAAGTGCGGTGGAGCTACTTTTGAAACGAAAGAAATACCAAGAGGACTGATAAATAATTCTGCAACGGTCAGAATAAAGTAAGTTCCGACCAGAAGCCATGGTGTGACTTTTAATGCATCGTCGAGTGGCACTCCTCCTGTTTTTGGATTAATAAATTTAAAATCGGGTAGATGATACGATCCTACAGCCATCACAACATAAGCCATCGCTGCAATGAACATCCCAATAGCAATCTTTTTCGGGGTTGATGGCTCTTTCCCTTTGGCTCTCAACCATCCGAAGAATGCAAGTACAATTGGGGTTAGAAGAACTATAAAAAATGGATTGATGGATTGAAAGATTTCAGCGCCTTGAATTTTGGTAATACCTAAATCAATCATAATTCCGCTCAGGTTCGTATAGTCGCGTGCAAACATGGTGAGAGTTAATCCATTTTGATGGAACGAAAACCAGAAGAAGATTACTACTGCAAATACTGCTATTAATGCCCAAACCCTTTGTCTGACTTCTTTAATATCCATTTGGACTTGTTCAGCCGATCCACTTGATTTGCTCTTTTTAGTAACATCGGGAAATTTCTGTTTATTGGTCAAGTAAATCACTAATGAAATAATAAGAGCAAAAATAGAAGCCGCAAAAGCGTAATGAAAACCTGTAGTAAAAATATTGAGATATTCTCGTGCAAATTCGCTAATATCGGTACCCTTTGCTCCAACCTCTTCCATTAGTTGTTGAAAACGAACCAAGGCATCGCCTGTCAGACCTTTCTCGAGCTGTTGATGGCATAAAGCGGGTAAATCGGCGTTGTAAGCAAAACCATTTTTGGCAACCCACCAGTTTCTAATTCCAATAGCAGCCAAGGGTGCAAAAACCGCCCCAACATTGATAAACATATAAAAAATTGAAAAACCGGTATCTCTCAATTTTCCATAAGTTTCATTATCGTACATTTGTCCCACTAATGCTTGTAAGTTGCCTTTAAATAGACCATTCCCAAAAGCAATAGTGAAAAGTCCGATACAAGTAATAACCAACATGAAGGTTTTATTTTCTACAGGTGTTTTTGACGGGATGGATAGCATAAGATATCCCAAGGACATCACCACCAAACCAATTAAAATCACACCTTTATAGTTACGGGTTCGGTCAGCAATCAGCCCCCCGACAAAGGCAAGAATATAAATGGAAAAATAAAAAACCGAATAAATTAGTCCGGCATCGGTTCCGCTCAATCCAAATTTTGCCTGTAAAAATAAAACCAGAATGGCCATCATCACATAAAAGCCAAATCGCTCGCCCATATTAGCTAAGGCAGCTGCAATCAATCCTTTTGGTTGTCCTTTAAACATAGTAGCTTTATTTTATTCTTGTTAGTAATAATTCTAGCTA
>DAOTAV010000065.1:0-11762 GCA_035382785.1 Salinivirgaceae bacterium | reverse complement strand
GTTCGACGTTCCTATCTCCAGTTTCTTTTTGCTGCCTTAGGGCTTCCTTTCCTTCCAACTTACAACGATGCTCAGTTTAAAACAAGGGTTCGCATTAACCCTAAAAATGAAGTTATCCTCATCGGACTTGGGGCTTATGATGTCAATAGACTAAACCTTGATGCCAATGAGACAGAAGAACAACGATATACGCTAAAATATTTGCCCGAAAACACGCAATGGAACTATACTTTGGGTACCGTTTTTAAACACTACACCGATATAGGTTATAATTCACTGATTATTAGTCGTAATCACTTAAATAATATTTCACGCAAGTATCGCGATAATATTGAAGTTCCTGAAAATTTAACGCTTGATTATCAATCATCGGAGATTGAAACCAAAATGCGTTATGAAGAAATTAAACGTATCGATGACTGGAAGTTTTTGTACGGAGCCGGATTAGAGTATAATCAATACACGAACGAAACTTATAATAAAATCTTCATAAACAATCAATCGCGGGATTTATTCTACAATTCGAGTTTCGATTTTGTCAGTTACTCAATATTTGGACAAATAACTCGTAGTCAAATTGCCGGTAGGCTTTTGTTATCCGGGGGAATTCGTTTTGATGGAAACACCTATAGCAATCAAATGGTTAATCCAATAAACCAGTTTTCTCCAAGAATATCGACGAGTTATAATCTGACCCCGGAATGGGCATTAAACGTCAGTATTGGACGTTTTTTCCAACGTCCGCCTTACACAACCATGGGATTTCGCGATTTTAACGGTGACTTGATAAATAAAACCAACGGGTTACGGTATATCGAATCCGATCAAATGGTTTTGGGTATCGAAAATAAACCAAACCCTGACAGTCGAATAACCATAGAAGGTTTTTACAAATGGTATCGTCGCTATCCTTTTTCCGTGGCTGATTCTGTAGCTCTATCGTCGAAAAGTGCTGATTTTGATGTTTTTGGCGCAGAAGCCGTCACTTCGGATGGTATTGGAAGAGCCTATGGAATTGAATTTTTGGTTCGTCACACTAATTTATGGAAAAGCAACATCATTTCCAGTCTAACCTTTGTACGAAGCGAATTTAAAAATTTACGAGGCGAATTTATCCCCTCAGCTTGGGACAATAAAATTATTTTCAACCTAACTGCAACGCGTGAATTGCCTCGAAATTGGGATATTGGATTCAAATGGCGTTTTCTTGGTGGGCAACCTTATACCCCTATTGATTTTGATCGTTCCAGCTTGCGTATTGCATACGATATTTTAGGCAAACCCTATCTCGATTATTCAAAATTTAATTCCGAACGATTAAAACCTTTTCATCAATTAGATGTAAGAATTGATAAACAGTACTTTTTCAAAAAATATTCGCTCATGTTTTATCTCGACATTCAAAATGTGTATGCATTTAAAAGTCAATCACCCGACCGTTACATCAATGAAGATCAAAACGGCAATGTTGTGATTGCGAATCCGAATGCTCCCATTGAAGAACAACGCTATGTATTGCGCAAAATACCCGTCGAAGGGACAGGTACAGTGCTTCCTACTGTTGGAATTATGCTTGAGTTTTAACATTTTAGCAAAAGAAAATGAAAAGAAACATGAAAACACTGATATTGGTTTCTCTATTACCAATGATTGTATTAGCCCAGCCAAAGAATTTGCGGCAATTCAGTTTGACACTGGAACAAGGGAAATATTATAACCATCCCACGTTTGCAGTATGGTTGGAAACCGTTGATGGTCAATTTATTCAACCTTTATTCGTAACAAAATCGTTAGCTACCGGAACTTACCGGAATGCCGATGCCGGCAATGGTCGCTGGAAGCGTGAAGGTGGAGAGGCCCGACGTCCGGCCACCTTGCCATATTTTCTTCATAAACGAGGTGTTAAGGCTTTCGATGGAACCTATTTGCCAACACCAACTGATCCCATTCCTGATGCTTATACCGGAGCTACTCCGACTCAATCCACAACGCTCCTTTTAATTCCCGATAAACCCATTTCGGGAAAAGTTAAAATTTTGATGGAAGTTAATCAACCTTGGGATTATAACGCTGTTTGGTATAACCATCGTTTTCCCGACAATATCGATTTTCTTACTTCGGGACAACCTTCACTGGTTTACATGGTTGAAATTGATACCGAAAACCTTGAGCAAGAATACTATTTGAATCCTATCGGGCATGGCGATCCAATAGGAGCAAGTGGGAAAATATTCACCGATATTTCAGGACATACCACAGCCAGAGATATTTTTAAAACGATAAAAATCAATATTTTGAATTCTGATTAAATTGTTATATAGTGAATCCCCTTGGAGAAGATTTTCTCTATTATTTGGGTTTCAATTTCGGCTAATAATTTTTCATCGGCAATAAAATCTTTATTACCGCAATTGATGATAAGAACAGGAAAAGGAAGTTGACTGTGAATGTAACTGGAATAACTTTCTTCAATTGAGCTTAAATATTCGGCAGTGATATAAGTCTCAAATTCGCGGCCGCGACGTTTGATATTTTCTAACAGTTCATCCACGGGACGGTGTAAATAAACGTAGAGCGTTGGTCTGGGAAGTTGAAGGTATATTATATCGAAGATTTGCTTATAAAGGGCAAATTCGTCGTCGGCTAAAGTTTTTCGGGCAAAAATCAGGGATTTAGGGAAATAGTAATCAGAAATAATAAACGGACTGAAGATATCAGGATTTAAATCATTTTTAAATTGAGAATACCGTGCTGTTAAAAAAGACAATTCGAGGGGGAAAGCATATTTTTCAGGATTTGCATAAAACTTGGGAAGAAAGGGATTGTCGGCAAACTGCTCGTAAACGGCTTTTGCGTTATGTTTTTTGCTTAAAATTTCCACCAAAGAGGTTTTCCCCGCGCCAATGTTTCCTTCAATGACGTAAAACTTCATAATCCGACGCTAAGCCATAACCAATTTAATGAACAATTTAACATAGGCTCCGTGTGGAGATAGGTTTGATATCTCAATATTCCCACCGTGATTTTCGGCAATATATTTTATCAACGATAAACTCAAACCTTTACTTTTATCGGCGCGTTGTTCTCCCGTGAATGGACTAAAAGGATGTTCCAGGAATTTTTTAGAAAATCCGGGACCATTATCCACAAACTCAAAGATTAGAAAATTATCGGATGCACTAATTTTTACATCAATAGTTGAATTTTCGGGCGAAAACTCGCAGCTGTTATTAATGATTTCAACTAAAGAAAATAAAAGCAGTACTCTATCGGCAATAAAGCTCCCTTTAAATTCATTATTGATGTTCAACCGGATGTTTTTATTTTGCAGTTGTCCTTTAACGTTTTCAATAACCTTGGTTATCAACTTTTCAATATCAATTGGCTCATTACTAATTTTATAAATTCCGGCCTTGAATTGTGTTATCCGCTCAGCGGTGAGCAGAAATTTTTCTAGGCGCCCCACAGATGTTTCCAATATCTCCAACAACGATTCTATTGATTTGAGTTCTTCTTCGCTTAGATTTATTTTTATCAAATCAACCACTCCAACAATACCGTTAAGAGGAGTGCGAATTTCATGGCTGATGAGACTTAAAAAATCAGATTTTATTTTGTCAAGTTCAAGTAACTCCTGGTTTAATTTTTCTAACTGTTGGTTTTTGGAGATTAACTCTGCAGTTAGGGTTTCGTTTTCCTCACGTAATTGATAAATCTCAAGAGCTTTTTCAATGACTTTGCGAAGTTGACTTTCCGCCCATGGTTTTTGTATGTATTGAAAAATTTTTGCGTCGTTAACCGCATTGGCTAAGGCGTTGAAATCGGTATAACCGGTTATTAATATTCGGTTAAGCTTTGGATAACGTTCAATGGTTTCTTTCAGAAAAGTTACCCCATCCATTTCGGGCATCCGCTGGTCGGTAAGAATCAAATCAACATTATTGGATTGAAGCATTTCTAAACCTTCTTTTGCACTCTTAGCAGTTAAAATATAGTAATCGCGACGAAAAGTGTTTTTAAATATGTGAAGGTTGCTTTCCTCGTCATCAACATAGAGTATGGTAAACTTTCTATTTTTTTCCATCTTCAATGGCTTTTAAAATCAAACTTCTAAGCTCATCAGCCTTCCATGGTTTTGAAACAAACGAATAGAGATTGTATTCGCGAAACGATCGTTCAATATCTTCATTTTGAGCAAATCCCGAAACAATCAGTCGATTGGGTGGAATTGACGGATGAAGTTTATGAATGATAGACAAGAACTCTACTCCCGTCATTTCGGGCATGCGTTGGTCTGTGATGACAATATCGAACTCTGAATTTTTAAACGCTTCCAGAGCTTCAATTGCCGATTTAAACGTTACCACCTCAAAATCACGGCGAAAGGTATTTTTGAATATTCTCAAATTGGTTTCTTCGTCATCGATATATAAAATTCGATATTTTTTATCCGGATTCATGATTGGTTGGTTTCTTGTTTCAAAGCTAATTGTTTTTTTTGATAATTCTATATTTCTTCAATCATTTTTAAGCTTCGACTTTCTCATCATAGTTTTATCATGGCTTCAACCAAATTGTAAGCGCCCTTATAGATTTGTGAAATTGTTGATTGAAGCATATAACATGGGGTTGTAACTACTTTGTTTTTAGCATCTACAACTATTTCACCGTGTTTTGTTTCTTTGTGCTTTGCTCCCATGGCTTTGACGGCTTCGGCAGTTCCGGGATCATTTCCTATCGTAATTTCAACATTTCCAATCACCTTTGCAATAAGAACCGGAGAAATGCAAAGTGCACCTATGGGTTTTGCAGCTCGATGGGTATCTTTAATCGCTTTCTCCACGATAGGGTTTACCGTACAATCAATCCCGTCAATGGCAAATGAAAATAGGTTTTTGGCAACGCCAAATCCGCCGGGGAAGATGATGCCATCAAAATCATTGGGTTTATACTCAAGAAGGTTTTTTATTTTACCCCGGGCAATTCGTGCCGATTCAACCAAAACATTACGCTTTTCGTCTGTTGATTTACCGGTGAGATGATTTACTACATGCAATTGAGCGATATCGGGTGCAAAAAGTTCATATTGGCAACCCAATTCGTCGATAGCCAATAGGGTTAAAACCGATTCGTGAATTTCAGCTCCGTCGTAAACACCGCATCCGGCAAGTATTACAGCAAATTTTTTAGTTTTCATAGCCCATTGATTTAAAAGTTCTCAAAATCTATTTACTTTAATTCTTCTGTCGAAAATAAATTTTTTTTTTAGATTTTCACCACTATTTGTAAATTTGTATAAATCTAAACTATGTCGCGAAAGAATAAAACTTCTGACGGAATTGTTTTTTCAACCAATCGTGAATTAAACGATTCGTTATTTTTTCAGGAGGAAGAAACGGAAACCCTTGCACCATCGTTGCAAAACCTTCGGGTTATGCTGGATAAAAAGCAACGTGGCGGAAAACAAGTGACTTTGGTTACCGGATTTGTTGGGAAACATGATGATCTGACGCAATTGGGCAAACTGCTTAAAACTAAATGTGGAGTTGGTGGAACGGTAAAAGATGGCGAAATTTTAATTCAAGGGAATTTTGTAGAAAAAATTATTGCAATACTTAAAGAGATGGGATATGGAGTGAAAAAATCAGGAGGGTAAAATTTGATAAACTTTCAGCAAGCTATGAAAAATATTCGACCAATACTCTATTTGCTTTTGCTGTTCATCATTCCGTTGATCTCCATTCCATTATTGAAAAGAGCAAGAAATCAACACGAAGATGCTTTGAGTAAAACTATCGTTGTCCCTTCTGACACAGCCCATTATTATGCGATTGCTATTCATGGAGGAGCCGGGAACAATTCATTGTCATCCATTCCCGATTCGGTAAAGGTTCTGTATCAAACATCCCTTTATCAAGTACTTGAGCAAGGTAAAATGATGTTAGCACGGGGTGACAGTGCTCAATATGTTGTGGTTGCAGTTGTATCAATGCTTGAAGATAATCCATTATTTAATGCCGGAAAAGGGGCAGTATTAAGCAACGATGGCAAAGCATTACTCGATGCTTCCATAATGACCGGATTTGATAAAAATGCAGGAGCCGTTGCTTGTGTTGAAAATGTCAAAAACCCGATAAAAGCAGCATTTACCGTTATGAAAAATTCTCCACATGTTTTCCTGGTGGGGAAAGGAGCCGATGATTTTGCTCGTCAACAAGGTCTTGAAATGGTAAATAACAATTATTTTATAACCGAAAAGTCGCGTCAACAATGGCAGAAGGCTCAGAGAAACGACCCAACCGGAACTGTAGGATGTGTAGTTCGGGATATTTACGGCAATTTGGCTGCAGCCACAAGTACCGGCGGAATGGCTAATAAACGCTTTGGAAGAGTGGGCGATTCTCCGATTATCGGAGCAGGAACCTGGGCAGACAACAATACTTGTGCTGTTTCTTGCACCGGTTGGGGTGAATATTTTATTAGAAATGCAGCTGCCTTCAATATTCATTCTCAAATGCTTTATGCAAAAAAATCGCTCCGTGTAGCCGCTTACGAAGTGATTCACAATCAAATAAGTCCTATGGGAGGACATGGGGCTTTAATTGCTATTGATAAAACAGGTGAGATTGTAGTTGAAGGAAATACCCCTATCATTATCTTTGCTTACTATAATAAATTTGGTCAGCAAAAAATTTCATTATCCAAAACATTCAACCAATGATTTTTCTGAGAAATAAAACACGTTATTTTGACAAAGTTCATGTACCGATTTTGGTAATTGAAATGTTGAGTGTTTTGGATAAAAAGCAATTTATCATTAAATATTCCAACACTTCAGCGAAAAATCTATTGGGGAGCAAATTTGAAGTAGGGGAGTTGTTAAACAGCATACTTTCCGAAAGCATGCAGCTTCGTTTACAAAAGCTTTTGGAAAAACCACAATCAAGCGAAAATATTATTGATTACTTTAATTTCAACGAAAAAAATATAATTCAGGCATTAACCCTGGTTGATTCTATTTCTTCAAAACTATATGTTCTTACACTAATCCCTCAACGAAAAATCAAAGACGAAGAAAAATATCATTTGCTTTTAAAAGATATCATCAACTTAGTACCATTCGGGATATGCCTATTTGAAAATGGTCATTTGATGTTTGTTAACCATTCAATGGTTGAGATCACCGGCTATTCACAAGAAGAAATACTTAAAGCCGGATCTCCCGTATTTATGGTTTGTCCGGAACAAAAACATCAAATGGAACAAGTCTTTAATGCCCTGGATACTCAAAAAGAAATTATCGAATTTTGGATTATTGATAAAAGCGGAAATCGCAGATGTTTCAAGTCCTACTTTTACCATCTTCAATTAGATATTCCTTATATTTTTACCGTTTTTTACGAGATAACCGACCGAAAGACAATCATCAGCGAGTTGGAGCATCGGACCATGGAGTTTAAAACCTTGGCCGACAATAGTCCCGAGTTTTTGATGCGCTTCAATCGAGAATTTCTTTGCACCTATGCCAATCCGGCAGTATATCCCATTACAGGATTAATGCCCGCCGATTTTGTGGGAAAAAACATTCAATCGTTGGGATTCGACAACAATACTCTTACTTTAATGAAGAAAAATTTTGTGGAGTGTTTTGCCGAACGAAAGAAACGTGTTTTGGAATATAAATACGAAACCAAATACGGTGAGCGAACCATTGAAACCATTATGGTGCCGGAAATCGATAAGGAAACCAATGTGGTACAGTCGGTGCTGACGATTAGTCGCGATGTCACTTCACTGAAAATGATGATTGATCAAATAACCAAACGTGAGGAACATTACCGGCTTTTGGCTAATAATTCAACTGATATTATTTGGACAATGAATCTAAAACGGGAGCTGACTTACGTTAGTCCCGCCGTTGAGCGAGTATTAGGATTCACTCCCGAAGAATTCACTAATCGCATCTTTGAAGCATCGTTTACTACTGAATCGTTAGAGCAATTTCAATTAACTATAAATCAGATAATTAAAAATATTAAGTTAGGCGAAATTTCAAAAATCGCCAAGGATTACCGAGTTGAAGTCCAGCAATATCATAAAAACGGAACCCTTCTTTATCTTGAAATTCTGCTCAACGCTCAAATCGATAACTATGGGAAATATATCGGAATTATTGGTTCGTCGCGCGACATAAGCAAACGCAAGGAAGCCGAGATTGAACTCATTTCAACCCGGGAAAAGGCTCTTGAAGCCGATCGATTAAAAACAGCTTTCTTGGCAAATATGAGCCATGAGATTCGAACTCCCATGAATGGCATAATAGGTTTTGTTGATCTGTTAGCCATGGATGAGGATATTACTCCTGAACAACGAAGAGAGTATTTAGAGCTTATCAACAGCAACACCAATCAACTGCTCAAACTTATCGACGATATTATTGATATTTCTCGAATTGAGTCGGGACAATTGCCCATCAATAAACGTGTGACTAATGTCATTCCCATTATCACCAACATTGTAAAAACTCATCGAGAAAAAGTGCGTCAAATAGAACAGAAACATTTAGAGATATCATTTATTCCTTCAGACGAAGAACTTCTGCTTGAAATTGATCCTACTCGATTTACTCAGATAATAACTAATCTGATTGGAAATAGTGTTAAATTTACAGAAAATGGCTCAATAACAGTAAGTTACAAATATGCCAATTCGGAAGTTATTTTTTCAGTTTCCGACACCGGAATTGGAATTGCAGCCGATAAGCTTGAGTATATTTTCGATCGTTTTCGGCAAGCCGATCAATTTACTTCCAGAAAATACGGCGGCGCAGGTTTGGGATTGTCAATTGCTAAAAATCTGGTTGAAGCCATGGGCGGTCGAATTTGGGTGGAATCGGAAGAGGGAAAAGGTACCACTTTCTATTTCACAATGCCATTGATAAACCGAACAGAAATTGTAGAAGAACCAAAAATCGTAGAAATTCCGACTCCACAGGAATCATTAAATATTGAGATAAAAAATATTCTGGTAGTTGAAGACGAGGAAATGAATTATGCTCTCATTCGTGAAACATTAAAAAATGATCCTTATCGATTAATTTGGGCTCACGATGGGGAAGAGGCAATTGAATTGGTTAAAAGTGAAGCTGTTGATTTGGTATTAATGGATATTCGACTTCCCAAAATTAACGGATATGAAGCAACCAAGATTATCAAGCAATCTTTTCCCAATTTGCCGATTATAGCACAAACAGCATATGCCAACTATGAAGATGTGGTGAACGCTTTGGAATCAGGATGCGATGACTTTATCGCTAAACCGATCAAACCTAAAAAATTAAAAAGTCTGCTTGAAAAATATCTGAGCGAAAAACAATAAAAAAATCAACATATGGACTTCAATGATGTGATTTTGCAGAGAAGGAGCGTTAGGGAATTTCTGCCAAAACCTTTAACTACAGAACAAATTGCTGAACTCAAAGAAACAATTCTGAAAGTTCCTTCGGCCAAAGCCATTTTCCCCTGGCGTATTTACTTCATTACCAACAAACAAAAAATCGAACAATTAGCTAAACTGAAGCCAACCGGAGCGTCATTTATCCAGGAAGCTCCATTGGTGGTATTGGTGGCCGCTGATTCATCGCTATCCGACATGTGGATCGAAGATTGTAGTATTGCAGCCACCTACTTGCTTTTAAAGGCGGTCGATTTGGGATTAGGCGCTTGTTGGGTACAAGTTAGGAATCGCCAACACGATGATCGAATCAGTGCCCGTCGATATATATTGCAAACCATGGATTTACCTGAGTCATTCGGAATATGTTGCTTAATCGCTATAGGATATCCACGAGAAACTGACGAAGACCCTTCAACCTATCGAAGAGACTTATCATATAAAATTGTTGATATTCAATGATGTATTGCCCGTTCTGCGAACCAACGTTCCATGAACTTTCTTTTCTAGAAAACGAGTGGTTTATTGCGGTTCCCAATCGAGCTCCGATTTTGCAAGGACATTGCATGGTTGTAACACGCCGTCATGTGGAGCGCGTTTATCAATTAAATAATGAGGAATTAGAACAATTTTTTCCGTTTATTCGTCGTGTAACCCAAGTGTTATCAAAGTCCTATCAAACCAAAAGTTTCGATTATAGCCTGCAGGATGGTGTAGAGGTGGGACAAACGATTTTTCATCTTCACATGCACATCATTCCACGCGTTTCAGGCGATTTGCCTTCTCCGGGGCTTTGGTATGCTAAACTCTACGGTTACGATCCTGATGTTGTTATTGATAGTCAATTCCGGCCAATCCTTTCATCGAACGATATATTGAAAATTAGCGATAATTTACGAAATCTATCGATATGAATACTTTTAAACCAACAATTCTACTGTTCGGATTTTTGCTTTTTGCTGTCGCTTGTCAAACAAATTACCCCAAGGATACAGTTCCGCAACCTGGGAATCAATATAGCCGTTCCTTTCGAATTGAAGCCGATTCCGGCGGATATACACTCCATCTTTTTTCTCCTTGGATGAATGAAGAAAGTGAGCATTATACCTATTTTTTAAAACGCAATACAAAAATTAACAAAATCACCAATCTTGCCAATCAAACCATTGCGATACCGATACAACGTGTGGCTGTTATGTCAACAACCCATTTAGCTTTCATTGAAGCCATTGAAAGCAGCGAAAGTGTAGTTGCTGTTTCAGATACCCGGTACGTCAATAGTTTAAAATATCTCAACCGAATTAATCAAGGAGAAATAGCAAATATCGGCTATGAAACCTCGCTTGACTTTGAAACACTCCTTTCTGTAAGACCCGATGTTTGTTTTATGTACGGATTATCCTCGTCGGCAACGCAAACAGCCGAGCGTTTAATTTCGTTAGGAATACCGGTGGTTTTTGTCTCTGAATTTAATGAGCAAAAACCATTGGGAAAACTCGAATGGCTTCGTTTTATAGCCTGTTTTTACGATAAATTTTCCTTTGCTGATTCACTTTTTCAATTTCGGGTAAAGTCGTACGAAAATGCCCTAAAATTGACGAAAGGAATTGAACTTCGCCCAACGGTTCTAGTCGGGCTTCCATGGAAAGATGTCTGGAATGTTCCGGGGAATTATACCGTCACAGCCGAATTTATTCGAGATGCCGGTGGAGAATACATTTTTCAATCGTTAAATCAAAAAATCAATTATAATTTATCCATTGAAGAAGTTTATTCCGTGGCTGCCAATGCTCAGTTTTGGATTAATATAGGCATTGCAACTGCTAAAAGCGATATCGTTTCCACCGATTATCGACTTAATTTATTTCGGGCATATCAGGATGGTAGGCTGTTTAATAATAACAAAAGGATCAATTCCTTTGGCGGAAACGATTATATGGAATCGGGAGTTCTGTTTCCCGACTCCATCCTGCTAGATTTAATTTCAATTTTACACCCGGAGAAACTTCCCAATTATCAAACCCGCTATTATCAACGATTGCAGTAAAATCGGAAATTATATTTTTTTAATATCGTGCCAATAGTAACGGTCCATCCTTGGGAAGAAGAAATCGCATTCCCGTTGAGCATTTTCGTCGGAATCAGAACCGTGAATGGCATTTTTTGTGATGTTTTCGGCAAACAGTTTCCGGATAGTTCCTTCCTCACCCTTTTCAGGGTCGGTGTTACCAATAAGTTTACGAAAATGCTCTACTGCATTGGGTCGCTCAAGAATTGCCGCAACTACCGGACCTGATATGATAAAATCA
>DAOTAV010000064.1:0-11810 GCA_035382785.1 Salinivirgaceae bacterium | reverse complement strand
CTTGCACCACCAAATTTATGTACATTGATTTTTGGTAAAGCCATAAACTATTTTTTTCATGCAAAAGTACTAAATTAGCTTAAAAAAAATATTGAATAAAAAAGAATAGCCATGTTTGATAAAGCCTACATCGGAATGCCACTAAACGAATTTATTATTCGTTGTCAGGCTAGCATTAACTACGCAACCGGCGAATTCAGCCGCTTGCTGTTGCACATAGGCATTGCTGCCAAGATTGTTAATCGCGAGGTAAGCAAGGCCGGACTCGTTGATATCCTTGGAGATATTGGAGCCATAAACACTCAAGGAGAGCATCAGCAAAAACTCGATGTTTTTGCAAACAATCAATTTATTCAAGCTCTTAGAGCATGTGGCGAAGTTTGCGGAATTGTAACCGAAGAAAACAGTAAAATTATTGCATTCGATAACACTTTATCAAGGGATGGGAAATACATCGTCTGTTTAGATCCTCTTGATGGCAGTTCCAACATCGATGTCAATGTATCTATAGGAACTATCTTCAGCATATATAAGCGGATTTCACCAAGAGGAAACGAAGCTACAGAAACCGATTTTTTACAACCCGGAACGGCTCAGGTCGCAGCAGGATACATTGTTTACGGTTCATCAACAATGCTAGTGTACACCACAGGTTCCGGGGTGAATGGCTTTACGCTTGATCCATCCATTGGAGAATTTTGCCTTTCGCATTACGACATCAAAACTCCTGTCGAAGCCACAACCTATAGTATAAATGAAGGTAATCGCGAGACGTTTCCAAAAGGGATTCAACATTTTCTTGAGTATTGCCAGCAGAACGATGCTTCAACCAACCGACCTTATTCAAGTCGTTACATTGGCTCATTAGTTGCAGATTTTCATCGTAATCTTCTTAAAGGCGGAATATTTTTGTACCCAAGTACAGCAAAAAATCCTCAAGGGAAATTGCGTCTTCTCTATGAGTGTAATCCATTGGCTTTTATAGCCGAACAATCGGGTGGCTTAGCAACCAATGGAGTGGATCGGATTCTGGAAATACAACCGACTTCAATTCATCAGCGAACCCCTTTGTTCATTGGAAGTGCATCTTTGGTAAGGATTACCATGGAATTTCTGCATCGGAATTAAACATAGCATTTCCGTAGACATCAATAAAAAATTTTGAGCTAATTAAATATTTTCCTATTTTTATGCCTGTAAAAGATATTTTGATATGCACAGAAACGTGGATATTTTTTAAGGGTTAAAATCTGTGCAAGTTCTGAGTGTTCGATAACTGATAAAATTTAAAACGCATGAAATTTCGAAATTTAGCTATAGCAATTTTGATCATAATCAATTCAAATCTTTTTTCGCAGGTAGGTATTTTCTTTTACCCGAATCTTAATTCTGAATATAAACACAACAATATTGTAGGGATTCAAGAAGCTCCCAATACCGAGATTTATCTCGTAGGAAAAGCTTCAACGGAAGACTATTCCGTGACCATCCCTTATTTTGGCAGGTTTGATAAGAAGGGAGAACCATTAATTCATAAATTTTATGAAAAGTATCCGGTGTGGGATATAAGAGGTTTAGTAATATCGAAAGATCTCAGCGTAAAAGTTTATGGAACCACAAAGCAAAAAGAGTTATATCGCCCGTTTTATTTAAAATTAACTCCAACGGGAAAAATTGAAGGAGTTAGTCCCGAGGCTTCAATTTATAGTACTATTTTTAGTGACTTCTCCTATGGGGATGACTTCATTATTGCAGCACACACCAAAGTCGGTGAAAATAAGCGCTATAATATTATCGTACATAAAATTAATCCTTTGGATGAGGTTTACCTTTGGTCCACACCAATTCAGACCGATGGAAACGAAGAGGCTACTCGAGTTATCGTTTGTTCCGATAATTCAGCCATAATTCTTGGGAAAGAGTATAAAAACAATATGCGAAATTATACTCCGATAGCTTATAGAGTTTCTTCAACAGGAAAGATTTTGTGGAGACAAGCAATTGCTGTCCCTTCAAACTTTTTCACTCAAGATATTGCACAACTTGACCGTTCCACCTTTATCTATACTTGCAGTTACAGCAAAGAATATTTGGGAACCTCTGAAACCCGAATCCTTGAATTAAATAGTGGAGGAAGCCCTCAAAAGGCATCTACCATACCTAACATCAATGCCAACGGAATATTAATTCTACCCGGGAAAAAAATTATGCTTTATGGATCCAACTTAACCATGATCAGTGGACGTGTTGTTACTAAAGCAAAATACACCATTATTGGAAAAAATCTAGAAATTGAATATCAACGTGAGTTGGGCGTGACTGATTTACCTGATTCAAAGCTTCCTACTAATATTGCCAAAATTCTTCCCACAACTTCCGATCTTGTTGCTGCTAAAATTCTTATGGATGGACGAATTGCGCTTTGTGGAAAAGTATTCATGCCGATTGACATTGAGAATCCCAATCCCAAGGGAATCGATCGATATAATGCACCACTGCTGATTATACTCGATAAGTTCGGGAAGGGAATTTAATCAGAAACCTGAATTGATAAGAAGCCATGTGTGGGATCAGCGGAGTGCTATGCAATTTTAAGAACTCAGATATTTTGTCGGCATACCGTATGACTTCCACAATGTATCATCGTGGACCCGATCATACCGGTTTTTTTACCGATAATTTTATTGCTCTTGCTCATAATCGCCTTAGTATAATTGATTTATCATCCAAAGGGCACCAGCCCATGATTAGTCGATGCAAACGATATGTAATTACTTACAACGGCGAGGTTTTTAATTTTAAAGAATTAGCCCAACGCTACAATCTTGAGCTTGAATCAGCAACCGATACAGAAGTTATTCTACAACTCTTTATTCTTCTTGGTGATGATTTTGTTCACCAACTAAATGGTATGTTCGCCATTGCTATTTACGATCGGGAAAAAATGGAGTTATCTCTTTTTCGTGATCGAATAGGCATAAAACCATTATATTACGCACATACGCAAGAGTTTTTTATTTTCGCCAGCGAGTTAAAGGCCATTCTGGCTCTGCCAGAAATTGCACGATCGCTATCCCTTAATCACGATGTTTTACCGGCTTATTTCCAATTGGGATATATTCCATCTCCACACACAATATACCATGGAATCTTTAAATTAGAACCCGGAAGCTATCTGAAAGTTTCTATTGATGATTTTCAGAAAAAACGATGGTGGCAAATTGATGATTCAAAAATTGCCCCAACAACCTTAAAAGATGAGTCTTTGGCACTAGAACAATTGGAAGAGTTGATCGAGAGTTCGGTCAAGTTACGATTGATTAGCGATGTTGCTATTGGATCATTATTGAGTGGGGGAATTGATTCCACGCTGGTAACTTATTATGCTGCAAAAAATCACTCTCAAAAACTCGATACCTTTTGCATTCGTTTCGAATACGATGCCTACGACGAAAGCCCATGGGCAGCAAAAATTGCTCAACATATAGGAACTAACCATCATGAAATGACAGTTACTTCTGCCGAAGCATTGGAAATGCTTCCGGTCATGATTCGTCATTATGACGAGCCTTATGCAGATTCATCGGCCATTCCCACAATGTTGGTTTCAAAATTGGCATCACAACATGTTAAGGTTGCACTCTCGGGCGATGGAGGCGATGAATTATTCCATGGTTATGGTGCCTACCAATGGGCTCAACGACTAAACAATCCTGTTGTTAAAAATCTCTCAGGAATATTAGGACTTGGATTTTACTATTTAGGTAACGACAGATTCCGAAGAATTTCACATCTTTTTCAATCGAATATCAATCAACCGCTCCATATTTTTTCCCAGGAGCAATATCTTTTTACCGGTTCCGAAACTAGCGAATTGTTAAATTTAGAATTTGTGGATATTGGATACACCAGCAAATCATTTCGTAACAGGAAACTTACTCCGGCTGAAAAACAGGCGATTTTTGATGTTTATCACTATTTACCCGACGATTTATTAGTTAAAACCGATCGTGCCAGCATGCTATTCAGTCTCGAAAACAGAGTTCCATTGCTTGACTATCGATTAGTGGAGTGGTCGTTAAATTTGGATCCAAATTTAAAAATACGGCAAGGGAAAGGGAAATACCTTTTACGGAAATTATTAGAGAAAAATCTACCGCCACAATTGTTTGAGCGTCCCAAAAAGGGGTTTGCCGTACCTTTAAAAATTTGGATGAAAAACGAGTTGAAGGAGTTGTTTTTAGATTATTTGTCGGCAGATATGATTCAAAAGTATCATTTGGTAAATGTTCGACAAGTTGAAAATTTAAAACACAAATTCTATAAACATAACCACGACTATTTGTATAATCGGTTGTGGTTGATTGTTGCCCTTCATATGTGGTTGGAGCAGTCAGTGTTAAAAAAGTAGCTCCTCCTAAATTTCCTGATCAATTAAATAACGATTTCGGTCTGATGAAGATCGCGAAACCAGTTCAGCTACAAATCCCGCTAAAAAAAGTTGAGTTCCTAGAATCATAGCTGTCAGTGAAATGTAGAAATATGGGCTTGATGTTACCCTTGGAATTTGTACATTGTGATAAACCATGATCAATTTATGAATACCAAGCCATGCGGCAGCCATGAATCCAATGAAAAACATTACAATTCCTATCGTGCCGAAAAGATGCATGGGCTTACGTCCGAAGCGAGTAGTAAAAAGAATGGTCATCAGATCGAGAAATCCATTAATAAATCGAGACATACCAAACTTGGTCTTGCCATATTTGCGAGCTTGATGCTTCACTACCTTTTCGCCAATTTTTTGATATCCGGCTTGTTTGACCAACACTGGAATGTATCGATGCATTTCGCCATACACTTCAATGCTCTTTACTACATCGTTTCGGTAGGCTTTTAAACCGCAATTGAAATCGTGAAGTTTAATTCCGGTAACTTTTCTTGCAGTCCAATTAAAGAATCGACTTGGAATAGTCTTCGATATGGGATCATAACGTTTCTTTTTCCATCCAGAAACCATATCGTAACCTTGCTTCATGATCATGTTGTATAGAGATGGAATTTCATCTGGACTATCTTGTAAATCAGCATCCATCGTAATCACAACATTCCCGTTTGATTGTTGAAAGCCGCAATGCAGGGCTGCTGATTTTCCGTAGTTTCTCTTGAATTTTATTCCCCGGATACAGCCATATTCGGTGGATAGTTTTTCAATCTCTTTCCAAGAATTATCGGTACTGCCGTCGTCAACCAAAATTATTTCGTAACTAAGGTTGTTTTCATACATTACTTTGGTGATCCAATCTACCAATTCAGCAAGGCTTTCTTCTTCATTGAATAAAGGTATTACAATCGATACGTTCATATTTTCAGGGAATTGAGAGAGGCTAAATCATTGGGTATATTTATTATAACTCGCATCATTCTATATTGGCCATATCCCGGTCGTAACCGCTAGTTGTATCTTGAGTTTTTCTTCGAAGGATAATTGAAATAATCAAGGATGCCAGCGTTGTTTGAATTAGAATTCCGAAAAAATTGCTGAAAGCTGCAAGTCCTGGAGTTAAAAAGGTTTGGAGGGTTTTCATCATGGTTTCAAGTTCTTTGTCCGACATGCCCGATTCTTGAAATGTTTTCTGCGACATTAACAGCATTTGGTGTAGTAACTCGGGTGTATATTTAAACAGGAGATAATAAAAAAAGGTAATAATAATGTCGGCATATAATCCTATTAAGAAGGCGACCTTGAAAGCTGAACTAAAGCTGAAGTCTGTTGGAAAAAATTTGTTGCGATACTGGCGCGTGAAAAAATACAAGCCTGTGATAAAAAGTACGGTTGGTGCCCACGAAGAAAAGCCTTTTTCGCTTATTAAAAATCCGGTAGTTAGGTAAAAAACAAGCGAGACGGATATCATCATAATCCCAACATAGAAACCGTGTAAGGCAGCGTATTGATTTGAAGTAGAAGTTTTCATTGTTTGTTATTTTTTACAAAAATAGTAAAAGCTTTTGTATATCGAGTTAAAAGAATGTATTTCCAGGAAATTGAGTAAGGACTGGGACGTAGAACTCAGAATTGTAGTATGTTAACAAACGGCAGTTGCCGATTTTATCAATTTTTTGAGGAATTTGGCTGTTGATGATCGGTGCCTTGATCCCATTACCAAACGAAACTTCTCCTATGAATCGCCGAATTTCGTCGTAAAGGTTTTGATCAAGGAAGCGTTGCAATGTTTTTGTTCCTCCTTCCACGATTATCGACTGCACATTCATGGATTGTAGTTTTGAGAGAATTTGATGGAGGTCTGCTGTTTTGTCGAATTCAGCAACACTTACCCAAAGATGTTCGTATTTTTGGGGAAATGATGTAAAAAGAAGCGTTGGTTGCTCGGATGAGAAAATGTTCAATGTTTCAGGTAGGTTACCTTGAGAGTCGATTACAATACGGAGCGGATTTGTTCCGGCATAATATCGAATAGACAATTGAGGATTATCCATGAGGGCAGTTTTTCCTCCTATCAAAATAGCATCTTCCTCGCTTCTCCATCGATGTACCAAGACTTTTGCCGCATCGTTAGTAATCCATTTTGGAGAAGTTATGTTTTCCGGAGCCCTGATTTCATCAATAAAACCGTCGGAAGTCTCCGCCCATTTCAAAATAATGTAAGGACGCTTATTCTGATGAAAGCAAAAAAAACGTCGATTTATAAAAATAGCCTCTTTTTCCAAAGTTCCAACTGTTACATCAATCCCGGCTTCCTTAAGTTTACGGATACCATTTCCACACACTTTAGCAAATGGATCAACTGCAGCAATTACCACTCTTGGAATCTTATTTTCGATGATTAGGTCAGCACAAGGTGGTGTTTTTCCCCAATGCGAACAAGGTTCAAGGCTGACATAAAGAGTTGAATCTGAAAGAAGTTGTTTATTTTTAACGCTTTCGATAGCATGAACTTCAGCATGAGGCCCGCCATATCGTCGATGAAATCCTTCTCCAATAATTTTCCCGCGATAAACAACTACAGCCCCAACCATGGGATTCGGACTTACATTCCCTTTAGCTCGTGAAGCTAAGAATAAACAGCGACGCATCATTTTTGCGTCGAATTCAACAGTTTCTTCGTATTTTTGGCTCATGAAAACACCGATTACTCTCTTTCAATTACAAACATTATTTTTTGATAAACTCTCGCAAATATACGAACAAAGAGAGATATCTGCTCTATTTTTTACCCTTTGCTCTGAGGTTCTGGGGATTCCGAAGCACAGAGTTCTTATTGATAAAAATTTGGAAATTCCCTTTGAGAAACAGCTGCTTTTTTTGCAAAAGCTCGAACGACTGATATCTGGTGAACCCATTCAATATATATTGGGCTACGCTAATTTCAGAAACTATCGGTTTTGTGTCAATCGTAGTGTATTGATACCCCGTCCGGAAACAGAGGAATTGGTAACGCACATTCTTTCGGAAAAAATCACAGAGCCATCGATACTCGATATTGGCACAGGAACCGGCTGTATAGCTATTGTTCTGGCTATAGAATACCCCAATGCTAAAGTAACGGCGGTTGATATATCGCCGGAAGCTATCGAAACAGCAAGAATAAATGCAAATCAATATTCAGTACCGGTTCAGTTTGAAGTTTGCGACATCTTTACTCGAAATTTCCACAAAAACCAATTTCAAATTATCGTAAGCAATCCACCTTATGTTGCAGAATCGGAAAAAGAATTCATGCATAACAATGTTTTGGGTTTTGAACCTCATTCTGCACTTTTTGTTCCCGATTCCAATTCATTGGTGTTTTATGAGAGAATATCTGAGATTGCTGCATATTGCTTATCGGTTAATGGGGTAGTTTGGGTTGAGATAAACCATCAGTTTGCAACCGAAACATCATTGGTTTTCAAAAAGAATTTTCAAAACGTTCAAATTATTCCGGATATTTTCTCGAAAAATAGATTTATTCGAGCATCAAATCATTAGTTATGTTGGAAAAAGAATATGAAATTTTCTTGGCTAAAGCCCTCCGATATTGCTCCACATCGGAGAAATGCGAAACCGATGTTCGGAGTAAGCTCATCGAGTGGGGGATTGTTGATAAAAACATAAGTCAACAAATTATTGATTACTTGAGGCAAAATAATTTTATTAATCACGAACGATATGTGAATGCCTACGTTAACGATGCTCTACGACTTAAACGATACGGGAAAATAAAAATTCGATACCAATTGATTAATAAACAAATTGATGCCGCATTGATTGAACAAAACCTATCTGCCATTGATCATGACTTTTATCTACAAATGATACGGCAGGAGATTTGTAAACGAATTAAAAATACTAGACCGAATGAACTTGAACAACAGAAAATTATTCGTACAATGATGGGGAGAGGATTTGAGCCTGAACTAGTGCGACAAATTTTAAAAGAAATCAATAGCGGTTTCCATGACTAAAAAGGCAAAATGAGAACGATTGTAAAGGTAGCGATCGGAAAAATTATGGCAATATATATATCTTTGAATAGCATTAAGTTACAGAAGTAGTCAATAATCGTTTTGGTGAAACCTTGAATCAGATATCGAAAGTAAAAGAACTAGCAATCTTTGGACAGTCATAAAAAATGTCTTAAAGAAAAATTCTTTGTTCACACAATTTTCTTTCACTGAATGAATTAATTTTCAATTGAAAAGTGTAATTTTGCAAAAATTTTCGTATGTATGGAGGAGTGGGTTGAACATTTTTAGCCACACTCTTTTACACATAATGTCTAACATATTAATAATCAAAAACAAAAAAACAAATGAGTACAGAACAAAAAAAAGTGACAACACCTGTTGCCGATTTTGATTGGGAAGCCTACGCTTCAGATGCATTAACTACGGCTGAACAACGGAAAGATTTAGAAAAGCTCTATGAGCAAACTATGTCATCGATTGTAGAAAATGAAGTAATCGAAGGTACAGTGGTTTCAATGAACAAACGAGAAGTGCTAATCAACATCGGTTACAAATCCGAAGGTGTGGTAAGCCTCAATGAATTCCGCTACAATCCCGATTTAAAAGTAGGCGATAAGGTAGAGGTTTACGTTGAAAGTCAGGAAGATAAAACAGGTCAGCTAGTTTTATCGCATCGCAAAGCACGCACCATGCGCGCGTGGGACAGAGTTAACCTGGCTTATGAGAACGACGAAATTGTTAAAGGTTACATTAAGTGTCGTACTAAAGGCGGTATGATCGTTGATGTTTTCGGTATCGAAGCCTTCTTGCCCGGTTCTCAAATCGACGTTAAACCTATTCGCGATTACGACATTTTTGTTAACAAAACCATGGAATTCAAGATTGTTAAAATCAATCACGAATACAAAAACGTTGTTGTATCGCATAAAGCTCTTATTGAAGCTGAGATTGAACAGCAGAAAAAAGAAATTATTTCAAAACTCGAAAAAGGCCAAGTCCTTGAAGGTACTGTTAAAAATATTACAGCCTACGGTGTGTTTATTGACCTTGGCGGAGTTGACGGACTTATTCACATTACTGATCTTTCGTGGGGACGGATTTCAGATCCAAAAGAGATTGTGCAACTCGATCAAAAAATCAATGTTGTTATTCTCGATTTCGATGATGAGAAAAAACGCATTGCATTAGGTTTGAAACAACTCACCCCACATCCATGGGAGAACCTTGATCCCAATTTGAAAGTTGGCGATAAGGTTAAAGGGAAAGTTGTAGTGTTGGCTGATTATGGAGCATTTGTAGAAATCGCCCCGGGAGTTGAAGGATTGATTCACGTATCCGAAATGTCATGGTCTCAACACCTGCGTAGTGCCCATGAATTTATGAAAGTTGGCGACGAAGTAGAAGCAGTGATTTTAACCCTCGACCGCGAAGAACGCAAAATGAGTCTTGGTATCAAGCAACTGAAAGCAGATCCATGGGAAAAAATCGAAACCAAATATCCGGTTAATTCAAAACATAAAGCTATTGTACGAAACTTCACCAGTTTTGGTGTATTCGTAGAAATTGAAGAAGGAGTTGAAGGTTTGATACACATTTCCGATTTATCGTGGACAAAAAAAATCAAACATCCGGCAGAATTTACCAACATTGGCGCTGAAATCGACGTTGTAGTTTTAGAAATCGACAAGGAGAATCGCCGCTTAAGCTTAGGTCACAAACAATTGGAGGAAAATCCATGGGATGTGTTCGAAGATCTTTTCGCTGTCGATTCAATCCACGAAGGCACTGTGCTTGAAATCACCGACAAAGGTGCAGTGATTGCTTTACCATACGGAGTTGAAGGATTTGCAACCCCGAAACATATGGTAAAAGTGGACGGAGCACAAGCTCGAGTTGATGAGAAATTACAATTTAAAGTGATCGAATTCAACAAAGAAGCCAAACGTATCATAGTTTCACACAGTCGCACTTTTGAAGACCTTGCTCGTGCAGAAGAAGAAAAAGAAAGGAAATCGACTAAAAAGGCTACCAAAAAACTGAAAGACAGTTTAGAGAAAACCACCTTAGGCGATATCGCCGAATTGGCGCAGCTTAAGGATGAAATGCTCAATAAAGACTCCGAAGAAAAAAAATCGGAATAATTTGAAAAATTGTTGCAAGAAACGAAAGGATTTTTTACCTTTAGGAAAAAATTTGACCTATGGAATTTAAAATAGAAAAACAAGACAACTTTACCCTAATTCAGGTGATGGTTGACAAACTTGACACCCATATAGCACCTTCGCTTAAGTCAGAATTGGTTTTAATCGCCGGAAATGGAGAAAAAAACATTATTCTCGATCTCAGCAACTGTCGCTATTGTGATTCGTCGGGCTTGAGCGCTATTTTAGTTGCAAACAGATTGTGCAAGAATGCCAATGGGGTCTTTGTCCTTTCGGGATTGCAAACAGCAGTTGAGCGTTTAATAACCATTTCTCAGCTCGATACAGTTTTAAATATTGCCGAAAATCAGGAGAAAGCTGTTGAGATGCTTGAAAAGGAGCTCAAGAAAAGTTAATCAATGAATTTCCGATTAACAATTCTTGGTTCCGGATCAGCACTACCCACAACACTTAGAAATACAACCGCTCATGTCTTAAATGTACATGAGCGGTTCTTTTTGATCGATTGCGGAGAAGGCTGCCAGCTACAAATGCGAAAGAACAACATTCCATTTAATCGCATCGATTCGATCTTTATAAGTCATTTACACGGAGATCACTATTTTGGGATTTTTGGGTTCCTTTCTACACTCTATCTGATGGGCAGAATCCATCCGCTTCATATCTATGCCGATCCAAAAATTGAAAACATATTAAAAACGGTGCTCCAGTACGAAACCATCGACTGGACTTTTCCTATTATAATTCATCCCCTCAATTTTGAAATGCCCGAGGTAATTTTAAACGATCGCAGTTTGAAAGTTACTTCATTTCCATTACGACATTCACTTCCAACCTGTGGATTTTTATTTGAGGAACAACCCCGTGACCGAAAAATAGATAAATCTTCTCATGAACGCTTGCATTTTACGGTGAAAGAAATCAATACCTTAAAGCTTGGAGATGATATTGAACGTGACGGAACCATTATTAAAAATCGGGATGTTACAATCGACCCTGTTGCACCAAGAAAATATGCCTTTGTTACCGACACTTTAATGTGTTCATCGTTAAGTGAAATTATTCGTGATGTCGATATCTTATACCATGAGGCAACGTATCTACATAATGAATTAGCTCTTGCCCGTCAAACTTGTCATTCAACAGCACTTCAAGCTGCACAATTAGCCAAAAAAGCTA
>DAOTAV010000063.1:0-11980 GCA_035382785.1 Salinivirgaceae bacterium | reverse complement strand
GCTATCAAAAACAAGAAACTGAACAAGCCGAGAAAATCATCTCAAATTTTATTCGAGAATCCACACCACATTACTATTGGTTGGGACAAAGCTTCCTTCTGCTTTCAACCATTTATTGCGATCGGGGCGATCGCTTCCAAGCAAAAGCATATTTACAAAGCTTACTTGCAAACTATCCAAACGATTCTGACGGAATAAAACAAAAGGCAACGGAAATGCTCAATCAAATTATCGAAACGGAAAATCAACAATTCCAAAACCAACCAAAACCTATTATCATCAACGTAGAATAAAAAGCTTTTCGTTATGAATAAAATCACCATTTCATACCTTAGTCTGCTACTACTCCTTTCCGGCATGGGTAACGCATTTTGTCAAAATCCAAAAGAAGAAAAGAAAGAAGTTGTTGTAGAACGTGAATACGAACCAATAATTCAAAAGAGCGACCGAATAACTTTAATTCCTGAATTCCAAGATACCGTAAAAGTGAATCTCTCTTTCACTTACGATATCCGATCATCCATTGCACAAGGTCAATTTTCACCACGTCCAATTCAAGCTGCAACCCTAAAAAGCGAACCAATATATCCGCTGGAAACCTCTTATGCTCTTATCGGTGGAGGAAATCAACTTTCAGCTATAGCCAAAATAAGAGTCAATTCAACCCGAAATGAAAACTACCAATGGGTTTTTACAGGCGATTTTGAAGGCGCTCAAGGAAAAATTCAAGACACTTGGGGACAAAACATCGACGCTCCTTTTCGAAACATAGAATTAGGAGCAATCGGAAAACGTCTTTTCAAACGTTCAACACTGGAAGGTAACCTTCAATACAACAATTTTTACACTACTTACTACGGAACAGCTGTCAATCCCCAAATGGTATCACCTGAACCCGCGGAAACGGATATGCATCAAAACATCCATCAATTCCGCTCTTTATTTTCCTTTTACAGCTTTGAACGCAGCACGGAAAAGCCTAATCATTCTACAACCTTCGAATTCAATCATTTACAAGGAATTCAAAGCGTAATGGAAGATAAGGTTAATCTATCGTTTTATATCGACAAATATTACGATATAAACTTCTTGGGAATGGAAACAAAATTACTTTTCATCAAAAACCAAAACTTAACTGACACTCTTAATAACGTTTTCATCGATTTCAACCCATGGATCGGATTTTTCGGAAAAACATGGAGAATTCAGGCCGGATTAAACTCAACCTACAATCAAAAAAATGCTGACTATTTTTTATATCCCAACATTAAACTCCATTACAATATCGTCGCTTTTTTCCTTGTACCTTACATCGAAATCGGAGGACGCTACAAATTAAACAATTACGAACAACTAGTTAAAGAAAACTTTTTTATCAATCCTCGCCTGTCGGTAGAACCTACCAATGAAAAAATCAACCTAAACGGTGGAATCCGTGGAATGGTAAGCAGCCGTTTAGGATTCAACCTTAATGTTTCATATCAAAAAATTGACAATCAATACTTTTTTATCCCCGACACCAGCTCCTCCTTGGCCAGATATTTTTCCGTTGAATACGACAATATGTCTATTCTATCATTGAATCAGGAATTGTCATGGAAACAATCCGATCAGCTCAACATTATTATCCGTGCAAAATATTCCGATTACACTATGGATAGCCTTCCATACCCATGGCATATGCCCAAATTTTCAACCGATCTAACAGCAAGATATCGGATTTTTAACAAACTCACAATATCGGGCGAAGTTTATGCCTTAGGCATTCGATATGTAAAAAAGGTCGATAATAGTTCAGCTTCCATGTCGCCCTTTGTCAATGTAAATTTACTAGGAGAATATAATCTCAATCGTATCTTTGGATTCTTCTTGAAAGTCAACAATTTACTCAATCGGCAGCAGGAAATATTTGATAATTACCCTCTTTATCGTTTTATGATTCAAGGCGGAGCCAAAATTACTTTTTGATACCAAAACAAGTCATTAAAACAAGATCCGTTAGAGGAGATTCATAATCCCATGTTTCTGCTTAACGGTTCACTTATCCATTTTCAAAAGTTGATTATTTGTTAATAAACTAACCGATGTTTCTTCCATAAAAATTAGCATAAACACGGGATTTTTCCTATCTTTGTGAGTTACAAAAACACAATCAGAAATTGTAAAAAAATAAAAAAAAAATGACTGAACAAGAAAAATCGCTAAAAGCCTCGGAATATACCGCCGAAAGCATTCAGGTATTAGAAGGTTTAGAAGCCGTTAGGAAACGTCCTGCAATGTATATAGGCGACACCGGTGTAAAAGGATTTCATCACCTTGTTTACGAAGTTGTGGACAACTCTATTGACGAAGCACTTGCGGGATATTGCAATGATATTCAAGTAATCATAAATGAAGACAACAGCATTACCGTAACCGATAATGGGCGTGGAATTCCGGTTGAAATGCATCCCAAAGAAAAACGATCAGCTCTTGAAGTAGTGATGACTGTTTTGCACGCCGGTGGGAAATTTGATAAAAACACTTATAAAGTATCGGGAGGATTACACGGTGTTGGAGTTTCTTGCGTAAATGCACTATCGTCAAAACTCTGTGTTAGAGTATTCAAAGATGGGAAAATATGGGAACAGGAATATGCAAAAGGAGTTCCTCAATATTCCGTAAGATCAGTGGGAGAAACCGATAAAACCGGGACGATAGTAACCTTCTGGCCCGATAAAACGATATTCACAGTTCATGAATACAACTACGAAATTCTTCAAACTCGCCTGCGAGAGCTTGCCTTCCTCAATAAAGGAGTAAAACTCACTCTAATCGACCAAAGAGAAAAAGATGCCAATGGGCAACCAATTTCCGAAACGTTTTACTCAGAAACAGGACTGGTGGAATTTGTACGTTTTCTTGAACAAAACCGAGAACCCCTTATTGACAATGTCATCCACATTTCCACCGATAAAACAGGAATTCCGGTGGAAGTTGCTTTAATTTACAACAACACTTTCACGGAAAACGTCCACACTTACGTTAACAACATAAATACCATTGAAGGCGGAACCCATTTAACAGGATTCAGACGAGGATTGACCCGTACATTAAAAACCTACGCTGAAAAATCAGGACTTTTAGACAAGGTAAAATTTGAAATCTCCGGCGATGATTTCCGCGAAGGATTAACCGCCGTTGTTTCAGTCAAAGTGGCTGAGCCTCAGTTTGAAGGTCAAACTAAAACCAAACTAGGCAACGGAGAGGTTAGCCAACCAGTCGATCAAGCTGTAAGTGAAATGCTTGCCGCATATCTTGAGGAACATCCCAAAGATGCCAAAAATATTGTGAACAAAGTAATCTTGGCAGCCTCAGCACGACATGCAGCACGTAAAGCCCGCGAAATGGTTCTGCGTAAAACACCATTAACCGGTGGTGGGCTCCCCGGAAAACTAGCCGACTGTTCCGAACGCGATCCCGAAAAATGTGAATTGTTCCTCGTTGAGGGAGATTCTGCAGGTGGTACGGCAAAACAAGGTCGAGACCGCCGTTTTCAGGCTATTCTCCCCCTGCGCGGTAAAATTCTCAACGTAGAAAAAGCCATGCAACACAAAATATTTGACAACGAAGAGATTCGAAATATCTTTACCGCCCTTGGAGTGCAAATCGGAACAAACGAAGATAGCAAGGCTCTTAATCTTGAAAAACTACGCTATCATAAAATCATCATCATGTGCGATGCCGACGTGGATGGTTCACATATAGCAACGCTAATCATGACCTTCTTTTTCCGATACATGAACGAGCTGATAACCCGTGGTCACCTCTTCATTGCCACTCCCCCACTCTATTTAATGAAAAAAGGAAAAATAGAACGCTATTGCTGGAACGACGAACAAAGAGCTCAATTCGTTCAGGAATATGGCGGAGGAAACGAAGGGTCAGTTACCATTCAAAGATACAAAGGTCTTGGAGAAATGAATGCTGAACAACTTTGGGAAACAACCATGAATCCCGATCAACGCACTTTGCGCCAGGTTACCATAGAAAATGCCGCCGAAGCCGATCGTATTTTCTCCATGCTCATGGGCGATGATGTCCCATTAAGACGCGAGTTTATTGAAAAACACTCTAAATACGCAAAAATTGATGCTTAAAAAAAAGCCCCGTAATTTTGAAACGGGGCTTTTATTTTTCTATTTCCACACCATTCCCAACCTTCAAAGGTTTTATTGCCAAAGAAGGCGAGACGATACAATCAATCGAAAATAACTCATTCCAACGAGCATCAACACGTTCTATTATCTCATCCGACATTGTAATAACATTTGGCCAACGAAGATTCTTCGTCTTACGGCGTCCATCTACCAAAATTTGACACGATCCTCCGTTTTCCACCACCGAAATATCCCTTAACGGATCAATATTGCTTAACACATACCAAACTTTCAATTCATTACTTAACCGTTGCGTTTCGGGCTCAAGAATAATTGAAATCAGCGTGACATTCTCACTAAGCGAATTCTCTTGATGCATCAAGTTTTCTCCTTCATTGGCAAAAAGAAATTGAATCTCCGTTTTACCGGGTGATTTTGCGGCTTGCGTTAAATCAATACATAGTTTTCCACCAAACCCCATTGTGTCTGCCGAATGATCTAAAACGTCCAACGGGCCTTTCGAAAATAATAACCGTGTAAAGTCAACAAAACAATCGCTTAAAATTGCCAACAAAGATCTATAATCGCGCAAGTTTACTTCTTCATCAAATATTATCATCACCTTGTTAAACATCATCTGACCTGCCCCCCAAAATGATTGAGCCACTTTAAAGCCCTGTCCCGAGTAGCTTGTGCGCATCGATATTAAAACCAAATTGTGAGCCACGCCCCAAATTGGCAAATGCATATCAGTAATTTCGGGAGCCAACGATTTTTTAATAATCGGCATGAAAATTCTTTCAGTAGCCTCAGCAATATAAGCATCTTCCATTGGTGGAACTCCAACAATGGTTGCAGGAAAAATTGCCTGACGACGATGGGTAATGGCAGTAATGTGAAATTGTGGGTATAGATCCGTTAACGAATAAAAGCCGGTATGATCACCAAAAGGCCCTTCCTCAACTAAAGGTTCGGATGGATCAACATATCCTTCAATCACAATATCAACATCTTCCGGAATCCAAAGGTCGTTGGTTAGGCATTTAACCAATCGAACCCCTTGTTCGCGAATAAAACCGGCTAAAAGATATTCATCAATATTTTCAGGCAACGGGGCTGTAGCTGCAAAGGTGTAAACCGGATCTCCGCCTAAAGTTACCGTTACCGGCATAACCTTTCCGACTTTTTTATATTCCTCATAGTGCCGTGCTCCGGTTTTATGTGGATGCCAATGCATACCGGTCGTCCTTGTATCGAATACCTGCATTCGGTACATTCCTAAATTACGATGGCTGGTAACCGGACTGATTGTATGCACACAAGGTAATGTTATAAATTGTCCACCATCGTTTGGCCAACATTTCAGAATAGGTAATTGCCAAAGATTGGGTTCGCTCATAACTATTTCTTGACATTTACCCCGTCCGGAAACTTTCTTCGGAAACCATTTGGATAACCGATAAAGTTGCGGAAGCATCTTAAGTTTTGTTTGCCAACCTTTGGGGGGCTCTAAAAAAAGGTTTAAAACTTGTTCAACTCGTTGACCTAAATCATCCAAATGGTTCTCTCCCAAAGCTAGGGACATTCTTTTAGGACTGCCAAAGGCATTTATGAGTACAGGAAAAGTTTTTCCTGTATTAGAAAACAATATCGCTTTGTTATAATGTTGATGCTTGCTTAACCGATCTACAATTTCCGTAATCTCAAGCTCAGGATCAACATGCTGATTCACTTCAACCAATTCTCCATTTTGGCGAAGGATATCTATGAATTTTGAAAGGTCTTTTGCCGACATGTAAATAAAAAAAAGAGCTGCTCGTAAAACGAACAGCTCTCTGTTAATAATGTTTATTTTTTAAGGAATTTGAAATCTTTTCCCAAATAACGTGCTGTGTCTCCCAAGCTTTCCTCTATGCGAAGAAGCTGATTGTATTTAGCAATTCTATCGGTACGCGAAGCAGAACCGGTCTTAATTAACCCGGTGTTAAGAGCAACTGCCAAATCGGCAATAAAGGTATCTTCGGTTTCTCCACTTCGGTGGCTTATAATACTTGTCATATTGTTTCGAGTGGCCATATTCACAGCATCAATAGTTTCAGTTAATGAACCAATTTGGTTTACTTTAATCAGAATACTATTGGCTGACTTTTCACGAATTCCCCTTTGAAGTCTCTTTACATTGGTAACGAAAAGGTCATCACCTACAATTTGAACTTTGTTTCCAATTTCTTTGTTCAGAAGTGCCCAACCTTCCCAGTCTTCTTCATCAAAGCCATCCTCAATGGATAGAATTGGATATTTTGAAACAAATTGTTTCCAATATTCAACCATTTCTGTGGTTGAGTATTCTTTGCCTGTTGATTCAAATACATATTTTTTCTTTGCCTTATCGTAGAACTCGGTGGCCGCAGCATCTAAAGCTAGATAAACATCTTCGCCAGGTCGATATCCAGCTTTTTCGATTGCTTTAAGAACAACTTCCACGGCTTCTTCATTTGACTTCAAATTAGGAGCAAAACCCCCTTCATCGCCTACGTTGGTTGAATGTCCTTGTTCAGAAAGTACTTTTTTCAGACTGTGAAAAATCTCACTTCCGATACGTAGGGCGTCGGAAAAAGTGGAGGCCCCCACAGGCATAATCATGAACTCCTGAATGTCAATCTGATTATCAGCATGTTTCCCCCCGTTAAGAATATTCATCATGGGAATAGGCAAAACATTGGCATTCACTCCTCCCAAATAGCGGTATAATTCCTGTCCGGAAGTTATAGCAGCCGCTTTTGCTACAGCTAGTGAAACTCCTAATATAGCATTAGCACCAAGTCTGCTTTTATTCTCCGTAGCATCTAATTCGATCATTGCCTTATCAATGGCGTTTTGATCAAAGATATACATTCCGCGAATTTGTTCTGCAATAATGGTATTAACATTATTTACGGCCTTTAATACACCTTTACCTCCATACATGGTTTTGTCGCCATCGCGCATTTCGTGTGCTTCGAAAGCTCCGGTAGAAGCACCACTGGGGACTGCTGCGCGTCCCAATATTCCCTGATCGGTAATTACATCAACCTCAATGGTCGGGTTTCCTCTCGAATCAAGGATTTGTCTTGCAAATACATTTGTTATGATTCCCATAGTCGTAAATATTTTTCATGCGAAGATATAAAAAAAGGGAAACAAAATTGTTCCCCTTTGATATGTTTTAAAAACTTTTTGCTATTCCGCAGATGTTTTGTCTTTTGAATCTTGAGATTCTGACGCTTTATTAGCTTCTGCTGAAACGTTATCTGCTTTTTTGCTTCGTCCACGACGGGTTGTTTTCGTTTTAGCTGTTTCTTTTACCAAATCGTGTTCAAAGAAATCCACCAATTCGATAATTGCCATTTCTGCATTATCACCGGGACGATTTCCGGTCTTCAAAATTCTTGTATATCCGCCGGGTCGATTTCCTACTTTTGCGGCAACTTCACGGAATAGTTCGGTTACACTCTCTTTGTTCTGTAGGTAACTGAATACTACACGACGTGAGTGTGTTGAATCAACTTTTGATTTGGTAATCAGGGGCTCCACATAGGAACGTAGGGCTTTAGCTTTTGCTAAAGTTGTTACAATACGTTTGTGTAAGATAAGCGACGAAGCCATATTCGATAGCATCGCATCTCTGTGCGAACTCGTGCGCCCCAAATGGTTAAATCCTTTATTGTGTCTCATTGCTTTAATCCTTGTCTAGTTTATACTTACTGATATCCATTCCGAAATTGAGATTATGCTTAGTAAGGAATTCTTCGAGTTCGGTTAACGACTTCTTCCCAAAATTCCGGAATTTTAATAGATCGTTTTTGTTGTATGTTACCAATTCTCCCAAAGTGTTTACATCAGCAGCCTTTAAACAATTTAATGCTCGTACCGATAGCCCTAGTTCAGTTAATTTAGCTTTTAAGAGCTGTCGCATATGTAGCAATTCTTCGTCAAATTCTTCAACTCTTGAAGAATCTGTCTCTTCTAATGTAATTTTTTCGTCGGAAAACAGAGCAAAGTGATGAATTAAGATTTTTGCTGCTTCCTTGAGGGCATCCTTGGGAGGAATAGATCCATCGGTTCTTATCTCGAACAATAACTTTTCATAGTCGGTCTTTTGTTCAACACGATAGTTTTCAATCTCATATTTAACATTGACTATCGGTGTAAAAATTGAATCGATGGCAATTACTCCAAATTCATCGGTTACCGTACGATTTTCCTCTGCAGGAACGTAACCCCTTCCTTTGTTAATGGCGATCATCATTTGCAGTTTTACGTCTTTTGACATGTTGCAAATAACAAGATCCTTATTAAGAACCTGGAAGTTGGAAAGATATTTATTCAAATCGCCTGCAGTGAATTTGTCTTTACCTAAGATCGTAACATATATGGTTTCATCGTTAAAATCAGAAACCAAACGTTTAAATCGTATTTGTTTAAGGTTAAGAACTATTTCGGTAACGTCTTCAACTACTCCGGGAATGGTTGAAAATTCGTGATCGACCCCCTCAATCTTAACTTTGGTTATGGCAAAGCCTTCTAGCGAGGATAAGAGTATCCGACGTAAAGCATTTCCAATGGTTACACCGTACCCCGGTTCCAACGGACGGAATTCAAATTTGCCGAAACTATCGTCGGCTTCAAGCATTATTACCTTCTCGGGTTTTTGAAAAGCTAGAATCGCCATATACCAATTTTTACTTAGAATATAATTCAACTATTAATTGCTCTTTGATATTTTCCGGAATCTCTTCCCGTTGAGGAACGTTTAGGAATTTTCCTGTCATAGTGTTATGATCCCATTCCAACCATGAATATTTACTTACTTTACTATGGGAAACAGATTCGGTTATAGCTTCCAATGATTTGGAACGCTCGCGCACTGCAACGATATCGCCTGCCCGTAGTTGATAACTTGGGACATTCACTACAGCACCATTGACAGTAATGTGGCGATGGCCTACTAATTGACGAGCAGCTGCACGTGATGGAGCAATACCTAAACGGTAAACTACGTTATCGAGACGGGATTCAAGCATTTGAAGAAGTATCGTACCGGTTACACCACTCTTACTGGAGGCCTTCTTAAAATAGTTGGCGAACTGACGTTCCAAAACTCCATAAGTGTATTTCGCTTTTTGCTTTTCGTTCAACTGAACACCGTATTCAGAAAGTTTTTTGCGTTTTCTGTTTAAGCCGTGCATTCCGGAAGGGTAATTTTTACGTTCCAAGTGTTTGTCAGGTCCGTAAATTGGCTCCCCAAAACGACGTGCAATCTTTGTTTTTGGTCCAATGTATCTTGCCATTTTCGTTCTCTTTTAATTTTATACTCTTCTTCTTTTGGGTGGACGACATCCGTTATGCGGTAGCGGGGTAACGTCAACAATTTCAGTAACTTCAATTCCAGCTTGATTGATAGTCCGAATTGCAGACTCCCGCCCGGCACCGGGCCCTTTAACAAATACCTTTACTTTACGTAATCCGGCATCAAATGCGATTTTTGCGCACTCTTCTGCAGCGACCTGTGCTGCATATGGAGTGTTTTTCTTTGATCCTTTGAACCCGCATTTACCGGCACTTGACCATGATATCACATCACCATTGGCATTTGTCAGAGTAACAATGATATTGTTGAAAGATGAGTGAACATGTGCCTGACCAACAGGATCTACTTTTACTACTCTTTTACGAGTGGTTTTTGATTTTTGTGCCATAATTGTTACGTTACAGATTATTTAGTCGCTTTTTTCTTATTTGCAACTGTTTTACGTTTTCCTTTGCGCGTGCGGGCATTATTCCGTGTATTTTGACCACGAACCGGTAATCCATTCCGATGACGAATTCCACGGTAACACCCGATATCCATTAATCGTTTAATGTTCAATTGAACTTCAGTACGTAATTCCCCCTCAAGCTTATATTTAGAGAGAATGTTACGAAGAGTTGCGATTTGCTCATCGGTCCAATCTTTAACTTTGGTGTTACGATCGATACCCGCTTCAGCTAAAATTTTATTTGCTGTGCTCCTACCTATTCCATAAATATAGGTGAGCCCTATCTCTCCTCGTTTGTTCTTTGGTAAATCAACACCTACTAGTCGTGCCATAAATTTACGTTTGCTTTGTTAAAAGTTTTGCAAAGATAATAATTTTATCCCTGACGTTGTTTTAGTTTTGGATTTTTTTTGTTGATGATATATACACGCCCTTTTCGCCGAACGATCTTACAATCGGCGCTGCGTTTTTTTACGGATGCTCTTACCTTCATAGCGTTTGTTTTTATTTGTATCGGAAAACAATTCTGCCTTTGGTCAGATCGTACGGTGACATTTCAACGCGAACTTTGTCTCCGGGCAAGATCTTAATATAGTGCATACGCATCTTGCCACTTATGTGTGCCGTTATTACATGACCGTTTTCTAACTCTACGCGAAACATGGCGTTCGACAGTGCCTCAATGATTGTGCCGTCTTGTTCTATGCTTAATTGTTTTGCCATTGTTCACTGTGTTACATCACTGACCTTCTTCCCTTAATTCGACCGGATTTCATGAGTCCGTCGTAATGACGCATCAACAAATGACTTTCGATTTGTTGAAGAGTGTCAAGAACTACACCAACCAGAATCAACAAGGATGTTCCGCCGTAAAAATGCGCAAATTGATTGTTAACTCCTGCCATAATTGCAAATGCGGGTAAAATAGCTATAATAGCCAAAAATATAGACCCGGGCAAAGTAATTCTTGACATGATGTTATCCAAATATTCTGCGGTTTTTTTCCCGGGTTTTACGCCTGGAATAAAACCTCCGTTTCGCTTCATGTCTTCAGCCATTTGATTCGGATTCACAGTTATTGCAGTATAGAAATAGGTAAACCCTATAATCAATAGTGCAAACGTGAAATTATATGCAAAGCTTGTATAATTGGCGAAGGCTGCTGAAATTCCGGTAAGAGTTTCGGAGGATGAGAAACCAAGTAATATAACTGGTATAAACATCAAAGCTTGGGCAAAAATAATGGGCATAACTCCGGCCGCATTGATTTTTAATGGTATATATTGCCGAACTCCACCGTATTGTTTGTTGCCGACAATTCTTTTTGCGTATTGTACTGGAACTTTGCGAGTTCCTTGTACAAGCAAAATGGCAAAAACGATTACTGCTGCAAGCATAATGATCTCAGCGAGGAAAATAACCAACCCCCCACCTTGTTCTTCAACTCTACTTATAAACTCTGCAAAGAAAGCAAAGGGTAACCGTGCAATAATTCCGATCATGATGATTAGTGAAATACCATTTCCTATTCCCCGATCCGTAATCTTTTCTCCAATCCACATCACAAACATGGTACCGGCGGTAAGGATTATAACGCTGGTTACGGTGAAAAGAGTTCCGGTAATCACAAAAGCGTCAGCCGGTAGCGTTGCGTGAAGGTTAGTCAAATATGCTGGTGCTTGCATCAAAAGAATAGCAACAGTCAAATATCTGGTGATTTGATTGATCTTTCTGCGACCACTTTCTCCTTCACGTTGTAGCCTTTGAAAATAGGGAACGGCAATTCCCAAAAGCTGAACGACAATCGAAGCTGAAATGTATGGCATAATACCTAATGCCAACACCGAAGCGTTTGAAAAAGCTCCTCCGGAAAACATATCAAGCAATCCCAAAACTCCGGTTGAGGTTTGTTTTGACAAAGCCGCAAGCTTTGTGGGATCGATACCCGGAAGCACAATATGTGCTCCCAGTCGATAGATCAATAATAGTCCTAAAGTTGTTAATATCCGGTTGCGGAGCTCTTCAATTCTCCAAATATTGGTT
>DAOTAV010000062.1:0-12033 GCA_035382785.1 Salinivirgaceae bacterium | reverse complement strand
ACATCAAGTTCTTCAATTTTTTCGTTTTCTTTAAGTTGCATAAAGGGCGCCCAAGCCAACCATTGTCCGTTACGTAAAAAAACTTTCCGGCGATGGGTAAAATATAGCGATGGCATTTCTATTTTTTCTAGATAAATGTATTGCCATACATCCATTTCTGTCCAATTACTAATGGGGAAAACACGAAAATGTTCTCCTACATTTTTGCGACCGTTGAAAAGATTCCACAATTCGGGACGTTGGTTTTTAGGGTCCCATTGTCCAAAAACGTCGCGATGAGAAAAGAAGCGTTCTTTGGCCCGAGCTTTTTCTTCATCGCGTCGGCCTCCTCCCATAGCACAATCGAATTTATGCTCCGCTATTGTGTCAAGCAACGTTACGGTTTGCAATACGTTTCGGCTTGCCTCGGGTCCTTTCTCCTCAACTACCCTGCCCTTGTCAATGGATTCCTGAACTGATCCGACAACTAACCGCACTCCGGTTTCTTCTACTAACTGATCGCGGAATTGAATGGTTTCTTCAAAATTATGTCCGGTATCGATATGAAGTAGAGGGAAAGGTACCTTTGCCGGATAAAATGCCTTTCTGGCAATATGAAACATTACGATCGAATCTTTTCCACCGCTAAACAACAAAACAGGATTTTCAAATTGAGCAGCCACTTCTCGTATAACATAAATGGCTTCCGACTCCAATTCTTGTAGATGTTTTATGGTAAAATCGTCCATTGGAATAATCTTCTTTTTTGAAGTTGCAAAAGTACTGTTTTCTGCTTTTTTTTCCTAATTTTGCCGTAAGTTTTAACAGGGGCATAATTACGAATATGATTGCAAAAAATAAAATTAATAACCTAAACAAACAGTTTCTTAATCTGACAATAGAAGAACGAATTATCGAAGCTCATAAAATCTTTGGCGATAAACTGATTTTTGCTTCTAGTTTAGGAGCCGAAGATCAGATTATCACACACTACATTGCTACGAATTGCCTAGAAGTTAGAATTATTACTCTAGATACCGGACGATTATTTCCCGAGACCTATAAATTGATGGATGCCACCCGAAAACAATACAACAAAACTATCGAAGTGGTTTTTCCCGATTACCAAAATGTTGAAGCCATGGTAAACAAACATGGTGTCAATCTTTTTTATGAATCGGTTGAATTGCGAAAATTGTGTTGTAAGGTACGTAAAATTGAACCTCTCAAAAGAGTATTGAATGATTATGATGCTTGGATAACAGGGCTTCGGCGTGAGCAATCCATCACTCGTACCAATACTCAATTGGTTGAATGGGATGAGACCTTTGGATTGATAAAAATAAACCCATTATTGGATTTGACCGAAAGGGATATGTGGGGACTAATTGCAATGCATACTATTCCATATAACAGCCTTCACGACAAGAACTTTCCCAGTATCGGATGTCAACCATGCACTCGAGCAGTTAATCCGGGAGAAGATATTCGTTCCGGGCGATGGTGGTGGGAAAAACCAGAGCACAAAGAGTGTGGGTTACATCTAAAAGACACCCCTGATTCCAAGCAATAATCGATTTTGTTCTCACTCGCTGATGGATTAACATTTCGTTAACAACTTATTTTTTTTTTTTTTACAACTAAAACATTTCCTTTGCGTTTGATACCTTTTTTTTAGGGGCGTAACCGAAAAGCCAAACGAGTAGGAAAATATAAATCCAATTAACATGAGACTCTTCTTTATTGCGACAACATTCACTATTGTCTCCTTTGCCATTTCCCCAACCTTGACTTTTGCTCAAAATCCCACCGAGCAAACAATTTCCGCAAATGAAACCACGGAAACGCAAAAAAACAAAAAAGAAAAATCAACCCACTGGTTTGAATTGGCTATTTTAATCGGCTATCTCGGAGGAGTTTTTGTCTGTTTCCCAATCGTAGTTTACACAAATCTCAAAGAATCTCTAGCCAAACCATCATCGGAAAACCCTTCTAGTTTATCTCTCTCCGAGGATGAAAGAAATCAAAAAACTGCAGCAATTTTAGCCGCGATTGAAGAAAAAATGTCGATTCTCAACGACGATGAAGGGCAACAATGGCTTACCATCACCAAAGGCAGCCAAGCCAAGTTCATCAAGTTTGGCTTAGACTACATTAACAAACATTTACAACCTACCGATGAAACACTGATTGAACGTGTCAAAGAGTTTGAAAATGTTTATAATACTCGCACAAAGAGAATCTTTACCGGATCAAATTGGGTACTGGGTTGCGCTATCGGAGTAGGCGTTCTATTTTTCTTTACTGGAGGAATTTCCGTGTTTTTGATTATACACATTTTGGGAATTATTTTCTACTACCTTGCCAGCCGTACGCCGCTCTATTTAGCTGAAAAACGATATAAATGGTTTGGTTCAGGAACGGGGGTAATTGCAACTATAATGACAACCCTTTTTGTAGGAAACGAAGTCCGGTACTATATAAAAAGAAAAGACGGCACTTGGGAACGCGACTATGGCTCAGAAGGCTCGGAGGCTCTGATAACTATCGCAATTATCTTGATTGTAGCACTGATTATCGGTTTTTTTGCTTCCCTACTGGGATTACTCAATGCAATAGTCAATTACTTTTCTTCTTATATACTCCCCACCGAAAACGAGACGAAGTGGTATGCCAAAAACATTGAGCTTACAACCGTAACCAACGAATAAATCCAAAAACTCAAACATATACTTACGGGCGCTTTGTCACTACCAATATGGTAATTACAAATCGCCCGTTGCACGTTCCCAAGTTTGCGTTGAATAAAACCAACCTATGTATCCCCTCACTTTAAGTTTTCCATCTTCAAGCCAGATTTTGGCATCGTAATAATTTTTTCTGTCGGGTGCAAATAGCAATTGATCACCGACCCATTCATTTCCTCGTCGTGTCAAACCGTTAATAATTTGCATCCCTAAAATCTTTTGATTAGTATAGGGTGCTGGACAATTTTCACAGATACGCTCCTCAGGCTTTTCATATCCGTAAAGTTTGATAATCTTGCCATACAACTTCCCGTCGGGGCCGATGTAAACTTTTACCAGCGATTTGGCTTTCCCAGTTTCATGGTCTATTGTTTTCCAAACCCCTTCTACACTTCCCTGGGAAAACGTTGTTGAAAATGCAAGAAATAAACCTGTCAAAAACAAAAACAACTTCTTCATACCGTATTGATTTTATGTTAATTAATATGATTAATAAAAAAACTCCGTTACAGAAAAAGAAATCAATAAAATTTCACAACCATGATAATTCCCAATCAAAAATAAAAAAATATTCGATACCGAGCATTCACGGGAACAAAATCATAATCATAGAGTTTTCCGACGTATCTCTTTCAGAATTTTTTGTCCTCGAGAACGAAGTGCCTGTTCTCCAAAACACATTTCCTGTTCAATAATGCTTATCAACTCATGCGACAACTCGGGATATTTTTTTACAAACATAAAAACAATACTCATGCAATTTACTCTAACTCCTACAGGCTGTGTCCTATCCAAAAGTCGTTCGAAGGAAACGTTGAGAAGTTCCGTCTCATGAATCTCCGAAACAGTACAATTCATCAAATGCTTCGCAAGAAGACGATTTACGGAGGGATTTTTTGAAATTATGAACAGTTGAACCAGTTTTTCGGTAAAATTCTTTCTTAAATCAGGGTCGAAATCAAAAATATGACTTAATACCCACATAGCTCTGCTGCTAACATTTTTTTGTGGTGACGCCACTATTATTTTCCATAAATCATCAGCCACCGATGGACGTTTTTTATATTCATCAACAAACGCTCGGCAAACATTCTTATTAATGCTTATTTCAAGCACTGCTACTATTTCCGATTTCATTTTAATTAGCTTTTCAGAATGATTCTGTTTTGGGATCGCATACGCCATGTTCCTCTTATTAAAGCTGAATTGAAATGTTCCACTTAATAATTTTAGTTCACTATAAAGGAAATAATTTATCTTGTCATAACTCACATAACTTTTACAAAAGCTTTATAATTTCATTTATTTGACATTATTTGCCTCTATTTTTTTTAAACATTTTTATTTCTGAGCTGTTTATAAATTGGAATAATTGCGATCTACAATGAATGTTAATTTTGTAGAAATTTTAAAAAAGAATCACTTAAAGATTACTCTGCAAAGAATTGCCATTTTAGAGGCACTTTATCAGATACCATTGCATCCAACCGTAGAGAATATTCGAGAAAAATTAACGGAACAATACCCGACAATTTCTTTGACCACCATTTACAACACTTTGGAAACTTTTTGTCAGCATGGCTTAGTAAAGAAAATAAAAACCGACCAGGACAAGGTTCGATACGACCGAATTACTGAGCCTCATCATCATATTTATTGTCGAGAATGCGACCATGTGAGCGATTTTTTCGATCCACGGTTAGACGAAATTCTACGGCAATATTTCAACGATCACCCCATTAAAGGGTGGAAAATAACGGATATCACATTGCAAATATCTGGTTACCACAATAAAAACAAAAATTAACAAATTTAAATTCAGAAAATATGGGAAAACTAGCAAAAAACATCACCGGAATCGATGTTGAAAAATTAATTGAAATGCTGAATGCGGCTTTAGCTGAGGAATGGCTTGCCTTTTATCAATATTGGGTTGGAGCCAAAGTAATGGAAGGCCCCATGAGAAGCGAAATTGAACCCGAACTTGAATTGCATGCAACCCAAGAACTCAACCACGCGGTTATGGTAGCCAACCGAATTATTCAACTTGGAGGTACACCAATTTTGAACCCCAAAGAGTGGTTTGAACATGCTGGTTGTTCATACGATGCCCCAATCGATCCTTACATTGAAGTTATTTTGGATCAGAATTTAAAAGGAGAACGATGTGCTATTCAGCGATATAACGAAATTGCTATTTATACTTCGGGCAAAGATCACGCAACGCATCAAATGGCAACTCAAATTCTTCAGGAAGAACTGGAACACGAGCAAGATATTGAAGATTGGATAACCGATATTGAACGCATGAAAGAAAATTTAAAAAAATTAAAACTGTAATCATTGCCAATTAACATATAACTTATAGGAAAATCCGGCATTTGCAATAATTAAAATTTGCTATAATGTCCCTGAATTCAGGGATATTATAGCAAAGTGAAATTTATTTCCCAAACGGCCATAAAGAAAGTTAGGTAATCTCATTTAGCCTCCATCCCGAATGGAAACTCTGATTATGAAGCAATTGCATCACCGAAAGGTTCGTTTGGAACAGTCGTAGAACATTGGAATGCAAACAATACCAAATGAAACGCTATGATTGTTTTTTCTAAATCTAAATACGAGAGAAATCAACAATTTTAAAAAGACAAAAAAGACCACCCTATGCCTTAGTAATGAAGCACTAAAGGCATATTTTTTTTCACAATACAAAAAGAACTATCTTTGCAATCTAAAGTAAATTACAACATGTTTTCACCACTATTCAACACTTTGCTGATTCCTTTTATTGTAGCAATGTTTCTGGCAATGACTATGGGAGGGAGTGGAATTGGGCCATCGTTCTCAGCAGCTTATGGAGCAAATATGATTCGAAAAACAGCTATCCCCGGGATTTTTGGTATAATGGTTTTTGCAGGAGCTATCATTGCCGGAAAAAACACCAGCTCAACCCTTGGGAAAGACATCCTCGATCCTTCGTTTTTGACATATACCACCGTTACTATCATTCTTTTTTCTATTTCGCTATCTTTATTGATTGCCAATATTGTAGGGGTTCCACAAAGTACAAGTCAAGCAACAGTTCTATCGGTTGTAGGGGCATCTATCTATTTCCATCAACCAACTTCTAACTTTATGTTAACCAAGGCTTTGCCTACTTGGTTTATTTTACCAATCATAGCTTTTATTCTAAGTTATTTATTGGCGCGTTTTATATATCGACCATTGCGGCGCCGCGCATATTTTATGAACAAAAGTGAAATAACACAGAAATATTTGCGTTACGCAGTGATCTTTTCATCGATGTACGTTGCGTTCAGCATAGGTTCAAACAACGTTGCCAACGCTGCCGGCCCCATGGCTAGTATGGTAATTAATGAACTCAACCTTGCACCTACCGGTCAAAACTTTTTGCTAATCATGATCATCACAACCCTTATGACAGCTCCGGTTTTCGGAATTGGAGCATCCGTGATGGGAAATCGTGTAATTGAAAACACCGGCAAAGAAATTGTTCTTTTTGGACAAATTGAAGCCATCATCATAGCAATCATTACTGCTACGCTATTGCTATTATCATCAGTAATAACGGGAATTCCCACCAGTTTAGTTCAATTGAATGTGGCTGCAATTCTAGGAGTAGGGGTTGCAAAACTCGGCCCAAAAAATATCTTTCGAAAGACCCAGGTTAATCGTTTTTTTGTAATGTGGGTCATTGCACCTCTGATTGCATTCATTTTAACCATTGCTCTACTTTGGATGGCAAATCAAATAGGAATTCTTGATTTATAAATCTTCTGATCTTTCATATAAAACAGTGGCATGGATTGACGCTCAGGAGTTGCTAAAGTTTCTTTCAAGAATAATCATCAGGGTAGAAACAAAAAATCCCCAAAACATTAAGTTCCGGGGATTCAATGAATAATTATTTTCGATGGTGATAATCCTCAATAAAACGAAAGGATATAAATCATCAGGATTTATCAGGCTTCAGCGCTTTTCACATCAACATTTGGGCCGACTTTTTTCACCAAACCTTGCAACACGGTTCCCGGACCAACTTCAATAAACTCAGTCATTCCATCGGCAAGCATGTTCATAGAAATTTGAGTCCAACGAACGGGAGAAGTCAGCTGAGCGATAAGATTTTGTTTGATTTTTTCAGGATCGGTATAGGGTTTTGCATCAACGTTTTGATAAACCGGTGCCATGGGTTTGTTAAAATGAGTCTGGTCGATAGCTTTAGCTAATTCAAGTCTTGCCGGCTCCATCAAAGGACTATGAAAAGCTCCCCCAACCTTAAGAGGTAACGCGCGTTTAGCTCCGGCAGCTTTTAAACGTTCGCAAGCGATTTCGATTCCTTTTATAGTTCCCGATATAACAAGTTGTCCGGGGCAATTGTAGTTAGCCGGAACAACTACTTCGTCAATTTCTTTACAAATATTTTCCACCACGCTATCGTCGAGTCCCAGAATAGCCGCCATGGTTGATGGGTTAATTTCACAAGCCTTTTGCATTGCCATAGCACGGGCATAAACCAAACGCAATCCATCTTCAAATGAAAGAGCGCCGGCAGCAGTAAGGGCTGAAAATTCGCCCAATGAGTGTCCGGCAACCATTTCTGGTTTAAATTGTGACCCCAGAACTTTTGCCAAGATCACTGAATGCAGAAATATAGCTGGCTGAGTTACTTTGGTCTGTTTCAAATCGTCTTCAGTACCTGAAAACATCAAATCGGTAATGCGAAATCCTAAAATTGTGTTTGCCTGTTCAAATAAGGCTTTTGCCTCAGGATATTTTTCATACAGGTCTTTTCCCATTCCAACAAATTGAGCCCCTTGTCCGGGGAATCCATAAGCTTTCATACGTTTCAATGTTAATGTTTCACATGTTTTCAGCAGCAAAATTACATTTTTTTAAATTTTGGAGTCACTCTTATATCTTTATTCTCATTTTTTTAAGATTTAATGATAATTTTGTTGTTTCTAAACGCAATATTATGTTTCGAAAAATTTCCCGCATTGTTTGGATTCTTTCTCTTGTTAGTTTATTTACTGACATGGCGAGCGAGATGCTCTACCCCATCATGCCCATTTATTTAGAATCCATAGGTTTTTCCGTGGTTTTTATTGGCATTCTCGAAGGTTTTGCCGAAGCCACCGCCGGGCTTTCGAAGGGCTATTTCGGGAAATTATCAGATTTACAAGGGAAACGAGTTCCTTTTGTCCGCTTAGGTTACACGTTTAGCGCTATTTCAAAACCATTGCTTGCTTTGTTTCAACATCCATTATGGATTTTTTCGGCACGAACTCTTGACCGTCTAGGGAAAGGCTTGCGAACAGGAGCTCGGGATGCAATGCTTTCAGCAGAAGCAACTGAAAACACAAAAGGGACGGTTTTTGGATTTCACCGATCTATGGACACTTTAGGAGCAGTTCTTGGTCCGTTAATTGCCCTTCTTTTCCTTTACTTCTATCCCGGACAATACATTCTATTGTTCTATCTCGCCTTTCTTCCCGGAATCATGGCTATTGCAGCAACCTTTTTCCTACGCGAGCAAAATAAGAAAAGTAATGTCAAAGCGCCTGCCCGAAATGCATTCTTTTCATTTCTGAAATATTGGAAAGAAAGTCCAAAAGATTATCGTAGGCTATCCATCGGAATTTTATTCTTCACTTTATTTAACAGTTCCGACTTGTTTCTGATATTAAAAATCAAACAGGCCGGAATTGATGATACCTTGGTTATCGGAACTTATATTTTTTACAACCTGATTTATGCACTGTTCTCCTTCCCTATCGGGATTCTCGCCGACAAAATTGGATTAAAGAGAATTTTCCTTGCAGGGCTTGCTATATTTTCTTTAGTCTATTGGGGGATGGCTTTTGCAAACTCTATGTTTTTATTTTTATGTTTATTCTTTTTCTATGGCATTTATGCGGCTTCAACCGAGGGCATTATTAAAGCATGGATTTCAAATCTGGTTGATAAAAAAGATACTGCAACAGCAATCGGGACATTAACCGGATTTCAAAGTATTTGCAGTTTAATAGCAAGCCCTTTGGCAGGGCTATTATGGTATCGATTTGGGCCGGAGGCGGCTTTTATATCAACAGCTGTTGTATCGCTCGCCATAATGTTTTATCTTTGGTTTGTCCCAATAAGCAACTCAAAAAAATCGTTGTAACTTAATAAAAACTTCTATGAAAAATTTATTTTTTGTTCTTCTGACAACCTTGGGATTAACCGTTCAAGCTCAATTGTTTAAAATTGGCAACATCGAGATTGGATATTTATATTTGGGTCCCAAAATAAGCTCCTCACTTGCTTTCATGACTAATACAACATCCAGTGGTATGGACACGAAGCCTTTGTTAGGCTATTCAATGGGTGTTTCAGGAAAATTTGGGATAACCAGCAATTTTGGGATAGAAACTGGACTAGATTTTTCTCGCAAAGGATTCAAAGAAACTTCCCAGAATATGAATATCAGAACCTTTGCCGATTATTTTGGAATTCCTGTTTTAGCCAAACTGAGGGTCATCAAATTCGGGAATTTTCATTTCCAAGGAACCGGCGGAATTTATTCGGGAGTTACTACTTCAATAACAACAAAAATGGAGTCAGATCAATTTTCAGAGACTAGTAGATACTCGTCTGACACCTATCGCAAAGTAGATTTTGGGTTTAACCTTGGCGCGGGAATTGATTACGATTTCGGGAATGCCCTCTTAGTTACAGAACTTTTTTATTCTCAAGGCGTGGTGGATGTTTTCAAAAATAATGTTAGCCAAGACCACAATACAAATCAATTAATTGGGATTTCAATTGCATACTTATTTGATTGGGTTGACATTACCCATAAATTACTAAAATAATTCAACGCCTAACGTAAGTCTTTACCTATCAGATGGAAAAATTCTTCGCGCGTTGCTGTAGAATTAAGGAAAGCTCCCGTAAATGCTGAAGTAGTGGTTGCTGAGTTTTGCTTTTGGATTCCTCGCATTTGCATACACATATGTTGAGCTTCAATAACCACAGCCACACCGAGCGGGTGAAGCGCATTTTGAATACAATCGCGAATTTGCACCGTAAGACGCTCCTGGACTTGCAATCGTCGTGCAAAAGCTTCCACTACACGGGCAATTTTACTCAAACCGGTAATGTATCCGTTGGGGATGTAGGCCACATGAGCTTTACCAAAAAACGGGAGCATATGATGTTCACACATACTATAGAGGTCAATATCTTTAACCAAAACCATTTGCCGATACTCCTCCTTAAACAATGCCGATCTGAGAATTGTATCAGGATCAATAAAATATCCCTGGGTTAAAAACTGTATTGCTTTTGCCACTCGCTCCGGTGTTTTAAGTAATCCCTCACGCTCAGGATCTTCACCTATCAACCTTAAAATCGCTTTATAATGTTTACTGATTTCATCGGTAGCATTAGCATTGTAGTGATCTACTCTCAAATAACCATTTTCGGGTAACTCTACTTTTTTGTGATTCACTTCCATGATTTTTATTCTCCAAAATATTCGATATAGTTGTTTTCTGTTTCTTCGATTTTAATTTTATGTAATTCAGCTCCAATTTGCCGAACACTAGCTTCAAGTTGATTCCATATCGCCACAGCCAAAGTCTCTGTGCTTATGATTTTCCCTTGTAAAAAATCGACATCAAGATTCAAATTCCTATGATCAACTTTACTAATCACCTGTTCGTGAATAATCTTACTGAGTTCTTTTAAGTTAACAACAAATCCGGTCTCAGGATTTACCTTTCCTTTTATTGTAACCCAAAGAACGTAATTGTGCCCATGCCAATTTGGATGAGAACAATTCCCAAAAATAGATAAATTCTTCTCATCATCCCAATCCTGACGAAATAATCGATGGGCAGAACTGAATCTTTCGCGTCGTGTTACGTAAATCATTGTATCTTTGTTTTGTTTATAAAACAGAATCTGTGCCGTTTTGTTTAATTTTTTAATATTAAGCTCAAACAATGAATTCTTTATTCTCCACAACAACCCTTATTGTTGCAGCAACAAAATTGGAATTACCTTTTTTTCAAACCAAAAAAATCGACAATTTTTTGCCACTATTCGAAACGCAATTTCCCGATACATTGGTGATGATTACCGGAATTGGAACAGTTCAAACTGTGTTCTATCTCACTCAGGTTTTGCAAAAGATAAAAGTTTGCAAGGTTTTGAATGTCGGCATTGGTGGAGCCTATCGCCATGATTTTGAATTAGGGAATACTTTTCATATTATTGAAGATCGTTTTATTGATCAAATTGTTGAAACAGAAAACGAGTTTCGATGGTGGGAAGAGATAGGTTTGGAGAAAAACGAGGTTTTTCATATTGGAGATTTAGGACATAGAATAATAAATGAACTACCCAAAGCAAAATCGGTCACTTCCGACACTATCCACGCCAACCCGAAGCGAATTAACCAAATTAAACAAAAATGCAACCCCGACATCGAATCGATGGAAGGTGCTGCTGTAGCTTATGTTTGTTCAAGACTAAACGTTTCATCCAGCCAGATTCGTTCTGTTTCAAACTATATCGGAGAACGCGATAAAAAACGATGGAAAATTCAGGAATCGACAGAAAATATCAATCAAATTGCAATTAGCATTATTCAATCAAAACAATAATCCATTTGAAATCAAAATTTTTCATTTTCTATCATTCGAGTTATATTTGGAGTACTAATTCACTTTTGTCATGCACATTCGCCTAGGAATTTCCTCCTGCCCAAACGACACTTTCATGTTTGAGGCGATAATAAATTCCAGAATCGATTTAGGAAAATTTAACATTGAGCTTTTCATGGCTGACATTGACACATTAAATCAAACTGCCCATGAAGACAAACTCGATGTGGTGAAAATTAGTTTTAATGCTTTCGCCGACCTTACCGATAAATTTCAATTACTGCGTTCGGGGGCAGCCATAGGATTTAAAAATGGCCCATTGATTGTAAGCAAACGAAAAATTTATCCCGAAGAATTACCCATGATGGATGTAGCCATACCGGGGAAAAAAACAACCGCTAATCTTTTACTTTCTGAACTATTCCCTGCAGTAAAGCGTAAAAAGGTATATCTTTTTTCCGACATAGAAAATGCCATATTAAACGATGAGGTTGATGCCGGAGTTTTGATTCATGAGACACGATTCTCTTACCAAAACAGAGGATTGCAATTAATTGTGGATCTCGGGCAATTGTGGGAGCAAAAAAAACAATTACCTTGAGGGGACAGGGGCCTTTTGCCTTTGTTTTTAA
>DAOTAV010000061.1:0-12077 GCA_035382785.1 Salinivirgaceae bacterium | reverse complement strand
TTGCGAAAACGTTTTCGACAATTTATCCCCAACTCCAACAGATTTTTTCCGTAAATTGTCCTTAAAAAAGCGTAATGAAGACTAAAAATTTATTGATGATTGGACTTTTGTTTTTGAGCGGGTTCAATCCTGTTTTTGGGCAAAACAGTTGTTCTGATACCAAAACCACGAAAATTTATATCGCATTTTTATGGCATATGCATCAACCTATTTACATGCCATACGAAAATGTGGTGCAGACCCAACAAAGTAATGTTTACAGCTTTTCGCTCTACGATGTTTTTTTTAGTCGTACAGGCCCTTATACAAATTGGCCCAAAAATGCGGTTCAGAAAGGAATATCGGCCAACATGGGACATTTTGGTGCCCAAGTAAGTTTTTCAGGTTCGCTCATTGAAAATTTAAACAACTTGGAAGCAGCGGGAGTCGGTTTTTCCAATTGGAAATCGCACTGGAACAGCATCATCACGCAAAAGACAACGCTAAATAATCCCCGAATCGATTTAGTGGGTTTTGGATATCATCATCCTTTGATGGGTTTGCTCGACCGAAATGATATACGAAAATCGATTCAACAGCACAAAGCTATTTTTCAGGCTAATTTTCCCAACTACACCTATTCTAAAGGAATTTTTCCGCCCGAAAATGCCTTTTCTGTAAGAATGATTCCGGCGCTGGTTCAGGAAGGATTTCAATGGGTTTTAGTAGATAATTTCAATTTTGAGAGAGCTGCCCAAGGTTGTCCCACCGAAGATGCTACCGGAGTGTTGAAATCAAATCGCGCCGATATTCTCAACCCCAATCCCAACGACTGGATTCAGTTAAATGGACTATGGTGTCCTTCTCCCGTTTCGGCACGATGGGCACATCAACCAAAGTATGTTCAATACGTTGATCCTAACACAGGTCAAGTGTGGCGTATTATAGCCGTTCCGGCATCGAGATATCTTGGCAATGAAGATGGCCGTGGTGGTTTTGGTGCATTAAATTACGATTATGTGATGAGCCAATTGGAAAGCTACAATACCGACCCAAATCATCCTATACTGCTTGTCTTACACCACGATGGCGATAATTATGGCGGAGGTTCAGAAAGCTATTATGGAACAAATTTTCAGAATTTTGTAAACTGGTTGAGTGATAATCCATCGCGTTTTGAATGCACCACGATACAAGATTACCTTCAACGCTTTCCGCCTGATCCAAACGATGTGATTCATGTACAGGATGGTAGTTGGGTTGGCGCCGATTCGGGCGACCCTGAGTTTAAAAAGTGGAATGGTGATCCGGGTAATTATCAGGGAGTATCAAATTATTCTCCCGACCGTAACAGTTGGGGAATTGTTACTGCGGCGCGGAATATTGTTGAAACTGCCGAACAAATCAATCCGGGTTCATCGCACACGGTGAATGCAAGGAAATATTACAATAATGCCTTAACCAGTTGTTATTGGTATTGGGATGGAACCGAAATGTGGGATTCCCATCCAGCTCGTGCTTGCAACCTTGCTGTATCGTCAGCTTCTAATGTTCTGGGTGGAACCATCAACGATCAAACGCCACCTTCTATCTATGTTCCCCAACGTGAGCCCTATAATCCGGGAGAGGTTGAATGGACCTCTCAAGGTGTAATGCCAAGAGATTTCCAAGTTTGGACTTATGTGTTTGATTACAGTGGATTACAATCGGTAAAATTAAAATACCGGACGGTTGAACCGGGGGTTCACACTGCCACTTCCGTTGTTACCCGCACTTATTCCGGTGGCTCGGGGGTTGGTCCATGGCAAGAAATACCTATGACCGGTGTAACCATTCCATCGATTACCAATCCCCAACCTTTATTCAAAGCTCAAGAATTTTCAGCGCAAGTCACAGGTTTGCAAAGTGTGTTGGTGAGTTATTATGTTGAAGCGGTGGACACTAAAGGCAATGTGGCAAAATCAGATATTTTCCATGTTTGGGTTGGCGATGGCAACGGAACAGGAGGTCAGAACAACGTTAGTTGGGTGCCACAACAACCAACGCTCAACGAAGTGATTACAATAACGGTACTCAATGCTAATGCAGGTTCAAAACTTCATTGGGGTGTTACCGTAAACGGAACCCAATGGATTGCACCTCATACTTCTTACTGGCCGGCAGGGACCACAGCTTTCAACTCAAACGCAGTTCAAACACCACTTGTGCAAGTGGGAAACAGTTTTCAGGTTCAAATCGGGCCCTTCAATAACCCACAGCAGGTTGTAGAGAAGGTAAACTTTGTAATTAAAATTAACGAAAACACATGGGATAACAACAACGGACAAGATTATCATATTGTTATCAATAATAATCCCGGTGAAAATCCTGTGGGATCAAATGGTTCAATAACAACCACAGTTAATCAGCCCTATAATTTTTCGCCTTCAGATTTCTACATTGTGGGTATGGGCGGTGCAACATTTGACGGTATAAAAATAGTTTCGAGTGTAACCGCAGGAAGCTTGCAATACAACGGAGCAATGGTAGTTCCTAATGTTGATTATTCCAACGTATCATCGCTGGTATTTTCACCGGCCATGGGAGCTATCGGATCACCCTACACATCGTTTCAGTTTAAGGTAAAAGACAGCCAGGGACGTTATTCCGATGCTACTTACACGATGACCATTAATGTTGTGAGTCCAAATCCTTTGGGAGCAAACAGTTCAGTGAATCTTATTACAAATCAGCAATATACCTTCTCTCCATCCAACTTTGCTTTCACTAGTCCTGTAGGGGCAAATTTTGAAGGTATTGTGATTCAAACCATTCCAAATAAAGGAAATTTATTGTATAATGGAACAACGGTGACTCAGGGGATGATCTGTGCGAATGTTTCATTGCTGGTTTACAATCCAACTAGCGGTGAAAGCGGTATTCCTTACACCCATTTCACGTTCAAAGTTCGAGATAACCAAGGTCGCACTAGCGTACTCGAGTACACATTCACCATCAATATCATATCTCAAATTCCCAATGGTGTAAGCTGGGTTCCTCAGAATCCAACTCAAAACCACATGATTACCATTTATGTTAAAGGTGATGGTTCTATGAGTTCAGGTGCGAAGTTACATTGGGGAGTTAACGGTTGGCAAACGCCCAATGCCGCTTATCAACCTGAAGGCTCGGTATTGCATAACGGAACAGGCCCGGCTGTACAATCTCCGTTTATTAATGGAGGCGATTTTTGGTACATTGATCTAGGACCCTTTAATGGTTCGCAGAATGTAACAATGCTTGATTTTGTTCTATATTATGGAGGAAACAATTGGAATAATAACGGCGGAGCCGATTGGCACATTCCCATACAAAACGTTGTATCGATCAACACACCATCACCTAAAGGGAAAACAGAGATTTTTCCCAATCCAATGAGGAGTCACACAAATCTTCGTGTCAGCGATTATCAAAGTAATAAATACATAGTTGAATTGCTTGATTTAACAGGGAATGTGATTTTAACAACAGAAATGTTCGGAGGCGAAACTCAACAATTTTATCGAAATAATTTGCGAAGCGGAATCTATTTTATTCGTTTTGTAAATCAAAAAGACCGAACTGTTGAGGTTCATAAAATTTTTATTTATTAGATAGAAACAAAAGGTGAATGTTAAACGTAATATCCTATAAATGTTACAAATAGAATCACCATGCTAAGATATTTCATTCGTATATTTCTCATATTGACAACTCTTTTCCATACCGGAGGGTTCGGACAAATATGGGCGCCTGATGGGTTGCGAATGCCCGGCGATTGGAACGGTTGGACTAATTCTAATGGAATGGGAGGTAGCTTTGATCTTATCAAAATTACTACCGGAACAACCCGTTGGCAAACAATTTTTCAATATTCGGGAACAACGGGTAACCAATCTTTCAAGTTTGTCAGTGGAGGTGGAAATCCATGGCATAACCAGTGGGCGCAAAATACAAATGTTTCAATAAATCAACTTAATAACTTTATCTACGGAACGCCAAGTGATCCTAATAACACAATTACGGTAACCAATGGTAAATGGTACACGGTCAATTGGCGGGATAACGGGTATTCTAATACCACTGCCATATTTATGGAGACTTCGGCAAACCCGGTGGTTTTTACAGATTTGTCCTTTTCCCCAAATTCTAATATCAAGCCATGGGAAACCGTCACTGTAACCGTTACCACAGGGGCGAATCCATGTGCCGAAGAAAAGATTTATCTACGATACACAACCGACAATTGGTCAAGTTCAACTCTGGTTCAATTTACTTTTTCGGGAAATCAAGGAACAGCCCAAATACCAGCATTTACTTCGGGAACTAACGTTCAATTTTATGCCTATTCCACAACTCTTGCTAGCGATGATATTGGCTCGAATCACGACATGGTTACCATTCGTTTTATCAACAATGGAGGAAGCAACTATTCCTACACGGTTATTACACCAACCAATTATCAAACAACACAAAACGGAAATTTCTCCAATTCATCCACCTGGGTAGGCGGTGTGGTTCCACCACACGGAAGCTCATTAACCATTAATCATTCTCTAATTCTCAACCACAATTATACAGCGTCGTCTGTAACTATCGGCAATAGTGGTCAATTAGTAATCAATTCCACAGAAACATTAACGATTGAAACGAATGGCTCATGGATTAATAATGGAAGCTTTACTGCCAATTCAGGGAAAGTTGTATTACAAGGAAACGTTACGACCGGAGGAAATTCATCAACAACATTTTACAATGTAGAAATTGCAGGTGTCGATGTGAGTTTTGATTACTCTAAATCCAAAATTTCCGGTGTTCTTGAGATAACAACAGGAAGTATTGCCAACTCACCGGAATTTCTTAGCGGTTCAACCCTAAAATATTCACAGGGAGGGAATTACGTTCGCGTTACAGAGTGGAATAATCCATGGCATGTGGTAGTTGCAAACAATACGAACCTTGATTTAAATATTGCAGCCTATGGTGGGAATCTGACGGTTTTGGGAAATCTAACAATTGAATCCGGTTCAACGGTTGACATGAAAGATGCTACTAATAAACTGATTGTCAACGGAGATTTAAACCTGCAGGGAACGCTAATTCTTTCAACCGTTGTGGGTGGTGATTTGCACCTTCAAGGTAATTGGAATCGCACAGGAACATTTACCCACAATTCCCGGTTAGTACTTTTCAGTGGTTCTTCAACACAATTTTTGAACGGACACACCACATTTAGTTATATCACGTTGAATTCTGGATCAAAACTAACGTTAAACGATGGTATAACTGTAACCGATGCTTTTGTGGTTGAGGGTATATTAAATGTAGGGACACAAATCATTAACGGCAGCGGAAGCTTTACCCTGCAGGATGGTAGCACCCTTGTGGTGGGTAGTTTGGAAGGGATTTCTTCAAGTGGCTCAAATGGAAACATTCAGGTTACAGGTAGCAGAACTTATTCATCAAATGCGACATATCACTATATCGGTAATGATCATCAGCTTTCGGGCAATGGTTTTCCAACCGCTTCAGGGACAAAAAAGATTATTATTGAATTGGGAACCGACGATAAAACCTTTTTGTTTAACACATCGGCGGGAATTACCATTTCGTCCGGAGGTTCGTTAGAAATTAGGAGAGGAATTCTGATTGAGCCAGACAATCCTTCTATTGGACGCCATGTTGAGGGAGGCGGTAATTTAATCATGAGTGGTGGGGAGTATCAATTTCTGCGAGTGGCAAAAACTACCGATGTGCCTCGTCTATCCGGAACATATTCGCTTACCGGAGGCACCATCCATTTGGCAGCATCAGGGAATCAAAAACTCAGGTCGGGGAAAACCTACGTAAATCTGAAATTTTCAGGTAGCGATACTGTGTTTATATCAAACACTCCAGACATTGGCTCTATAACAGTAACCGATTCCAAAATTCTTGAAATTGGTAACAGTTCTTTTGGAGGAACAGGAACCAATTTGCTGATGACCGGGGGTAGGTTACGATACAAAAAGGTCACCGGCACGCTACCCGAGATGACTGGAACATACTCCTTAACCGGAGGTACTATTGAGTTTTACGGAACCTCGGCAACCCAAACTCAAACCTTACGAAACAATGTGACTTATTATGATATAGAAATCAACGCCACAGCAGCAAACACAACTAGTGGAAATGTTGCTATATATGGAGGAGGAAATATTTCCGTAAGCGGCACTATGAGAGTTAAGGCGCCGGCTTGTCTTCATTTAGGAACAACATCGAGCAGTTATGTTGGCGGAAGCGGCTCTTTTGTGTTAGAAGCCGAAGCCTATCTGCGTTTAGGTCAAAGCCTTGTTGCCGGAACTACTGCAGGAAATATTCGAACTGCCGGGAAAACTTTTTCGTCCGATGCTAAAATTATCCTCCATGGGAATGCCAATATCACTATCGATAATCCATTTCCATCTTCAATCAGACAATTGGTGGTTGATAAATCTGCTGGATCGATCACCCTAAATCAAAATCTAACGATACAAGAAAATCTAACTCTTACTTCCGGTAGAATTTTAAGTGGCTCAAACGTTATTACCATTTTGAATCGCGAAGCGTCATCAATTTTGGGAGGGAATAGCAACAGCTACGTTGTTGGTGGCACATTGGTAAGGGCAATAGAACAAAATTTTGCCGTTGAGGGAAAATCAACCACCTACCTTTTTCCCATTGGAACGAGCGACTCATACAACCCGGTAACAGTGGAATTTACTCAACTTCCGATAACGCCCGGGTCTTTAGAGGTTTCATTCATTTCAACACTCCATCCTAATTACACCAATTCATTGCCGGTATTCGACAACGATCAGATGGTTGATAATCTCTCAGAAAAAGGCTACTGGCAACTGATACCGGACAATCTGAACAATTTTAGTTACAATCTCACAATTCAAGGGTCGAATTTTACCGATGAACCTCAATTAGCAATCAACGAGCCCAACAAATTACGATTAGTAATCCGAGATGACTTCAACTCACCATGGAAGTTTTTAGGGGCTCATGGCGTTGGGAATGCATCGCCCCCAAGTGTTTCTCGGGTCGGAATTTCAGACCAGTTTGGAATTGTGGCTATGGGCAGCAAATATTCCGAAAATCCGCTACCGGTTGAATTATGTTCTTTCGAAGCTCAAGACAAGGGTCAATATGTTGATTTAACATGGCAAACAGCTTCAGAGCAAAATAGTCGTTCCTTTGTCGTTCTAAGAGCATCGAGCGATGGAGTTTTCCGACAACTTGATACTATTCCTGCCGCCGGGAATTCATCTACTTTACTTATTTACAAATATCGAGATAATACTCCACGACTAAGCGACGTTTATTACAAACTTTATCAATTCGATTTCAACGGCGAATACACGGAAAGCCAAGTTGTTTTTATTCCCTACCGTTCTAATAGAGATGCGTATATAGTCAACAATATACTTTTTTGTAATCTCCCAAATTTAGAAAGGCAACAGATTTCATATCAAATATCCAATCTTGAAGGGCAAATCTTCCAGAAAGGAACCATTACGCTCAATGAACCAACGATTCAAATTCCGTTGAATACTCAACCCGATGCTTTTATAGTTTCCCTTTACGGAAATTTCCCGCCCATAACTTACAAAATCATCAATTATTAATTCAAAATATCAAAGTGAGAATTTTTTTCACTAAAACCGACGATGGCGGAAGATTTTCACGATTAAAGTAATGTACGTTAGGGATTTGGTGCAAACTGTTCTCCACTACTACAATCATTGCATATATTGATTGGTGGCTGAGAATGTGGGGCCTGTCCAAAGGAATAATTTTTACAATCGATAGCTGTATATGCGGATATTGCTTATGAAATATCCCGAGGAAATCTTCAACGCTAGACGTAAAAGTTTCTACCATAGGAAATTCCCACAATTTTGACCAAATATCACCGGAGGGTCGTTGATAAAAAGCTACCTTATTTTCACTTTGATGAATTAAATACCAGAAATATCGGGATTGACGTTGACGCTTAACATTTTTTGTCGGAAATAGCTCAGGAGTTGAAGTTAAAAAAGCACAACAAATATTGTTTAGCGGGCAATCCCTACATTTAGCCTTTTTGGGAAGGCAGATCATTGACCCTAAATCCATCAATGCCTGATTTCCGAGTCCCGGATTTTCGAATGGGAAAATGTGAGAAATTTCATCATAAGCTCTTTTCTCAAATTCGCTTGATGAAATCGAGGCTTCAACACACCCTAAACGTGCAGCAATACGTTTCAGGTTTCCATCTAAGGCAATGTAGGGGTGATTGAACGATATACTTGCAATTGCCGCAGCTGTGTAACTTCCTATTCCCGGGACTTGTAATAGCTGTTCGTATTGGTTTGGAAATATGCCGTTAAACTCTTTTTGGATAAATATGGCTCCGCGATGCAATAATTCGGCTCGCCGATAATAGCCCAAACCTTGCCATTGATCCAAAACAGCATCAAGCGAAGCCTTGGCTAAACTTTCAAGATCGGGAAACGTTGTCATAAACCGATTAAAATAACTGAGCGCCTGTTGAACTCTTGTTTGCTGTAGCAAAACCTCGCTTATCCAAACCGAGTATGGGTCGATGGTGTTTCTCCATGGCAAATCCCGCCCATGGTAACGATACCATTCAAGTAAACGCTTTTTCAATACGATCGCTTTTTTATGTCAGGCAAAGATAATGGTTTTGTTTTTTTACGATCGGGATTTGTAACTGCCTCTTGCCAGGGAACAAATCTTGATGAAATATTTGTTGGTTAAAAATAATTATAAGTTCAAGTAAAATATATAAAAAATACGTGTGAAAAAGTTAACAATATCTAAACGCCACACAATCAACCATAAACAAACATCGGGTGCGTTATTTATGAAAAAAATTGTCCGTTCCGGATAAAAAAATTGCACAATAAATAAAAAATACTATGACCATAAAAAAAGACACAAAATCAACACAATAACAGAAGAATATAGATAAAAGATGACAAATGTCATAAAAAAATATGTTGTATGTCATAACTCAAGCCAATAGATAATTTTATTTTATGCCCGAAAAACTCAAAAAAAATAAGGAGGTAGATTTATGACAGTAATTCAAGAACGAGTGAAAGAGTTGGTTGCAAAATATGGACGAAGCCGAGAAAACCTTCTGCCAATATTGCAAGGGGTTGCTGATAGTGAGCGATATGTGAGCGAGTATTCCATGCAGGTGATAGCTGAAGAAATGGGTCTATCCGCTGCCGATGTATACGGGACGGCAACATTTTACAGTTTCATGGAGATAACACCGCGGGGAAAATACATCATCCGTCTTTGCAAAACCATTACCTGTTTCATGAAGGGAAAAAATCAAATTTTGTTGGCGTTGGAAGATGCATTAAAAATTAAATTAGGCGAAACCACTCCCGATAGAATGTTTACTTTGCTAGAAACCAACTGTTTGGGATGGTGTCACAAAGCTCCGGCAATGTTGATCAACGATGATGTACATGTGGATCTTACTCCGGAAAAAGTTCATGAAATTATCCGTTCATACAAACAAAAAGCAAACAATTAAAGACCAAATTATATGGGAAAAAATGTTTTAAAGCGCATCGATCTGATATTTAAGCACGAAGACGATTGCAAAGAGATACTTCAAAAAACCTTAAACAGGTCGAACGACGAACTAATCAATGAATTGATAGGCTCAGGCTTGAAGGGACGTGGTGGTGCCGGATTTCCGACCGGTTTAAAATGGAAGTTAACCCGTGAAGCGGCCGGAGATAAAAAATATGTTATTTGCAATGCCGATGAAGGAGAACCCGGAACTTTTAAAGACCGCGAAATTCTTAGCACCGTTCCTCATAAGGTTTTAACCGGTATGGCAGTTTGCGGTCGAATCATCGGAGCCACGGAAGGATTCATTTATCTTAGAGGAGAATATCGTTATCTAACTCAGACACTACAACCTGAAATTGATAAATTTCACAAAATTTGTGATGAAGTAGGATTAGATTTCCGTGTCAAAATATTTTTAGGCTATGGAGCCTATATCTGTGGAGAGGAGAGTGCACTTTTCGAATCGATGGAAGGCAAACGCGGAGAACCTCGTAATAAGCCACCATTCCCCACAGAATTTGGATACTTAGGCCAACCGACGGTTATCAACAATGTTGAAACGTTAGCACACACTTGGACAATTTTCAAATACGGTGCAAAAAAATTCCGTGACCTTGGTGTTCAAGATAGCCGTGGATCAAAACTTTTCTCCATTTCTGGCGATACTCCCATTCCTGGAATTTATGAACTTGAACTTGGAATGACCGTTGAGGAATTTGTCGAAGATTTTGGCGATGGCGATACCAAAGCCGTTCAAGTTGGCGGGGCATCGGGCTTTTGCGTTCCACGTAAAAAATTCCGCGATATAGCTATCGGATATCAGGGAAAACTCACCGGAATATCCCTTCCCACAGGAGGCTCTATGATGTTGTTCAACAGTTCACGATCAATGTATAATGTTTTGCACAATTATCTGGAGTTTTTCTGCGAAGAATCGTGTGGACAATGTACTCCATGCCGAGTTGGAACACAACAACTTCTCCATGGGATTCGTGCTGTCAAACGTGGTGAAAAACCAGCCTCCTATTTAGATACACTTTTTGCCCTTTCGGAAACCATGAAAGCTACATCAAAATGTGGCTTGGGGCAATCGGTTGCCAACTCATTCCAATCTATCGTTGAAAATTTCCGTGAAGAAATGATTTACTAATAAAACGAAAAACACCTATGAGTAACACTGTAAATTTAACTATAAATGGCCTTGAAGTAACAGTTCCCAAAGGAACAACTGTACAACAAGCAGCCGAACTTTTAGGAATTAAGGTTCCGGTTTTATGTTACCACAAAGACCTTTGCATCGCCGGGAACTGTCGGGTTTGTGTAGTTGAACAAGTAGGTTCAAAGCGTCTTTTGGCTTCTTGTGCCACACCCGTTCATGAAGGAATGGAAATCTTGACCAACAGCTTAGCCGTGAGAAATGCACGCAAGCATATCATTGAATTACTTTTGTCGGAACATAATGCTGATTGTACAAAATGCTACAGAAACGGGAATTGTGAATTACAAGAACTTGCGGCTGAATATAAGATCACAAACCAGAACTTGATTGATTTAGCACAATCCAGAGCATACACCATCGATGCATTTTCGCCATCCATTTTAAAAGACGACAGTCGTTGTATTCGTTGTCAGCGTTGTGTACGCACTTGCGATGAGTTGCAAAGTGTCGGAGCATTGGCAGTTGCCCACAAAGGGGATCACATGAAGATCTCAACCTTCTTTAATAAAACCATCAGCGAAGTGGTTTGTACAAACTGCGGTCAATGCGTAATTCACTGTCCAACCGGAGCCTTAATTGAGAAAAACTATATCGAAGAAGTGTGGGCAGCCATTGCTGATCCATCCAAACATGTTGTGGTACAAACAGCGCCTGCAGTTCGTGTCGGTTTAGGAGAAGAACTTGATCTTAAACCCGGTGAACGTGTTACCGGAAAAATGGTTGCAGCTTTGCGCCGACTAGGATTTAATTCGGTATTAGACACCGATTTCACTGCCGACCTTACCATTATTGAAGAAGGAACAGAATTACTTCATCGATTGAAAAAAAATCTGGTAGATAAAGATGAAAAATATAAACTCCCGATGACTACCAGTTGCTCTCCCGGCTGGGTAAAATTCTTCGAACACGTTTATCCGGATATGTTGCTGCATATGTCCACTTGTAAATCGCCGCAACAAATGTTTGGGGCTTTGGCAAAAACATTCTATGCAAAAAAAATAGGCGTTGATCCCCAAAATATTGTCAGCGTTTCAATCATGCCCTGTACGGCCAAGAAATTTGAGGCGAATCGTCCTGAAATGCGCGATAGTGGATATAAAGACGTTGATTATGTATTGACTACCCGGGAGTTAGCTATAATGATAAAACAAGCGGGTATTGAATTTAGTGACCTTCCCGAAGAAAAATAGGTAGTATCCCTAAAAGTGTGTAATGTAAGTTAAATTTGGTTTCAAAT
>DAOTAV010000060.1:0-12133 GCA_035382785.1 Salinivirgaceae bacterium | reverse complement strand
AATCCCGAACTACGGAAAGCAATGATCGACGCCATGAAATTTTGGCTCACAGAAACCAATATTGATGGATTTCGCTGCGATGTAGCTTTTCTAGTGCCTACCGACTTTTGGAACCAAGCCCGAAAAGAACTGCAAAAAGTAAAACCTGTTTTTATGCTTGCTGAAGCTGAACATATTGATTTACTTGAGTATGCGTTTAATGCTGAATATGGATGGAAACTCCATCACATCATGAATAATATTGCACAAGAAAAACTGACCGCCACTGCTCTCGATGGTTATTTTCTCGACACCCTTGCAACCTATCCAAAGCAAGCCATAAAAATGAATTTCACCAGTAATCACGATGAGAATTCATGGAACGGAACCGAGTTTGAACGTCTTGGCGATGGGGCAAAAACCTTCGCCGCTTTTACCTTTACTATTCCCGGAATGCCACTTATCTACAACGGCCAGGAAGTTGGATTCAACCATCGACTTGAGTTTTTTGAAAAAGACCAAATCAATTGGAATGACAACGGTGAATTTGAGAAATTCTATAAAACTTTGACCGTTCTTCGCAAACGCAACTCTGCCCTTTGGGTTGCCGATAAGGGTGCTGATATGGAGCGAATTTTAACCCCCGAAAGCCCCACAGCCTATGTTTTTGTTCGTAGAAATGATAAAGACAAGGTGTTAGCTATTTTTAACTTTGGTAAAAATCTCGCTGAAATTAACCTTAATCATGAACTAATAGCCGGGAAATACAACGATATTTTTAGCAACACCGAAATTGAGTTTTCTGCGAATGAGACTCTGAAGCTTAATCCATGGGAATTTCGTATTCTTGAGGCTGTCAAATAATTTTGTGGTTATTTTTACCGAAAGAGCACCTCCATAGGGGTGCTTTTTTATTTTTCAGACGGGAATAATTGTTCGATTCTTTTTTACAAGAATGAAACATTGTTACAAAAAAAATTATTTACTTCGTTCAGGAAAAATTTACACAAACATCATGACAATCTTAATCACCGGAGGTTTGATTTATCAGCCCGATGGGTTAATTCAAAGCGATATTCTGATTAAAGATGGCATTACGGTTGCCATAGGGAACTCAATGAAAACCGACAGCCCAGCCACTGTAATCGATGCAACGAATAAAGTTGTTTTGCCGGCAGGGATAGACCCACATGTTCATCTACATTTGCCGACTCCGGCCGGTTATTCCAGTGATGATTTTATATCAGGAAGCAAGGCGGCACTATCAGGTGGCTCAACCATGATTATCGATTTTGTTACTCCCACTCGTGGAGAATCGCTGATTCAGGCTTTGGAAAAACGCCTTGAAGAAGCCTCTGCTTCAATGGTCGATTATTCGTTCCACATTTCACCGGTGGAATGGACCGAGAATACTGCCGCAGAAATTGAACGATGCGTGCAATTAGGATTCCCCTCTTTTAAAGTATATCTTGCCTATCGCCAAACAGTTGGCGTCGATTGGGATACGTTTCGAAAAATTGCCCGCGCTGTGGCAAATGCTAAAGGAATACTGGCAGTCCATGCCGAAATGGGCGATGAAATCGATCGACTCCGTGACAATTTTGCAGCCAATGGTAAAACAACCCCATTGTATCACCTATTATCTCGCCCCGTTGAAACAGAATATAATGCCGTAAAACAAGCCATTGAAATAGCTGTGGAAGAACGGTGTCCTATATACTTTGTCCACATATCCACTTATGAATCGTTGTTTGAAATTGCTAAGGCTCAAAAAAACAATGCCGTGGTATTTGCCGAAACTTGTCCACACTATCTGATTTTCGATGATACAGTATATCAACAACCCTCAGAAAATGCTTTGCCCTACGTATGCTCGCCTCCCATTCGGTCACAACATCAGCGACAGTTATTATGGCAGATGCTGTCCGAAGGTAAAATACAGACCATTGGCACCGATCATTGCCCTTTTTCTTTACAACAAAAGAAAGTTGGGTTACACGATTTTCGAAAAATCCCCAATGGGGTAGGAGGCATTGAACATCGATTGAATCTTCTTTTTCATTTCGCCGTACTGACCAAAAAAATCGATATTATATCGTTTGTAAAACTTATCACCACATATGCATCCGTTATATTTGGGATACCTGAAAATTATTCCAAGATAGCCATTGGAAATTCTCCAAACCTAATAATAATGAATCCGAAGCACGAAAAACCAATTTCAGCATCCACACATATATCCAACTCAGATATTGATATTTATGAAAACATTTGTACCGATTGCTGTGTCGAGTATGTTATAAAAGACGGAAAGGTAGTCGTTGAACATGGTCGATTGATTTCCAATCCCAAAGGGAGATTGATACCACGTACCATCAATCCCTACCTTTTTAAAGAACTATGCGTGTGACAAAAATATCAATATTCACTCCGGCAGCAGTTGAAAGAGAACACCATAACTTATTATCGGCTTAATAATTTGAAAAATACGATTCTCTCTATTTTGCCGATTGTAACAATTTACTCGGTTAACAATTATTGAAAACTTAAAGCTCATTTTCAGTACAGCATTTGCCAAAAATTGCTATATTGCAAAACTGTTAATTAAAATCAGGAAAAATGAGGAAGCATCTTTTTCGAATTTCGATAACGCTCGTAATCCTTGTCATTTCTGCCCCTTTCCTATTTATTGGTCTTCTACAGGTTACTGATTATCGGCCGAGAAAGATTGAACAATTGACAAAAGATCAAATTTTCGATACTCTTCCCCTTGGTTCGCCTTTTACATTAGTGACGTGGAATATAGGATACGCAGGATTAGGCGATAATATGGATTTTTTCTACGATGGTGGGACAGAGGTACGAACTACAAGTTTTCGTACCCATCAAAATCTCGACAGCATCCAAAAATGGCTTAATGCCCAAAATGCCCATTTTGTTGTCTTACAAGAAGTTGACATCTGCTCTAAACGTTCATATTACATCGATCAATTTCACCGAATTAAAAACAAATTAGAAGATTTGAAATATGGTGTATTTGCCTACAACTACAAAGTGAGATACATTCCATTCCCTTTAAATCAGCCCCTAGGAAGAGTGGAATCGGGGTTGGCACTATACTCAAAGCTCCAACCGACAGAGAGTAAGCGACATGCCTATACAGCCCAGTATGCCTGGCCTAAATATCTTTGGATGCTCGATAGAGCTTTCTTGGAAAGCTCTTTTCATCTTTGGAATGACAAAAAGCTACACGTCATTAACACTCACAATACAGCCTTCGACGATGGGGAAATACGTAGCTCCGAAACCAAACAATTAGCCGAATACGTAATAAAACTATATCAAGAAGGAAATTACGTAATCATTGCGGGCGATTGGAATCAAACACCCTACGATACCTCAAGTTATCAGACCGAATTTTTCAACGCCCTGCCACTCAAAAAGGAGTTTTTCCCCTCGGATTGGAATATAGCTTGGGATTCCCAAAATCCCACTAATCGATCATTGCATACCAAAAAACGAGAAGAATGGGTTCTGCACACCATCGATTTTGTGATTGCTTCGCCCAATGTCAAGATCGAAAGTGTTGAAACCATCAACTTACATTTTACCCATAGCGATCACAATCCGGTCAGAATTATTTTTTCACTATCCAAATAGGATATTAAATTCCATAAAATCAACAATATAGAATAAATTGATCCGAGAATTTTCAAATACGCCTCAGCGAAAAAGGTAAAAATTGTTTCGATTGATTAAAATTTTTCTATTTTTGAAAAACAATTTTACAAAAGGTTATTTAACCAAAATTTACAACGACGAGAGTTAAGCCCAGATATGGTATCATTGGAAGAGAGTAATAGAATTGTCGCTGCCATAAAAAGTGTTTCCACTTATGATTTTTCAGACTACTCTGAAAAATCGTTTCGTAGGCGCATCGATAAAATACTCGAGGATTTACGAATTGGGGTTGATGAGTTAATTACCAAAATCACTCGGGATAAAGATTTTCTTGAAAGTGTGGTGAGAGAAATCACGGTTAACACCACCGAATTATTTCGCGATCCTGAATTATGGGTAACACTAAAATACCGTATTCTCCCAAAATTTCAGCAAAATAAATCGATCTTCATTTGGCATGCCGGATGCTCCAGTGGCCAAGAGGTTTACTCTATGTTGATTTTATTAAATGAACTCAATTTACTCGACAAAGCAAAAGTGTTTGCCACTGACCTAAACACCGAAATGCTCGAAAAAGCAAAACAAGGAGAATATCGATACCGTTTCAACCTTAACTATCTTGATAATTTCGACAAAGTAATCAAGGAAAACCCCTATAACTACGAAGATACCAAAGATGTCCCATACGAAAAGTATTTCGAAATCGACAAAAAACGCGATACCATAGTTATGAAACCGTTTTTGCGAAATAAGCCGGTTTATAGAAAGCACGACCTAGTGAATGATAAAAATATTTTCTACTCAAAGTTTGACATTATTTTCTGTAGAAATGTGATTATTTATTTCAATACCAAGTTGCAAAACAAAGTATTAGAAATGTTTTCCAATAATTTATATCGCGATGGATATTTAATTTTAGGCGCCCACGAAAGTATATTAGGGCCTGTGGCCAACAATTTTGAGCGCACTAAAGGCATTTATAAGAAAAAATCGTATTAACACAAACTAGGTATGATAAACGATATAGGCATAGTTGATACGAAAAAAATAATAGCAACAGTTGCTGAAACCTATAGTTTAGATCTCAGCAATTTGGCTCTTACGGCACTTAAACGCAGGATACTAAAAGTTTTAAACGATTATAACTACACTTCGGTCGTTGATTTTGTACATAAAATAGAAACCGATCCCCGCTTATTTGAGAAGTACCTTTCCGATGGAATGGTAGATACAACCGAAATGTTTCGGGATCCGTCCTTCTGGAGAGATCTACGCGACATCCATTTGCCAGAATTGATCAAAACCTTCAACAATATAAAGGTTCACATACCGGGAATTTCCTCAGGCGATGAAGTTTATAGTTTGATGATTCTACTCAAGGAAGCCAAACTTACCAATCGTGTCAGTGTTACTGTGAGCAGTCTGAGCCAATTGCGTTTGGATGCCTTAAAAGCAGGGGCGCAATACGATTTCCGAAAGATGGAAAATTCCGATGCCAACTATAAACGATTCAACGAAGCAGCTGAACTATCAAATTATTACAAAACCGAGAATAACAAAGTTATTATGGATGCTTCCCTGGTCGATAGCGTTGAAATTATAAAGGGAAGTTACCTGAAAGATCTCGATTTAAGCGGGTTTCATTTGGTGATTTACCCCAATCGCATGATTTATTTTAATTCCACACTTCAGGATAAGGTAGTTGAAAAGTTAGTCGATAGCTTGGTTGTAGGAGGCTTATTGTGTGTAGGTGTTAAAGAAAACATCGAAGGAGCTGTTTCTGCTAAAAAACTACTCTGTTTAAACACCAATGAAAAAATCTATAAAAAACGTACAGCCTAATGGAAGACTATAAAGCAATTATAATCGGAGGAAGTGCCGGGAGTTTTCAGGTGGTGACACGAATCATCTCGTCGTTACCTAAAAATTTTCCTCTGCCGGTGTTCCTCTGTCTTCATCGGTTAAAGCAAGTTCGTTCAGGATTCGTAGAAGCTCTCAGCATAAAATCATCGCTACCAATTTGTGAACCCAACGATAAAGATTCGATAAAACCGGGAATGATCTATTTGGCTCCGGCCAACTATCATATGTACATTGAGTTAGGCAACAAGTTTTCCCTTTCTACAGAAGAACCGGTGAATCATAGCCGTCCATCCATTGACCTATCGTTTATTTCAGCTGCTTACAACTATAAGAGAAAATTAGTGGGAATTATTCTTTCAGGTGCCAACAAAGACGGAGCCATCGGATTAAAAAAAGTTAAAGAAAACGGTGGACTTACCATTATACAAGATCCTAATGAAAGTCAAGTATCAACCATGCCAAACGCATGTTTGCAAATTATGAAAGTTGACCATGTATTCACTACAAATGAAATTATACGATTCATAAACAAACTCGCTTAACCAAAGGGTATGGACAAAATAAAAAAATATAGGAAGCAAATATCCTTCTTAATTCTCTTGAGCGCAATAACCTTGCTCACCGGGGTTATTATTGTTGGATCTCAATATGTAATCGATTTTGAATTGATGCTACCACAAATTGTAGCTCTGCTCTTCCTATGTTTAATCTATTTCAAAGTACGACAAATCTACCATCATACTAAAGAGATTCTTACAAAAATAGAAGAAGAGAACCGCCCTGAAAATATAACCTTCGAAAAAGTTCTAAACCCTCAGCCCGAAACCTCTGAAGAGAAAATACAAGAAAACAAAGATCGGTTCAATCATTTAGTTGAACAATTCAAATCATTAAAATCTCCACAAGAAATCGCACAGAGTTTTCTTTCCCGGATGGCCAAAGAATTTGAAATAGTTCAGGGACTTTTCTATATTTACGAACCCGATCAGGATGAGTATGTTCCCATTGCAGAATATGCCTTTTACGGAAATGAGAAACCATCATCGTTCAAAATTTCCGAAGGCCTTAACGGACAAGTTGTTCGAGATAGAAAAGTTTTATATATCAGCCAATTGCCCGATGAATATCGAAAAATTGTGTCGGGATTAGGAAATCGTGAGCCAAATTATCTTTTAATCATACCGGTGGTAAACGAAAATAAAGTAGTGGCACTAACAGAATTAGCACTCTTCAGAAATCTCGATAAAGACCAGATTGTCATATTAGAGAAAATTTTAAACCAATTATCGGGATGTTTTGAAAAATAAGTAGATTTGCGTAATAAAAAATGATCCACAATCGACAATGAAGATTGATAGTAGCAGAGCCAAACATTTAAGAGAGATATTCCTTGGTAGCACTTCCGAATCGGGTATTCCGATTGGGATTATAGGTGTGGGAATGATCTTTCCGTTAGTGGCTTGGATTGTTGAGTTTGTTGCCAAAGATTTTGAGATATCCATCTATGGATTAGTTCAGATGCATTCCCAAAATCCAATTCTAATTTTTGTCGATTTAATACCTATAATTCTCGGTTTTGGAGGTTACTATCTTGAGCAATTTTTCAAAATAAGCGAACAGTATTACCAAGAACAATTAAAGCAGCGCGACACAATAATTTATCGTAATGCCAAAATTGCAAAACAAATCGGCGAAGGAGACTTTAATATTGATGTCAACCAAATTGATGATAAAGACATTTTAGGAAAGTCTCTAATCCGCATGCGCGACAACCTTTTGGAAACCGCCAGAAAAGAAGCCGACCAAAACTGGATCGCAGCGGGCAAAGACAAAATATCCGACATTTTGCGGATGTATAACGACATTGACAAACTATCGTACGAAACCCTCGTTGCGTTAATTGACTATATAAAGGTCATTCAAGGAGCTTTTTATGTTTATGATGAGGAGGAAAACGTAATAATCAATAAAGCCACCTATGCCTATAATCGAAGAAAATACTTAAATCAACGATTTGCCATTGGAGAAGGACTGATCGGACAGGCAGCTTTTGAAATGGCAACCATCTATCTAAAAGAAATCCCCGCCGATTATGTCACCATAACCAGCGGACTTTTGAAAGACAAAAAGCCAAATACAATATTAATTGTTCCGCTTATTACTGACGAAAAGCTTCAGGGAATTGTTGAATTTGCATCGTTAGACACCGATATCTCACCTTTAAAAATACGCTTTGTTGAAGAACTAAGCGATATTATAGCCCGTACACTTTTCAATTTAAAAGTAAATGCACGAACTGAGAAACTTTTGCGTGATGCACAGAAGATGACCGAAGAACTTCGCGAAAACGAAGAAGAACTTCGGCAAAATGCTGAAGAAATGCGGGCAACACATGAAGAGCTTGAGCGAACCAACGCCAAACTCGAGCAACAAATTCAAGCTGTTGAAAATTCACAGAAAAAAATTCATTCACTTCTAGAAAACGCTTCTGAAGTAATTTCCATCTATGACGAAAATCTTCGTTTGACCTATATTTCACCCTCGGTAGTAAACATCTACGGATTCACACCCGAAGAAATGATGGAAGGAAAAGATCTTGACCGTCTGACAGCCAAAGGAAATACTGATTTGAAAGAGATGTTTCAGGCTTTATTAAGAGACCCCGAAACTCCCCAACGCATACAGTACACCTTCATGAGAAAAGACGGTAGAAAAATACACGTTGAAACCGTTGGGCGAAACCTCCTGCACGATCCCGCAATTCAAGGTATCATATTCAATTCGCAAGATATTACAGAACGGAAACGAGCCGAAAAAGAAGAGCGCATGAAAAGCAAAATGCAAGCCCTTTCCGAAAATTCTCCCGATATGATCATGCGGCTCAATCTGGTTGGACAATTCTTCTATGCTAACCCCATAGTAAAAATATTCACTGGCGTTGATAATAAAACCATCGTTGGAAAGACACTAGATCAAGTTGACTTTAACGATCAAATAAAAGAATTTTTCACAAAGGTCTTGCTTGATGTCAGTAAAACCAATCAAAAACAAAGCTACGAAACCGTTTTCCCAACCACTTTCGGAGACCGCATACAACAGGTAAATGCAATACCTGAATTCAATGACGAGAAAGAACTTGAAACCGTCCTAATTGTAGCCCACGACATAACCGAGCAAAAGCAGATAGAAAACGAAATTAAAGAGAAAAACAAAAACATTACCGAAAGTATAAATTATGCCGAAAGGATTCAAAAAGCCCTTCTGCCCGATACCCGTTTAGTTCAGGAATATCTTCCAAAATCGTTTATATTTTACAAGCCCCGTGATGTTGTCAGCGGTGATTTTCCATGGTTCTATGTAAAAGGCGATATCTTTTATATTGCAGCCGTTGACTGTACGGGACACGGAGTTCCCGGAGCGCTCCTCTCATTTGTAGGATATTTTCTATTAAATCAAACAGTAGATCACGATGATGATCTAAATGCCGGACAATTACTCCAGATCTTTCACAAAGGAGTTCAGAAAGCGTTAAAACAAGACATGGAAGGAGCCTATGCTCGAGACGGAATGGATATTGCCTTCTGTAAAATTGATTTGAAAAAACAAAAACTTCAGTATGCTGGAGCACATCGACCTTTATACCTCCTAAGAAACAGAAATTTAGATGAATTTAAAGGCGATCGTAAAGCTATCGGAGGAATACCACTAGGTAAAAAGCCCGATGAGGGATTTACCAATCACGAAATCGATATTCGGCAAGGCGACAAAATATTCTTCTTTTCCGATGGATTACCCGATCAGGTTGGAGGTCCCGATAATCAAAAATATTCTTCAAAACGAATTAGGGAAGCAATATTGAAATATCCCGATTACAGCATGATCCAATATCACAACTATTTTAACAAAGATTTTCAACATTGGAAAGGCGATAATCGACAAATCGACGACGTTCTTTTAATTGGCATAGAGTTTTAAAAAAAAATTGTATTTTTACATAAACAACAGTACGTATGGATGGCAAAATAGACGTAAAAGAGTTCCTGGAGTTCGTCTATAGTTTTTATAAAACTATGCGCGAACATGAGGTAACCTTGGTTTACGAAGGAGATGTGACGCATCAAATCACCAAAGCCTTTACATCTCTCACCGAAGCCAATATGGAAGCCCAAATGGAGGATCCCTCAACGCAAAAAAAGGTATTTCATGTGATGGTCGAATGTTTACAAAACATTAGTAAACATGCCGAAAACATGGATCAGACCGACGATTCAACAAACAAAGATGGAGTTGGAATTTTTATTCTTTCCAAAAGCGAAGAAAGTTACATTGTAACTACAGGAAACGTTTTAAGTAAAGAAAAAATTCCTCCAATTATTGAGATGATTGAAACTATCAACAGTCTGGATAAAGAAGGGCTTAAAAATCTTTATAAACAACGAATTAAAGAAGGGCGGATCTCCAGTAAAGGGGGAGCAGGATTAGGATTTATCGATATAGCTAAGAAGACAGGAAGCAAGCTATATTACCAATTCCTCTCCATCAATGATGAATATTCATTCTTTGTGTTTTCAACCTTAGTATCAAGAATTAACTAAAAAAAAAATATCATAACCATGGAAGTAATAAAAATTGTTGGCACAGAAGATACTCCAAGCGTTATTTTGGATGCACAAAACGACCTCTTTGAGATTTCAGGACGTTCGCTTCCCGAGGATGTTGCAGCTTTTTATGAACCAATTCTCGATTGGCTTGACAGATATGCTCAGAGTCCAAATGAAAAAACGGTTTTCAACTTCAAATTAGTGTACTTCAACACAGCATCGTCAAAACTATTGCTGGATATTCTTCTTAAGCTTGAAGAAATTTATGAAGCCGGTAATGATGTTCTCATTCGCTGGCATTATCCGGAAGATGATGAAGATATGCAAGAAGCCGGGGAAGAGTATTCTGACATCGTTGAAGTTCCTTTTGAGCAAGTTAGTTATTCTATCTGATAAGGAAAATCGTTTGTAGAAAATGAGTGAAGAGATTCTCAAAGCGTTAATGCACCTGTTTGCTTTGATTGCTAAACAAGATGAAGGTGCTGAAGATAACGAGGTTGAGTTTGTCAGGAAATTTTTAACCTCGCAGCTCAACCATGAGACGGTTGAGGAATACATGAATCTCTTTTATCATTATGCAGAGATCGATCCGGAAAATCCCGATAAAAAAAACCGAGAAAAACAGTTAACCTCTGTAAAAGATTCAGTTAAAATATTAGGGATTTGTAAAAAAATCAACAAAACCCTTACCCAAAAACAAAAAGTTGTTGTTTTGGTGCGCTTATTCGAATTGGTAAATGCTGACCGTAAGTTCACCGAACAACGTATGGCTATCATCAATACGGTAGCCGAAGTTTTCAACATCACACCTGAAGAATTTAAAAGCACCGAAGTTTTTGTTGTTGAAGATCCAGACAGAATCAATGATCCGAATATACTTAGAATCAATAGCCAAAGCCATCCGGCCGAGAATCTATGTAAACACATAAAGACCCAGGATCTTGATGGCGATATTTTAATTCTTCAAATTAAAAATGTTGATCTTTACTTCTTGCGTTATACCGGAAATGAGGACATTTTTCTAAATGGTCTTCCGGTTAACAACAGAGCTATTTACCTATTTGCAAACGGAAGTTCCATTCGTTTACCGAAAAGCAAACCGGTTTACTACTCCGATGTTGTAGCCCACTTCCTTGCCGATACATCGTTGGCGCATATAACCTACAACGTTGAGAACGTTGAGTTTCGATTTCCCAACGGTGCAATTGGCCTAAGAAATATTAACATTAGCGAAGAGCAAGGCCGATTAATCGGAATCATGGGAGCCAGTGGTGCGGGGAAAACCACTTTGTTAAATGTATTGACAGGATTAACTAGCCCAACCCAAGGTTGCGTTAAAATTAACGGTATTGATTTGCATCGAGAGAGCGATAAACTTGAGGGGGTTATTGGATTTATTCCACAAGACGACTTATTAATTAGTGAACTCACTGTTTACGAGAATCTCTATTATAACGCCAAACTCTGCTTTAAAGACCTATCGGAGCAGGAAATTGATCGTTTGGTAAACAAAACCCTTGCGAGTTTAGGATTGCTTGAGCGCAAAGATTTAAAAGTAGGTACACCTCTTAATAAAGTTATAAGTGGAGGACAACGAAAACGCCTAAACATAGCACTGGAATTGATTCGTGAGCCATCCATACTCTTTGTTGATGAACCAACTTCAGGACTGTCATCGCGCGATTCGGAAAACGTAATGGACCTATTAAGGGAATTAGCGCTAAAAGGAAAATTGGTGTTTGTTGTCATTCACCAACCTTCTTCGGACATATATAAAATGTTCGACCGAATGATTATTCTTGACACCGGAGGCTATATGATATATTACGGTAATCCGGTGGAAGCGGTTACTTATTTTAAAAAGCTCGACAATCAAATTAATGCCGACGTAGGAGAATGTCCAACTTGTGGTAATGTAAATCCCGAATTAATATTTAACATTATTGATGCTCAGGTAGTTGATGAATTCGGCAAATATACAGGTAAGCGAAAAGTAAATCCCGAAAAAT
>DAOTAV010000059.1:0-12135 GCA_035382785.1 Salinivirgaceae bacterium | reverse complement strand
TTCCGATGGTATAGTATAACTCTGTCAACCCTTCATAGGCTTCCTTTATGTCGATTTTGATGTTCAGTGCCTTAGCGTTATTCAGAGCCTTTTGAAAGGACTCTTCAGCTTGGGCAAACATTCGTTTCTTAATATAGATTTTTCCGATTCGGGTTAAAGTATAGGATATACTGTAGGTATTGTTAGTTTTTTCGGCAAGTTGAAGAGCCTTGGAGAAATTAATGAGTGCTAGATTTATATCTCCCATATTGTCGTTGCATTCAGCTATATACTGATAGGATGCAATGATATTGTTGGTGGATTGAAGTTTTTGGGCAATTTCCAACGATTGCCAGAGGTAATTCAATGCTTCAGCAAAATGTTTTTTTTGTGTTAAAACCGAGCCAATATTGCGTAAGTAGATTGATATCCCAGTAGAGTCGAGAGAAGTTTGTGCAATGTTTAATGCTTGTTGATAATATACCAAAGCTTTGTCGTAATTCTTTTGTACCCGATAAATTCCGCCAATTCCGTTAAGGCAAAAAGTTATACCTTTTAAATCGTTTAGGGATTGATATAAATCTAATGCTTCATTGTAATATTGAATAGACCGTTCATAATCTCCTGTTTGTCTAAAAAAGCTTGCGATTCTATTTTTTGAAAGGGCTATTCCTTTGGTGTAGTTTAATTTTTCGGACAGATCGAGAGCTTGTGTTGAGTATTTAAAAACCTTAGAGGGGTTAGTTGTTCGAAAATTAAATGCAAGCTCTATCAGAGCATTCACCTTTGTTGTATCGTCTGCCATTGCAAGAATCTGTTCTTCACTTTCAGAAAGTTGTTTTTGTGCTAGTACCGGAATACTTAACAATAAAAATATGGCCACAATTTTTGTAATTCTGATCATAGCGATTGCTTCAAAATTCTATAAGCAAAATACGATTTTTTTTTCTCAATGTCAAAAAAAAAGAGATTGTTCGCACGAACAATCTCTTTTTTGAGGAATGTAAAGGTATATCAGCCTTTATAGAAAGGTGTCTTTACGATTTTTGCTTTCAGATCTTTATTCCGGATTCTAATAAAAATCTCGGTTCCTTCGTTCCAGAATCCATTAGCTACGTAGCCCATCCCAATGGCCTTATCCAGACTTGGTGAATGGGTCCCGCTTGTTACCATTCCGATGATATTTCCATTCTTATCAACTATTTCGTAGCTGTGGCGGGGAATTCCTCGGTCAATCATTTCAAAGCCTTTTAAACGACGGGAAACACCTTCGTTTTTTTGTTTTTCAAGCAGCGGTCGATCAATAAAATCGTTTCCGGGAACAAATTTGGTAATCCATCCCAACCCGGCCTCAATAGGGGAGTGTTCATCGTCGATGTCGTTGCCGTAAAGGCAGAAGCCCATTTCCAACCGAAGAGTATCGCGAGCGGCAAGTCCGCAGGGTTTAATACCAAATTCAGCTCCGGCTTCAAATACGGCTTTCCAGAGTTTTGGGCCGTCTTCGTTCGCAATATAAATTTCACAACCTCCGGCTCCGGTGTAACCGGTAGTGGACAAAATGGCATCTTTAATACCTGCAATGGTTACCTTTTGGAAAGTGTAGTATTCCATATTTTCAATAGGACGCTCGCAGATCTTTTGCATGGCTTTTAATGCCAAAGGTCCTTGTACTGCTAATTGGCAAATTTCGTCTGAGGCATTGTAGAGTTCTTTGCCAACTTCCATGCCCATTTCACGAGCATGTTTAGCGCACCATTCCCAGTCTTTTTCTATATTGGCTGCGTTTACAACTAATAAATAGGTTTCAGCGTTAATACGATAAACAAGAAGATCGTCCACTATTCCACCTTTGCCGTTGGGAAAGCAAGTATATTGAACTTTTCCGTCGGTTAAGGCTGCAACATCGTTGGTGGTTAGTTTTTGAACTAGACTAAACGCTTTTGGTCCCTTTACCCAGAATTCGCCCATGTGGCTGACATCAAAAACGCCCAATTTTGTGCGAACAGCAATATGTTCGTCTTTAATTCCGGTGTACTCTAAGGGCATGTTGTATCCGGCGAAAGGAACCATGCGAGCCCCTAAATCGATGTGAAATTGTGTGAATGAAGTATTTTTCATAACCTAATCAATTTTAAATTAATTGAAGACAAAGGTAAGAAATTTAAAATAACTGTACGGTTTGATGAAAAAAAGTGTGTCAAAATTTAAGATGTCATTCCACATATTCTAATTTTTTTTAACGCATCTATGGTCTAATAATTTGGACTTATTTTCCTTGCGTTTTCGACCAAAAAATGATACATTTAAACAAAAAAAAAATGAAAAAAACAATCATTTTATTCCTCTTTGTTTTCCATCTAATTGCCGGCAGAGCACAAACCAGCAAAATTGATTCTCTGTTAAATGTCGTGTCACATTCAACTTCCGACACAATTGTCCTAAAAGCATATTATGACATTGCCAATATTTTATTTGAGCAGGACCCCGATTCATCGATGTACTTTTGGAGAATGGCTATATCTTATATTGATAGGCAAGAAAAACATCAAAAAAACGAAATCGACAAGCTTTTTCTCAGCTTTTTCAAATCGATATTCCAGAATGAAATGGCCTATTACCAAATGCATATCGGTAATGCGGAAGAGTCCATGCAGTTGCTCAAAAAAGCGGAGCAAACGCTACGAATGCTTTTGTTGGAGAGCAAGTTTCCTGAACCGATTCAAATAAAATATCACTTGGGACAAAATTACAATCTACAAGCTGGACTTTACCGTGATCAGGGAAATATTGCCAAAGCATTGGAATACAATCACAAAAGCCTCAAATTGAGGGAGGAAACTGATGATCAAGAGGGGATTGCCCAAACATTAAATAATTTAGGACTTATTCATAAAAACCTTAAAGAATACGAGAATGCACTAAAGTACTATGAAAGAAGTCTTGAGATCATAAAAAACAATCCAAAAATGCGCTACGAGGCTGGTTATTGTCTTTTAAACATAGCTTCTCTTTACCGCGATAAAGAAAACCTTGATAAAGCTGAAATACTTTATAATATGGCTCTGTCATATTTTGAAGAGTTTGGTGTTAAATCAGGTATTGCCTTCATATACTATAATCTTGCTATCCTGAGAAAATTAAAGAATCAAAAAGCCGAGGCTTTGGAATATTTTCAAAAGAGCCTGAAAATCAGACAACAAATCAACGACCGCAAATCTATCGTGAATACCTTGGCCGAAATAGGCATGATATATCTTGATTATGGAAAAATGGGAAAAGCCAGTAAAATTGCCCGCCAGGCACACGCGATGTCCATGGAGCTTGGGTTTCCTGAGCAGATAGAAAAAACGGCAAGGTTGTTAAAGAAAATTGAATTTCAGCAAGGTAATTACAAGGATGCATATGAATATCAAAGAATTGAATTTACCATGCGCGATTCGGTCTTTAATCTTCAAATCAAAAACGAATCTGAAAAACAATATTTAAGATATGAATTTGAGAAAAAGGCGGCCATTGATAGCATTGAACACAGTAAAGAATTGGAAATTATGAACTTGGAATTAGCAAAAGGAGAAGCTGTTAAAGACCGCCAACGAATTGTAATATACTCATTAATATTTAGTTTTATTTTTATCATCGTTTTTTTGGTGGTAGTTTACCGTATGTATCTTCAAAAAAAGCAAGCCAATCAGTTGCTTCAGTTACAAAATAGAGAAATACTGCAACAGAAGGAGGAAATATTGGCACAGAGAGACGAAATTGAATCTCAGCGCAATAAACTATTCGAGCAAAACGAACTACTTGACAGGCAAAAGCAAAATATTACTGACAGTATTGAATATGCCAGACAAATACAAAATGCCATTTTACCCGAAAAACAAACCTTAGACGATGCTTTGGGCAGCTATTTCATCATTTTTAAACCCAAAGACATAGTCTCAGGCGATTTCTATTGGGTTGGGCAAAATAACCACAAAACCATTGTTGCCATTGCAGACTGCACAGGTCATGGGGTTCCCGGTGCTTTTATGTCTATGTTGGGTATTTCCTTTTTAAATGAAATAGTTGGTAATCTTGGCATTGTAAAACCCGAGGAAATCCTTTCTGAACTTCGCAATTTGATTATCAATGCATTAAAACAGAACGAGAAATTTGGTCGTCAAAAGGATGGAATTGATATAAGTGTTCTGTGCATCGATTCAGAAGAAAAAACATACCATTGGGCCGGGGCGAATAATCATTTGTATATTGTCCGAAAGGGAAAATCCAACGACAATGCAGGCGAAATGAAACATATCCGGATATCACAATTTGAAAGCTATCATGTGATTGAGGTACGTGGAGATTCTATGCCCGCATCCTATTTTGTAAAAATGGACAACTTTATTTCCCACAGATTGGACGTGCAATCCGGCGACAGACTTTACATGATGACCGATGGATTTGCTGACCAAACAGGTGGTGCCAACGAAAAAAAAATTATGACATCGGGACTAAAACAGGTTCTGACAAATACGGCACACCTTCCGATTTCAGATCAAAAGGAGGCTTTGCTCTCGGAACTGGAATCATGGATGAACTATGGCGATAAGGCTTACGAGCAAATTGATGATATTACCATTCTGGGTTTTCAAATTTAGCCTGTTGGAATCCAAAAAAACTGCACTCAACACAATCCTTTGCTTTTTTTAGTGACAAATTGTCATAAAAAACACTACTTTCTTTGCCACTTATTTCAGATTTTGTCAATTGTTAGACCTGTTTTCTATCACAAAAGCGCAATTTGTCACTCTTTCCTAACATGGCATAATGGTTGCGAATAACAATGCGAAGCGAATTAAAGTTGAACAACACAAAAAAACATAAAATTATGGGAAAAATAATTGGAATAGACTTAGGGACAACCAATTCATGCGTTGCCGTTATGGAAGGTAACGAACCGGTTGTCATTCCTAACAGTGAAGGGAAGCGTACAACCCCTTCTGTGGTCGCATTTATGCCCAATGGGGAACGCAAAATTGGAGATCCGGCAAAACGTCAAGCCATAACCAACCCCGAAAAAACAATATCCTCTATCAAACGTTTTATGGGAGAAACCTACGATCGGGTAACCAAAGAGGTTGAACGTGTATCCTATAAAGTAGTTAAGGGAGAAAACAACACGCCACGGGTAAAAATTGACGATCGTATGTACACCCCACAAGAAATCAGCGCCATGATTCTACAAAAAATGAAGAAGACCGCTGAAGATTACTTGGGGACTGAAGTTACAGAAGCCGTTATCACCGTTCCTGCCTACTTTAACGACTCACAACGACAAGCAACCAAAGAAGCAGGTGAAATTGCCGGATTAAAGGTTCGTCGAATCATTAACGAACCAACTGCTGCTGCCTTAGCCTATGGGTTAGACAAAAAGCACAAAGACATGAAGGTTGCTGTTTACGACCTTGGGGGCGGAACTTTCGATATTTCAATTCTCGAGCTTGGTGAAGGTGTGTTTGAAGTGAAATCAACCAACGGTGACACCCACCTTGGTGGCGATGATTTTGATCAACGAATTGTGGACTGGCTCGCCGAAGAGTTTAAGCGTGAAGAAGGTATTGATTTGCGTAAAGATCCAATGGCTTTGCAACGCTTGAAGGAAGCCTCAGAGAAAGCAAAGATTGAATTATCAAGTTCAACACAAACAGAAATTAATCTTCCTTATATCACGGCCGTCGATGGAGTTCCTAAACACCTTGTTAAAACCCTGACACGTGCCAAGTTTGAGCAACTTATTGACGACCTTGTTCAAAAAACCATTGAACCATGTCGTAAAGCATTAAGCGATGCAGGATTATCAAAAAATGACATCGATGAAGTCATCTTAGTAGGTGGATCAACAAGAGTGCCGATTATTCAAAAAGTGGTTGAGGACTTTTTTGGGAAAACTCCTTCAAAAGGAGTAAACCCCGATGAAGTAGTCGCCGTTGGGGCTGCTATTCAAGGTGGGGTTCTCACCGGAGAAGTGAAAGATGTTCTTCTTCTTGATGTAACTCCACTTTCTTTAGGAATCGAAACGCTTGGTGGAGTGATGACTAAGCTAATAGAAGCAAACACAACCATTCCTACCAGGAAATCAGAGGTGTTTACCACCGCCGCCGATAATCAGCCTTCGGTTGAGATTCACGTGCTGCAAGGAGAAAGACCTCTAGCAAAAGATAACAAGACCATCGGACGATTCATTCTTGATAATCTGCCACCGGCACCACGTGGTGTTCCTCAAATTGAAGTAACCTTCGATATCGATGCTAATGGAATTTTGAATGTTTCAGCCAAAGATAAAGGAACAGGTAAAACACAAAGCATTCGTATCGAAGCCTCAACAGGTCTTAGCAAAGATGAAATTGACCGGATGAAGAGAGAGGCAGAACTTCATGCTGAAGAAGACCGTCGTGAGAAAGAACGCATTGATAAACTGAACCAAGCCGACTCGCTTATTTTCCAAACGGAAAAACAGTTGAAGGAATTTGGCGATAAGATCCCTGAAGCTAAACGTCGCCCAATAATAGAGGCATTAGATCGTCTGAAGGCGGCTCATAAAAATCAGGACTTAAATGCTATTGATAAAGCTACTGCTGATTTAAATAGCGCTTTTCAAGCGGCTTCTCAGGATCTCTACAATGCACAGAATGCACAAACCAATACCGGCACTTCATCGACTGATGCCGGCAGTGGAGCCAAAAATTCCACAGACGAAGTAACCGATGTGGATTTTGAAGAAGTAAAATAGTCACTGTTAACATAAAACACCAAAGGCTGCATATCTTTTAATTGAAGGATGCAGCCTTTTTTCTAAAAAGATTTTGTTATGCAAAAGAAAAAGACATTAGCTTTGGTAGCCCATGATAATCGCAAGTTAGATATGGTTGAATGGGTTAATTGGAACTGGGAAAGGTTGATTAACTATCATCTTGTTTGTACAGGGACTACGGGCAAACTTGTTTATGAGGCTCTTCGTGAGAAAACCGATGAAGAAGTATCTCCAAAATTAACCATAACCTTTTTAAAATCAGGGCCTTTAGGAGGTGACCAACAGTTAGGGGCTTTAATATGCGAAGGAAAAATTGATATGCTTTTTTTTCTATGGGATCCTATGCAGGCACAACCACATGATGTGGATGTAAAAGCTCTTTTACGGTTAGCAACACTCTATAACATTCCAACCGCAATAAATCGTTCAACGGCCGATTTTATCATCAGTTCACATTTGATTGATTCAGACTATAAGCCTATACTAAAGGATTATAGTGAGTACATCACTCGAAATATTCCAAAAACACAGCAATAATGATAGATATTTTTCTTAAGCGACAAAGCGATCGGGCATATCTTCCTCAACCGGTGGAACCGGAAAAGATTGAGCGTATCTTGGATGCGGCACGTTTAGCACCATCAGCATGTAATGCTCAACCTTGGAAATTTATTGTAGTCACTGATCCCGATATAAAAAATCAGCTTGCCGATGCCACGTCGGCTAAAGTTCTGAATATGAATCATTGGACTAAGCAAGCACCGGTTCATATTGTGATTGTTGAAGAGAGTGCAAACTTTTCAAGTAATGCAGGCAGTTTAATCAAACGACGACATTTTCCCCTAATCGATATTGGGATTGCGGCTTCTCACATTTGTTTACAGGCAACTGCTGAAGGGCTTGGCACCTGTATGATTGGTTGGTTTAATGAAAGAAAAGTTAAAAAAATACTGAAAATTCCACGTGGTAAACGACCTCATCTTATTATAACGGTGGGATATCCTGCCGGAGAAACCCGACAAAAAATCAGAAAAACACTTGAGCAAATTAGAACCTATAATCATTATTAAATGAAAAAAAGAGGGAGAGTTTTTGGACTCTCCCTTCTATTTTCAGAATTTATATACAATTCTGCCCATAAATGATATTCCATGGGATGGTAAAGGTCCATGCCCACTTCGGTAAGGTGCGGGGAAGATTACTTTTTCGTTTGTCAAATTATTTATGCCTATAGTTAATTCCAAATTTTGAGTCAAAAAATTATCAAAACGAATGTTTGAATTGATGATCAATTGTGAATTGTGTTTGGTTAAAACATCGTTTTCTGCCGAATCGGCATGGGTAAAACTGTAACGGGGGCCATAGAATATGCTATTTGCATTAAGCCAAATGTTCTGGGAAACCCTGTAAATGGCTATCGCTGTTAATTTATGTTTTGCAAAGCCAAGGAAGTAGTCGTTGTGTTCCCGGATCCTATATGTATAGGCTGAATCATCTTGTGGCTGATAAAATGCATAGGTTAAATTTGCCGTGAAATTACCTGCCGAAATTTTGTAATCAACCTCGAATCCGTAGGTGCCCAATGTCCCTTGGTTTGTGTAAAAACCTCTTCCTGATGTATCAGTAGCGTAAGTAATCGCATCGTTGAACCATGAATTAAAGGCATTTATTGTAAGCCAAGAACGGGAGGTGATTTTATATCCGATTTCGGCTTCAATATTGGTACTTTTCTCCGGTGAAATCATGTCAACGCCGTTCGGTTGTCTATTTATTAAAATTCCTCCTGGGATACGAAATGCTTGTGCGGCAATAAGTTTGAGGTGTAATTTCTCGTAGGCTTTGGTAAGACCAATGCGAGGTACAAACGATCCTCCGAATTGATCGCTGTGATCGTAACGTCCACCAAGGGTGACGTTCAACCAAGGTAATTTTAAAACTCCTTGAGCAAAAGCAGTAAAATTATTGACAGACAAAGTGTTGGAACTATCTTTAAAAGTTTCTTCATATTGAGTCGGATTTTCTGGCATGTGAAGTTGTTGGCTATAGTAGCTAACTCCTGCGGTTAAGAAATATTCTCCAACCATCACTTCGCTATTTATTCCCGCTGAGTATTTTTCAATATGTTTGTTATTGGAATATCCTTCTTCGGGTATATTTGTGTTCCAAGGTAATTGATATTTGTATTGAATCCAAGGAGTGACAGATACATTTTCTCCTAATTTTTGTTTATACTCTAAATTTGCAAGACTGGTGTAAAACTTTTCTTTAATTACATAATTTGTGAAGTTTGTTCCCCATAAATCGATATAGTTCAGTTCATAATTATCGATCAGACCATAGAATTTCAAACCTTTGTATTGAGAACATAAGTCAATAAAATAAGATTTGATATCGGAGCTGTCTAACATTGAGTTTGAGTTCAATGAATAGTCGGTGATTTGGTTTTGACTGCGTGAACCCATATTGTAGGCTGCATTGACATTCAGGTTAAAGTCGTTTTTTCTCCAACCGGCTCCAGAAGCTAAATTTACATGTGAAAACGACTTTGTCATTAAAGATCTTTGTGCTGAGATATAGCCCCCTTGTTCCGGTTTTTTTGTAATAATGTTAATAACTCCCATGGATGCATAACCACCATAAACTGCTGATCCCGGGCCACGAATTATTTCAATTTTTTCGATAATGTCAACGTTGTAGCGGTTTCCCAATTGTAATGTGGCAAACATATCTTCGTTAACTTCCATACCATTTATTAATAGGAGTACTTTTCCTTCGTTTGACCAAAGACCGCGCATTCCAATGCCGACAACCCCCTCAACATCCACAGCAAATTCTACCCCGGGAACGTAGATACGCAATAATTCTAAAAGATCTCGTGCACCACTATTGGCGATATCATCTTTTTGAATAACGGTTACCACCCCGGGAGTTTCTCTGATGGATAACGATTGTTTAGTGGCAACGGTCACCTCAATGTTCATAAGCTCTTCGAGCGACATTGAAAATAATTCTTCATCGGAGATTTGTTGTCCTGCTAGATTTACGCTCAATAGCACAAACAACGCTAAAATCAGGTTTCTGGTTTTCATAGGCTAAAGGTTAGTAAGGTAGTTTCTTTACTGGCAAAACTAAGGTAATGTCTTTTTTAGAATAAAACAAGAAAATTAAAAAAAAAGTAAACATTTAGGTAGATTTTTGTTGATGAATGTTTTTTTTGAATAGTTTTGCAATACCCGTTAAATACTACCGCTATGACAACATTAATTAAAAAAACTGACACAAGTCAGAAGTTAAAGCCTATTGAAAATGAGCAATGGAGATTTGTAACTAACACAAATCAAAACTACTCCATCAGCAATTATGGGAGAGTGATGAGTTTTGTGCACAACAAGAATGGCAAATTGTTGAAATTAAGTGTTGGGCGAGGAACAAAAACCGTTAGTTTAAATTTCGTAGATGGCAGAAAAACAGTTTTGGTTCATCGACTGGTTGCAGAGGCTTTCTTGCCCAAGGAGCAAGAGGATATGGATCATGTGATTCATATCGATGGTAATCCTTTGAATAATCAGGTGAGCAATCTTGCTTGGGTGCGTCGCGATGAATGTTTTAAGTATGTACTGAGTCGTTTGCATGAAAGAAATCGTTCAAACCCAAGAAAATTAAGGGTTACCAACTCTAAACTTTCGCCTAACGAAATTGGAATGTTGAAATCGTTGTTAGCCAAAGGGGTTAAGCAGAAATTACTGGCCAAAATGTTTCGCATCAGTGAGATGCAGGTTTCTCGTATAAAACGAGGATTGAATTGGAGAGAAATTCCGGCTGTTGATTCGAATTAATCGTTTAGTAAAAAAGAAACTCGAAAATAGTAACCTATTCCCGAGTTTCTTTTATTATAGTCTAAGGGTGTCTAATGTCGTTTTTTTGTTGATTTTTGTATTTTATGGTCCCGTGTTTTACTCTCATACATCACGGTAAGGGTTTCTCCATAAGCGGTAATTCCATGAATCGCGTTAGCCACTTCCTGTACGTGTTGCGATGATACTTCGAGCATAGTAATAGTGTCGAATATGTCGATTTTTCCGAAACGAATATCGCGGTTTCGGGTCCGATCGTTGATGATACCAATAAGTTTGGTTGGCTTTAAACCATGTTTTTTCCCTATATTGATTTTCAATACAGAAAAAGATTTTTTCAAACGATCGTTGAATCGATCAGCTTTAAGGTGTTTTTTTATTTCACGGTCAGAAAAACTTTGAGTATTTCGCTCTTTAGATTTTGATTCTTTCTTAATGTTTAAATCCGGCGAATTTTTATAATATTCGAGGAAGCGATTGAATTCAACAGATACAAAATGTTGAATTAGTTCGTCACGATCAAGCCATTGCAGCTTTTTATAAATCATATCAAGGTAGGGAGCTACTTCAGGATTAATAGTTACTTTTTCTACCTTATCAATTAGATTCATCAATTGTTTTTGGCAAATTTCCTTTCCGGTAGGGACAGGAGTTAATACAATATTTTTCTTTAGCATGTTTTCAATCATGCGAAGTTTGCCCTGTTCTTTGGCATGGATGATTGATATTGACACGCCTGTTCTTCCGGCTCTTCCGGTTCTACCACTCCGATGAATGTAAACTTCGGGATCATCAGGAAGATTGTAGTTTATAATGTGGGTTATATTTTCAACATCGATTCCCCTGGCTGCAACGTCGGTGGCTACTAGCATTTGCAGATGTTTTGAACGAAAACGTTGCATCACTTGATCGCGCTGAGCTTGGGAAAGATCTCCATGAAGAGCATCGGCATTGTAGCCGTCGGTCATAAGTTTTTCGGCTACTTCTTTTGTTTCTTGACGGGTGCGACAGAAAACAATCCCGTAAATATCAGGATTCACGTCACAGATTCTCTTTAAAGCTTCGTATTTGTCTTTGGCGTGAACCAAATAATATTGATGATGAACATTTTCTGCTCCTTGGTTTTTCTTACCCACTGCAATTTCAATAGGGTTTTTCATGTATTTTTTTGCAATTCTTGCAATTTCCGGAGGCATAGTGGCTGAAAAAAGCCAGGTTTGTTTCTCTTCGGGTGTTTGAGCCAAAATGGTATCCAGGTCGTCAATAAAGCCCATGTTTAGCATTTCGTCAGCTTCATCAAGAATAACCCTTTTGATGCTTGATAGGTCGAGGGCTTTGCGGTTTAATAGGTCAATCACGCGCCCGGGTGTCCCAACGACTATTTGGCAGCCACGACGTAGTTGCTGGATTTGTGCAACAATATTTGCTCCGCCATATACTGCCACAATATTGAGGTCTTTTACGTAGAGTGAATAATTCTCCAAGTCACGCGTTATTTGAAGACAAAGT
>DAOTAV010000058.1:0-12160 GCA_035382785.1 Salinivirgaceae bacterium | reverse complement strand
CCCTGTCTCACGTGGTACTCCCATACCTTTTCCACCCAAACCAACAATAATTCTTCGTAACGCCCTGTCATTCATATCCATAACCCGTTTCCAAGTAACGGTTCGCGGATCAATTCCTAAATTGTTTTTTTTCGATTGAATGTTATTGTCGATTAGCGCAGCCAAAAGGTTGTGGGCTTTTTCTACAGCAGCAAAATCGCCGGTAAAATGAAGGTTTATATCTTCCATGGGAAGCACCTGGCTATATCCGCCCCCGGTGGCCCCACCCTTAACACCAAAAACAGGCCCCAACGAAGGTTCACGCAAAACCACTGTAGTTTTCTTTCCAATTCGATTCAATCCTTGAGCTAAGCCTATGCTCATGGTGGTTTTCCCTTCGCCGGCTGGTGTGGGAGAAATGGCCGAAACCAAGATTAAAGTCCCTTTCTCTACTTTTTTTAGATCAATCAGCGATAAAGGTAACTTGGCCTTATATTTGCCGTAAAGCTCAAGTTGATCGGGATCAATGGCAAGTTTCTTTGCTATCTCTGTAATAGGTAGTAATGTTGCTTTTCGTGCAATTTCAAGATCGGTGCTCATAGATAAAAATATTTGATTACTTGCTTATAAACAAGTAAAAATAAAATTTGTTTATCCCAAGCAATTCTCAACTGCTATTATTTTGCTGTTCGCAAAATATCGTGATACCTTTTTAAGTTTGATAGGATAGCAATTGCAGAATCAAGTTCAATATCGTCGCGCAGAAAATATTGAATTCTACCTTTTTGATAATAGTATCGACTCACAATTTCTTCATTGATAAGTCTTGTTATCTCTTCTTTAAAACTATGCAAATCGCTTTGTAGGTCTTGTTTCATTTTAGCTTTGAGGGCAGCAATCTCGGGGGCTAGTTTTTCTTCGTATTTCTCTTCCTTTAAGGACTCTATAAATTCGTCAAATTTAGAAGCACTTCGTAGCTCATAAGTAAAGTTCCGATTGGAAACAAATTCAATGAAATCCTGGTAATCTGCACTAGTTATGCTGAACCTGTCAGGAGTTTCAATTTTTGTGTGTTTTGATGTATAAACAGTAGCAAAATCGAAAATATGATTTTTAATGTAGAGTTCGCTTGCTATCCTGCTAATGCGCCTCGGCTCAATAACGACATCAGGCAAAATTCCTCCTCCGTCGTATATTTTCCGACCATTTTTTGTTTTAAATTCCGATACCAATGAATCCGGAATTTTCCCTACACTCCCATCTTCGTTGCGATTCGTATAATCGAGTGCTTGAATGCATCGCCCTGATGGGATATAGTATTTGGAAGTGGTGAGTTTTAGTTGGGCGTTATAGCTGAGTGGGCGTGTGGCCTGAACCAATCCTTTACCAAAGGTTCGACTACCTACAACAACGGCTCGATCGAGATCCTGAAGTGCTCCCGAAACAATCTCGGATGCCGAGGCCGAACTACTGTTCACCAAAACCACTACCGGCATGTTGGGAACTACCGGGTCTTTTAAGGTTAAATAATCACGGTCCCACTGTTTCATCTTACCTTTTGTGGAAACAATCAATTGCCCTTTAGGTAAAAATAAGTTGCACACATTGACAGCTTCCTCCAAAAGACCGCCCGGATTCCCTCGTAAATCTAAGATTAATGATGTTGCTCCTGCTTTGCGAAGAGAGTCAATGGCTTGCCGAACTTCGGCTGAACAATTTTGAGTGAAATTATTAAACTGTATATAACCTATACTGTCGGAATAGACTTTATAGAATGGAACCGAAGAAATGTGAATAGTTTCCCTTACTACTTTAAAGGTCAATGGACTTTTTTGCCCATATCGGTCAACAACCACCTCAACAGCGGTTCCGGGCAGTCCTTTTAGCTTTTCTGAAATGGCTTCAATATCTTTTCCCTTGGTGTCGAAGTTGTCAATTTTAAGAAGAATGTCGCCCGCTTTTATACCTGCCTTATGGGCTGGTAATCCTTCGTAAGGATCGGTGATCACAGCCCGATCTCCCGCTTTACGAATCAATGCACCAACTCCCCCATAATTTCCGGTGGTCATAAACCGAAGGTCTTCGATCTTTGACTCGGGAATGTAATTTGTGTAAGGATCTAATGAAGCAAGCATCTCATCGATAGCTGTGGTGATTAATTTTCCCGGATCAATCTCATCAACATAATAGCTATCGAGCTCTTTTATAACACTATAGAAGATATCGAGATTTTTTACAATCTCAAAGCTGTTATCAACTGCTGAAGAGAATAAAATTATCGAAAGAAGAACTGCTGTTGTCCAAAGGATTGTCTTTTTTTTGAACTTCCTGAATATATCACTGATTTTCATAGAACTATTGTGGTTAAATCATACGATGTTTATAAATTATTTTTCATTGCTTTCGTTTTTCGTTTCTTGCTGTGTCTCCACAATTAAACGGTTCAAAACTAACAATATTTTTTCATTGATTAATTGATAAGGTTCGATGGATTTTGAACTGTAGATTAATAAAACATCGGCCTGGCGATTATTCTCTACCAATGCTTTTCTCAGGTTTTCCTTATTAAGTCGCCATGATTCGCGCATACGACGCTTTAAAAGATTTCTATCAACCGCACGTTTAAATTTTTTTTTCGACACACTAAAAGCTACTTGTAGTGGCTCGGAACGTTTAGCTTGCTCAATGGAATACAAAATTCTCACCGGATAGAAATAGAAACTCATTCCTTTCACCAGAAGTTGCTCAATTGCTTTACGGCTCTTTAATCGCTCAAATGCCTTAAATGTGTTTGGCATTAAAAAATGCTTGTTTGTCAAAAAAAAAATTGAAATTGCAGAAGCGCAAAGTAACAAAAAAATATTGTTTTTATATTCGTAGTGGTTTCGGTTTTGGTCTTTTAACAATGATTATTATTTTTGGTTAAAAATTATGGTATCCATGCGAAGGCTATTCATCGTTATTTCACTTTTACTTGTGACCCAAGGGAACAATGCTCCTATCAATATCACAGCGATGAAAGCCTTATACATTGAGCGTTTCACCCAGTTTATCGACTGGCCGAATAACCAAAACAGTAGCTTTTTTATTATTCAAATCGCTGACGATTATGAGCTTTATGAACTGATGAAAAATCAATTCTCCAATTACCGAATAAAGGATAGGCCGATTAAAATTACTTTTTCCAATTTTATTAGCGACTCGGAAATCCCACACATTCTGTATATTGGAAATGAAATGTCATTGCCATCTTTACTTAAAAAAACCAACCGACAGCCTATTCTCACCGTTGCCCACGGAGAAGATCTCTGCAACGAGGGGGTGATGATCAATTTTGTTCTGTACGAAAATCGACTTCGTTTTGAAATCAACGAAACTGCCATAAGAGAATCTTCCTTATACATTAATTTTAGGCTACTGAATATGGCCATAAAAGTTGTTCAACCCATTTCGAAGCCATGAGTTGGATTAGAAATTTGTCGATAAAAAATAAAATACTCCTGGTGATTTTATCCGTCACCTATGGAGCAATTCTTCTTTGGTTTGTAGGAATTGTTTTTCATTATTCAAATAAAACTAAAACCGCCTTCCAACGAAGCATGGAGATGACGGCCAAAATTGTAGCCGATTATTCTGTTGCGCCTATAACATTTAACGATACAATAGAACTTGGTAATATTTTGAGCAAAGCATCAAACATTCCTTCTGTTGTTGCACTCGCTGTGTATGAAAACCAAACCTTACTATCGTATTTCGTCAATACCAATCAGAACATTTCTGTTGTTTTTCCCTATAAATTTGAACCCGAGAGGTTTCCGCCAAACGATAATCTAATGCTCTTTCTAACCCCAATAACCTTTAGGAATACAACTTATGGATTATTAGCTCTCTACGCCGAAACCGAAACTGTTGCCAAAGAAATCAAAGAATACATTTATCAACTCTTGCTTTCGCTCCTAGTTTTGGCTATCTTAGCTGCACTGGCCGCCCTACAAATTCAAAAAGTAATTTCGGAACCTATTCTGAATCTTGCCAACATCCTACATTATGTTGCTGAATCTAATGATTACTCCATACGCGTTGAAAGAAAAATGAACGATGAGATCTCCGATCTCTATAATGCATTCAATAATCTTTTGAATCAAATTGAAATCCGAGACAAAACTCGCGATGAGATAGAAAAAAAACTCGAGGCTGCCAAAAACAAAGCCGAGGAGGCCGATCGGTTGAAAACAGCATTTCTCACCAACATGTCGCACGAATTAAGGACTCCCATGAATGCCATTCTTGGGTTTTCGGCATTGCTACCGGAACCTCACATCACCGATGAGCAACGAAAACAATTTGTTGACATAATTATCCAAAGTGGAAACACTTTACTTACTTTGGTTGAAGATATATTGGATATTTCAAAAATTGAAGCCGGGCAATTATCAATTCACCTCGAGCCGGTTCATATTGGTCGGGTGCTCGATGAGCTTTATCTCTCTTTTCTGGAAATTAAAAACCAACGCAAAATCACCAATGTCGAACTCTTACTTGATAACACCATAGACACAAGCTCTTTGGTCATCATTACCGATAACCACCGTTTCCGGCAGATTTTCATGAATTTGCTCAGTAACGCCCTGAAATTTACCGATCAAGGCTATGTTCGGTTTGGAGTTTATTCCATATCCGAAGGAATGATAACCTTCTATGTGAACGATACCGGAATTGGAATGACTGCTGAGCAAATTCCCTATATCTTTGACAGGTTTACCAAAATCGACACTGAAAAAAACCGACTATTCCGCGGTGCCGGTCTTGGACTTGCCATATGCAAAAAACTATTAGAGTTACTCAATGGAAATATTTGGGTTGATTCGGAACTCGGAAAAGGTAGTACCTTCTTCTTTACAATACCCGATAATCGTACCACTCTCTCATCATCCAAACATACCTCTTTTAAACAATTGATTCCGACACCGGAAAAACCCATAGAAGTTTTAATCGCCGAAGACGATGAGTATAATAGCCAATATCTCAGGCAAATCTTATCGAAACATAACGTTAAAATTTTTTCTGCGACAGACGGAGCACAAGCCGTGGAAATGTGTAAGAATAAAGCATTTGACGTAGTTTTAATGGACATTAAAATGCCAACCATGAACGGATATGAAGCAACTCAAAAAATAAAGCAGTTCAATCCAAGTCAACGAATAATCATGCAAACGGCTTATGCAGGGAACAAAGAGATGGAGGAAGCTTTAGCTGCCGGTTGCGACGATTTTATTACCAAACCCATCAACGCAAACCTTCTCCTGAAAAAATTATTAACCAAACAGGAATCAACAGAATAGAAACACAATAACGACCTAAAATCCTAAACTCTTTTCATTATGAAAACAACATCGATTCTATTGATCGTATTGAGCATCCTACAAATTGTTTCGGCACAGGAGAAACGAAAAAAAGTAGAAATATTGACCCCATACGGTAAAATGATTGTTGAACTTTACAACGAAACGCCAAAACATAGAGACAATTTCATTAAACTTGTCTCAGAAGGTTACTACGATGGTTTGCTATTTCATCGGGTAATCAAAGATTTTATGATCCAAGGTGGGGACACAAATTCGCGAAACGCCAAACCCGAAGATCAATTAGGAAACGGCGGTCCGGGATACACAATTGATGCAGAATTAAAGCCCGAATTATTTCACAAAAAAGGAGCCTTGGCTGCTGCTCGGTTGGGAGATAATATCAATCCGCAGCGGGCAAGTTCAGGTAGTCAGTTCTACATTGTACAAGGCAAAAAGTTTACTCCACAACAAATCGAGGCCATGGAAACTCGCATAAACCAATCGCAGCTACAAAGTTTAATGCGTGACTATATGTTAAAGCATCCGGAATTCGATCAGAAAATAAGAGCATGGCAAGCTGCAGAGCAACATGATTCGGTGGATATATTGTATCAAAAAATATGGGAAACCGTAAAAAAACTTCCCGAAGCAAAGCCTTTCAAATACACTGAACAACAGAAACAAATCTATCAAACTCTTGGAGGAACGCCTCATCTCGATGGAGGATACACTGTTTTTGGAGAAGTTGTTGAAGGTCTGAATGTTATTGATTCCATAGCCTCACAGCCGACCAAACCGGGGGATAGACCTGTTAAAGATATTTGGATGAAAATAAAGGTACTTCCTTAGTTTTTTACCTTATAACTTACCATTGCACTGTTTGACGAGCAACAGGCATCGTCATACATCGTGCCCCACCGCCACCTCGGGGTAATTCCGACCCATCGAGTGCAATGACATACTTTTTGTATTTGCTGACGTCGATTGTGCCGTTTGCAACATCGGCTGCCGGTAGCACTTCAAAACCATGTTTGTTCATTTCTTCAATGGTATAGGTGTTTCGTCCGTAGCCGATAACTTTCCCCGGAGCCAAGGCAAAGAAATTGGCTCCACTGTGCCACTGTTCCCGTTCCTGAATCCATGGATCTTTGCTTCCTCCGCAGATGATTGGTTTCAAATCGAAACCTAGTTTATTTAAAGCTACTAACAGGTTTTCCTCATTCTTAAAACGAATATTCCCGTTATCAACTGAGATATGAATAGTTTGATATCGATTGGGTCTTAGAATCACGGGTTCAAAAACCATACATGCATCAAAATCAAGAAAAGTGAAAACCATGTCAAGGTGTATAAACGATTCCGGTGCAGGTGGTAATTCCTGAACAATGATGTGTCGGATCTGTTCCTTACTCTCAACTTGTTCCAAAATGAAATCGATCCCCTGCGATGAAGTGCGCGAACTTAATCCAACCAAAAGAACATCTTCTCGTGCCACAAGAATATCGCCACCCTCGATAGTAATTCTATTCGGATTTCTTGATATATCGAAGGGATTGATGGTTGTTGTTCTGAAAAGCGGATGATAATCGAAAATTGTCTTCATTATTAGCGATTCTCGTTCACGGACATGATTTGCCATTCGGGCAATCAAAACTTTATCTCCTATGGTAATGGCAGAGTCGCGGGTAAAAAAGAAATTATGAAGCGGGCGAAGAGCATAGCGCTCCTTATTTAGATATTTTGTTAGATTATCGGCCGAAAGGATTACTCCTTCAATAAGTTGCCTGGCAAGCTCTTCATCGCTGAGAGACAGCAGAAATCCTTTGGGAATCTCAGGATTTTCATTGATGAAAATATAGTCTAAAAGTGTGTCTTTCGCTCGTTGGTAAACCAAAACCTCACGCAAAAGATCCTTAACTAAATACACTTTGGTGTGCTTTTCAATGGCTCCTTTAAAATTGGCATACTCCTGCTGTACTACCGAAAGATTTAAAATGTCGCTGTAAAGAGCTCTCTCGGCGTTTTGTGGAGTCATATTTTCAACTTCGGGACCGGGAAAATGTAAAATTACTCCTTCCAGTTTCCCAATTTCTGATGTGACGTGAGTCTTGAGAATGCTTGGCATAGAATGATTAATTATTTGATTTTACAGGCAATACATTTTCCTTGTCGGAAATAAAAACCAATTTACCATCGCGAAAAAGGGCCGTTTGTAAAGTATCTCCGGTTTCGGAAAAATTATACCATATACTGTCTTTAATATCGTTTTTGTAGTATCCGTTCATCATAAAAACGCCATTCGGGTAATAGATCAACGATCGCCCGTTACGAACTCCATCGGTGTAAAAACCAACACTCCATGGCGCTCCTTTTTCATAAAAGGATTCCCATTTGCCATCACGCTTCCCATTCTTGAGCTGCCCTTTGATTTTCACTCCTCCGGTTTCCCATAATTCCCGATAATGCTCAATTAAAATTCCATCCTTGTTGCTGATGATTCCGATCTCTATTTTAGGTTTTCCTGAAGGATAGGTTTCAACCACACGATATTCGATATTATGAGAACATCCATGAATGAGCAATCCCAAAATAAAAAATTGAAGTGCTTTCTTCATATCTTATGACAATTAGTTATCTCCCATTCTTTTATTTTGCAAAGTTACAAAAACGGCTCGGTTTAATAATTCTTCTGGAAAATTTCTATTTGTTATTTTTTTTATACCTTGCATCGCCGAATACAACCTTAAACGATAATTTTATGAAAAAACAAGTCTTTATGTTCATTTTTGCAACATTGTTAGCATCGTCATGCAGCGAACACAAAAAGATCAAAGTAACCTATCCGGAATCCGCTAAAGTAGATACAGTGGATACGTATTTTGGGCATGCTGTGCCCGATCCTTATCGTTGGCTTGAAGACGATAACTCCGAAGCAACCAAGGCATGGGTAACCGCCCAAAACGCGGTAACCGAAAACTACCTAAAACAAATTCCGTTCCGTGATCAAATCAAAGCTCGCTTAACCAAACTATGGGATTATCCCAAAAGTTCGGCGCCATTTAAAAAAGGAGGATATTATTTTGTTTTTAAAAACAATGGTTTGCAAAACCAAAGTGTTGCCTATTTTATGAAAAATCTTGGCGATGAGCCTCAGGTTCTGCTTGATCCCAACGCACTCAGCGAAGATGGCACAGTGTCTCTTACACAATTTGCCGTTTCCGATGATGGAAAATATCTTGCCTATGGAATTTCCAGGGGAGGATCAGATTGGAACGAATTCTTTGTAAAAGAAATTGAAAGTGGAAAAATGCTGGACGATCATATTCAGTGGGTGAAATTTTCAGGAATAACTTGGTATAACGACGGATTTTTCTACTCACGATATCCTCAACCTAAAGAAAGCGACGTGTTAAAAGGAGTAAATGAACATAACAAAATTTATTACCATAAAATTGGCACCCCACAAAGCCAAGATCAACTGATTTACGAAGATCCCCAAAATCCTAAATGGGGCTATAGTGCCGATTTATCGGAAGATAAAAAATTCATGGTTATCCATGTAACCGAAAGCACCAGCGGCAATGCTGTTTACATTAAAAACATGGAAACCGGAAAACTTACTGTCTTAGTCGATAACTTCCAATCGGACTATTCTTTTATCGATCACATACATGGGAAATTGCTGTTCCTTACCAACAATAATGCTCCAAAATACAAGGTTATTGCTGTTGACCCCAACAATCTTAAATCTGAAAACTGGATAGATTTTCTGCCCGAAACTGGTGGAGTTTTACATTCAGTATCGCTTGTAGGAGGCAAAGTCATTGCACAGTACATGGAAAATGCTTTCTCCAAAGTTAAAATTTATGATTTAGCGGGAAAATATCTCTACGACCTCGACAATGCAGAAATAGGAACGATAGGTGGTTTTGCCGGAAAAATTGAAGACAAAGAAACCTTCTATACGATGACTTCGTTTACCACTCCTTCGAACATTTACAGATACGATGTAGAGAATAACCGTTCGGAACTATACGAATCCCCAGCTATCGACTTCGATTCAAAACTCTATGAAACCAAACAAGTTTTTTACACGAGTAAAGATGGAACACAAGTTCCAATGTTTATCGTACACAAAAAAGGATTAAAACTCGATGGCAAACGTCCAACTTTACTTTATGGATATGGAGGGTTTAATATCAGTTTAACTCCTTCGTTCAGCGTAACCCGACTTATCTGGTTAGAGAACGACGGAGTATTTGCCATGGCCAACCTCAGAGGCGGAGGCGAATTTGGAGAAGAATGGCACAAAGCCGGCACTAAAATGCAAAAGCAAAATGTTTTCGACGATTTTATTGCTGCAGCTGAATATTTAATTAACAACAAATACACAAACCCCAAGCGATTAGCAATTCAAGGAGGTTCAAACGGAGGACTTTTAGTGGGCGCCGTTGCCAATCAACGTCCTGAACTTTTTGCTGTTGCGCTTCCGGCAGTAGGTGTGATGGATATGCTTCGATATCACCACTTTACCATTGGTCGCTACTGGGCAACCGATTACGGAACCAGTGAAGACAGCGAAGAGATGTTTTTGTATTTGAAAAAATATAGCCCCCTTCATTCGATTCCTACTGATATTTATCCGGCCACCATGATAACAACAGCCGATCACGACGACCGTGTTGTTCCTGCACATTCCTTCAAGTTTGCTGCAGCACTACAAAACACCTATAAAGGAGATAATCCCGTGCTGATTCGCATCGAAACCAAAGCCGGTCATGGAGCCGGAAAGCCAACCTCTATGGTGATTCAGGAATACGCTGACCTTTGGGCATTTTCTTTCTACAATATGAATTACACTCCCAAAGTGAAATGAAAAAAAAGAGGCTGGTGTTAGAACCAGCCTTTTTTTTTAAATGGGCATATTCTGCTTGAAAATATCTCCGGATGACATCAAGATGTCAATGTATTGGGCCCGTAAGTATGCATACGGATCTTTTTGGTTTTTCTGTGAAAGCTTACCGCGAAACTCATCGATGGTTTTGAATTCGTTGATTTCCATCCAACGAAGAATGCCATTGTTTATTTCCGTAATTTGTTGGATACCGTTACGATAAAGGGTACTGACAATCTGAAAGGCATCAGCACCGGCCAGAAGCATTTTTACGGCATCTTGCCAAGTGTGAATACCTGTAGCTGAGGTAAGAGAAGTGTTGAGTTTGCCATGAATAAGAGCAGTGAACCGTAATGCAAGTTTCTGATCGCCCGAGGTACTCAGATTGTAAGGGTAAATATTGCGTTGCTCTTCAATATCAATGTCCGGCTGAAACAACCGATTGAACAGAATCACACCATCAGCTCCGGCCTCTGTGAATTTCTGAACCACATTGAGAATGTTACTGTAATAAGGACTAAGCTTAACCAAAACCGGAATACTCACAACCTTTTTAACATCTTTGAGAAGTTCAATCTGTTGTCGTTCAACAGTGGCACCATCTACATTAAAATCGCGAGGGATGTAGTAGAAGTTGAGCTCTAAGGCATCAGCACCGACATCTTGTAATTTTCTTGCCCACTCTATCCACATTTCTCGATGAAGAGCATTTAAACTGGCGATAAGAGGTATGTTAACCAATTTTCTTACTTGCGAGATCTTATGTAAGTGTTCTTCAGGACCAGCATGGTCAAGATTCGGAAAAATCTTGACCATTTCTGAATGCCGTTCGTTGTACTGAGACAATTCATTTTCGAGCTGCAGGCTTTCCAATTGAATCTGCTCCTCAAACAACGACTTAAAAACAACGGTACCAACTCCGGCTTGTTCCATTTCTTTGACTTTGATAGGGTCGGTGGTTAGATTACAAGAACCTACTATTATCGGGCTTTTTAAAGTTAACCCTGCCCATTTTACGGTTAAATCTGCCATGGCTTTGAGTTTTAGTTAGAATTGAACATTTTGATCTTAAGCTATTTATTGAAATTCTTTTTTTAGACTCTCTATCCAACTAACAACTCTTTCTTCGTTTTGTTTGGGCTGGTTCTCAAAATCGAGCAATAAACCACAAAAACGTTCCCCTACTAAAGATTGGGATTTTTCAAAGACATAACCCTTCGACGATGTATATCCAATAATAGTTCCACCCAACGATTCAATAATTTCTGCCATGATTCCCACAGCATCACCAAAATTTTCCGGATAATTCACTTGATCACCATTGCCAAAAATGGCAAACTTCCTGCCTGTTAGGTCCATGTCTTCCATCGCCGGCACAAACTCGTCCCAATAGCTTGGAAGTTCACCATCAAACCAAGTTGGAACACCTAAAATGTAATTTTCAAATTCTACAAACTGTTCAACAGTTAAAGTTTCGATATCAAGCTCGTGGATTTTATCTTCCCAGAGCGATTTTATTTTTTTTGCCACAGCAGCAGTTTTATTCGACCGAAAACTGTAAATCAAAGCTATCTTTTTCATTGTTTTTTGAATCAATAGTTAAACAATTCCACGATTTTTTTTGCAATCTTCTCGGTATCAGGCAAAATGGCTTTTTCGAGAATCCGATTAAACCCGACAGGAGTAAAAGTGGCTCCTACTCTCATAATCGGAGCGTCGAGATGATTGAAAAGATTTTCTGCGATATAAGCCGATATCTCTCCACCCACACCGCCAAATACTTTATCTTCATGCATAATCAGAACTTTATTGGTTTTTACAATCGATCGGGTTATTGTATTGTAATCCAATGGATTTAAGGAACGAAGATCAATAATTTCAGAATCGATTTTGTGAGATTCGTGCAATTGCCGGGCAGCTTCCAAACACAAATGAGTTGTGT
>DAOTAV010000057.1:0-12326 GCA_035382785.1 Salinivirgaceae bacterium | reverse complement strand
TGTAATTCTCCGGCTATTTTTTTTGCAATTTTTAACGACAAATTTGCTTTGGCAACTTTATACGAGTGATGAATCATGTTTTTTACCGCAATAGCTTTAGAAACCCCGTGTCCAATGATGATGTTTTTAGCCACTCCCAGTACGGCTGTTCCTCCGTATAGTTCGAAATTAAAGCGATTGATAAATTCATCGTTGATACCCCGTTTGAGCGCAACTCTATAAAACGACTCGGTATGTTTTAAAACGATATTTCCAGTGAAACCATCGGTTACAATCACATCTGCCAGATTGGGTCTAAAAAGATCTGATCCCTCGACATTCCCAATGAAATTAATTTGTGAACTTTTGCTCAGAAGTTCGTAGGTTTCTCTTGCAAGTAAATTTCCTTTTCCGGCCTCTGATCCGATATTAAGCAGCGCTACCCTAGGATTATCAATGCCAAACACTTCCTTGGAGTAGGTGGAACCCAAAATTGCGTATTGGAGAAGATTTTCTGGTTTAACATCAGCATTGATTCCAACATCCAACAATAACCCATTGGCACCATCAAGTTTAGGTAAGTGGGTTGAAATGCAAGGCCTTGATATACCTTCTATAGGTTTGATAACCATCATTGCACCAGCAAGCATTGCTCCTGTATTGCCAACACTTGCGAAACTATCGATTAATCCTTTGGATAAATGTACAAAGCCTACTACTATACTTGAGTTGGTCTTGGATTGAAAAGCTTTCGCAGGGTGATCGAGCATTTCGATAACCTCGGTTGTGGCTACGATGTCAAAGTTTGAAGGATCAAAATTGTTTTCCAGACAAACCTTGTGGATTTGTTCCTGGTCGCCAAAAAGGACTAAACGCACATTGGATGGTAACTCCGAGTAGGCCTCTATGGCACCTTTAACAATTTCTAATGGGGCATAGTCCCCCCCCATAATATCAACTCCTAATCTCATGACTTATTGGTTTAAAATAAGAAACAACCCAAGTAAAACATGAGGGGTCTACCTGGGTTTTGCTTTCCGGTTCATATCCCGTTGTTAAACAGCTGCTACTTTTTCATTTACCAAACGTCCTCTATAGAAGCCGCACTCAGGACATACCCGATGATAACGGTGTGTTGCACCACAGTTAGAGCATTTTGTTAATTGTGGGGCTACGGCTTTGTCATGCGTTCTCCTTTTGTCGCGACGGGTTTTTGAATGTCTGTGCTTAGGATTTGCCATTGTTCTTTGTTTTTATAAGTTTACAACTAAAAGCAATTATTCGACTATATATTTTTTTAATAACTCTAACATTTGGGGATCACAAGTTGCATTGCCTTTTTCATCTGTAGGATGCATCTTTTTCATGGGAATTCTTAGGGCTACAAGCTCGTAAAGATCTTGTGATAAATCGATTTGATTTTCTCCTTCGGAGAGGACAATAACGTCTTCCTCTTTTTCTCCAGCATTGGGTCTCCCATTGGAAAATAAAAGTTGCTCAGTATGGTTTATAAGATAATCAAATGCATCCAGACAAAAATCACATTGAATTTTTATCGCCCCTGAAAACTGAATCTCGATCACAATATTTTGAAAATTTTTTACGAGTGTGGCTTGAGCTTGTACATTTCCACCAAAGATCTCAGGGTTTTGATAACATGCAAAAAAATCATCCCCCATCACGAAACTATAAGAGTGAACTCCCTCCGATAAGCCTCCAATCGTAATTGTGTACTTTCCTTTGTGATCTATTTCCCGAATTGTTTTCACTGAAAAGTAATTCAATCATTAAAAATCGTGCAAAGGTAATAATTCTATTTGGAATAACCAATTTTCTATTTTTAAGTTGAATTTTATTCCGGTTGAATGGGGAGAATAATTCTTATAGTTGTACCTCCGCCGGGTTCCGATAATTTCACAAAAATTTTTCCGTTGTGATACTCTTCGATGATTCGTTTCGAAAGCGATAATCCTAATCCCCATCCCCTGGGTTTAGTGGTGTATCCTGGTGAAAATACAGTTTTGTGATATTTTTTAGGAATCCCTTTCCCTTCATCAGAAATGTCAAGGATGATTTTTTTATCTGAATTTTGGACTAAGATGGTTATTTTTCCTGCGCCCATCATAGCATCAATAGCATTTCGCACAAGATTTTCTAAAACCCATTCGAACAAACTCTCGTTAAGATTGACTTTAGTTTCGGGGGCAATTTCCATTTTTAGTTCAAAAATTATGCGATTGGTTGTTCTAAATTTCATGTAATGAATAGCATTTTGTATGACCTCGCCAATGGGTTTGGGTTGCAAGTCGGGAATCGAGCCGATTTTTGAAAAGCGGTTGGCAATAACATTCAAACGTTCCACATCCTGACGAATATGTTCCATGTGGGGTTTTGCGTCTTCTATGTCGTTCAAAATTTCAACCCATGCCATTAGGGAGGATATTGGAGTCCCCAACTGGTGAGCTGTTTCTTTTGCCATTCCTGCCCATACTCGATTTTGTTCGGCTTTTCTGCTATTACTAAATGCCATATAGGCTAAACCGATAAACACTAGAAAAATAAATATCTGGACTATTGGATACCAAAATAATAGGGTTAATAAAGTTGAATCTTTATAATAAACCTTTTGAGTCTTCTTATTTGCCAGCTGAATGATAATCGGTTCGCGGTTTTGCTTTATTTTCTCCAACTGATGATACATTAATTTTAGGTTGTTTTGATAACCTGCCGGGAAATTAACAAATGCCAGAATGCTATCGGTTTCATCCGTCAATATTAATGGAATGGTGGTATTTTGTGTTATGATTTCGGTAACCAGACTCATGTCAGCCTCAAAATCGTCGTTTTCGGCAAACTTCTTTATAGCCAGAGCATACAACTCCATCTTTCTACGTTCTTCCTGCTTAAGCTTGCCAACCAAATAATTGGAATAAATTAGAGAGCCACAGCCAACGAAAATAGCCATCAAAAGGATAACATATTTCCATCGACGTTTTTTACTGTAAAAATCCATAATAATTATACTTTTGCGAAAAACGAGCGAAATTCGTTTTGAGTATGGCAAATTAACACTTTTTTTGTAATGGAATCCAAACAAAAAAATGCAGTAATAATCGTGGCAGGTGGTTCCGGTAAGCGAATGCAAAGCACCGTTCCTAAGCAGTTTTTAAAACTTAATAACCGTACTATTCTCGGTCTAACCCTGGAGCGATTCCATCGATTTGATTCCACCCTGCAAATTGTAGTGGTTCTACCGCCTGATCAGGTTGAATATTGGCATAGCGTGTGTTTGCATGAAAATATTACTGTTCCCCATTCCATAACTATTGGAGGCCATGAACGATTCTTCAGCGTGAAGAATGGAATTTCTATAGTTGACGAACGCTGCAGATTGATTGCTGTTCATGATGGGGTTCGACCTTTTATTTCGCAAGATTTACTAAAGCGATGCTTTGACACGGCCAGCGAATTAGGAAATGCAGTGCCCGCAATTTGCCCCCCTGAAACAGTCCGATTTGGCAATTTTTCTAAATCGGAGATTTTAGACCGAAATTCCATCTTTCTAATCCAAACTCCTCAGGTGTTTTTAGCATCTCAGTTACTTGAGGCCTATCAAAAACAATACTCACCTTCGTTTACTGACGATGCTTCGGTGGTTGAAAGCCATGGGATAGATATTCACATGGTTGAAGGCGATCGTTCAAACATAAAAATCACATCTCCTCTCGATCTTATTATTGGTGAGGCTTTACTGAAAAATATTGAATTTTGAATCTTATTTATTTTCCGCTGGCTTCAAATACCGTTTTAATGGTATAGATCATGATTTTGATATCGAAGTATATTGACATGTTTTCAATGTAAATCAGATCATATCGCAATCTTTCAATCATTTGATCTACATTTTCCGCATAACCGTATTTAACTTGCCCCCATGAAGTTATTCCCGGTCTAACTCTTAGCAAATGCTTAAAGAGCGGTGCTTTTTTAACAATTTGGTCAATATAGAACTGTCGCTCCGGGCGGGGACCCACTAATGACATGTCGCCTTTCAGAACATTAATGAATTGAGGAATTTCATCGAGGCGAATTTTCCGTAAAAATCGGCCGAATGGAGTTATTCTTGGATCGTTCTTTGACGAGAGTGCCGGTCCATTTTTTTCAGCATCCACATACATCGAGCGGAATTTATAGATTTTGAAAGGACGTCCAAACCTACCAATGCGTTCGTGGCTGTAGATAATCGGTCCGGGCGATGATAGTTTTACTCCAATGGCAGCAAAAATGTACAATGGAAGACCTATCGTCATAAATAGTATTGCTCCCACAATGTCCATAAACCGTTTTGTGTTTTCTTGCCACACCGGTAACAAATCTTTATTGATTTCGAGCAAAGGAGCATCATATAATCCTGAAATAACTGAACGTCCGGTCAAGATATTATAGATGTCGGGAATCAGCTTAATTTTTACATCGAAAAATTCAATCTGGGTAATTATATTTTCAATAATCTCACGCTCATTCGACTCACTAGAAATAATTATTTCATGGATCTGATGTTCCTTAATAATGGTATCAATTTCATCGAGATAGCCCAACATTGGCAGAACTTCTGCTGCTTGATAGGTGGAATTTCGGTTGATGGCCACAAAACCTTTAATCCTTAGTCCGCTTTTTTGGATTTTGTCTTTTATCTCATTGTAAAAATCAAGGCATTTTTGGCCACCACCCAAAAAAACGGTATTAAATCCGATTTTTCCACGTCGGATTTTTCGAATCATTCGGCTCGTTATTATTAACCTTGGGATATAGGTTAAAAAAAATTGTATGCCAAAAAAGGTTAAATACAAAAGATAATAATCTTGGTAGCTTACAATAAAATCGTCTAGGAATAAGACAAAGAAGAGAATGGTTGAGCCAACAATTGTTGTATAAAAGGTTTGTCCTAACTCTTGCAAACGAGATCGATAGAATGGATTACGATAATGTCCGGTCAAATAATAGAAAAGCAACCAACAAAGCGGCAAGATCAAAAGACCGGTCAACAATCTTCCTGAAAATGAGAAATCAATCTCGCCAAAATATGGTTTTTCAATAAATATTTTCCGATAGTAATAAAAGAACAGCCATGAAAAAAAAGCAGCTAAATAATCAGCTATTACATATTTTGCAATTTGTTTATGATTTGCCAACATTTTAATTTCGTTTTAAGTAGATTATTCGAATATCGTCAAGATTCACTTTTAAAGTATCTATATTTCGAAACTCTTCCATTCTTCGAACTCGAAAATAGGGCTTATAATAAGTTCCTGCATCATTATCTGATACTATAGTTGAAAAATTGATATATATTCGTTTCCACGTGTCGGGCGATGGATAAACCCACATCAAAGTTCTATCGGCACGCATTCCTGTGGTTTGGTTAAATGCTTTAAATCGCATTTCGAAAGCGATATTGCTTTTAAAAGATACTTCATAAAAGCCTGGAGTTGATTGAAAATAAACTTCAACAGAATCGTACATGGAATAGTCGAAGAAATCTTTTAAGGTGTCTGTCGGGGTTATTCGTATTTTTCCAACATAACCGCTATTCCCTGGACGTGATTCTCTTTCAATTTGGATTTGTGGAGTCAATGAATCGGAAGCAATTAAGGTTATGGCAGAATTGTCGAAATCTTCATTCCAGACTAACTCTGCATCATCTATGGTAGTAAATGTTGGATTGATGGTTTGAGTTTCGGCGGCTACTAAAGTCTTTCGGGTTTCAAAAATTCCCGTCAAACGATAATATTCTCGTTCGTAGGAATAGGCATTGACATCAATTCCCGGCCTGACAGTTATTCGACACTCGCCTTCTTCTAAAACCGGAATAGTGGCCGGAATTTCAAAGACACCAATCAACTTATAGTTTACATAAACATAAGCGCAAGAGAATCCATGCGGGGTTATTCCCTGATAGGTTAATGAATCTATCTGGATATAGGACGGAATTTTCTCTTTTGGATCAATCCATTGACAGTTAGTGTAGAGCAATGGGAATCCAATAAACATTAAGATACATCTTATAAGTAGAGATTTCCTCATAAAGTGATTTTTCATAAAACGAAATTCCAATGTCTTTATTTTATATGGTTAGCTCAAAATCGCAGAGTGCTTCTTGAACTTTGAATGTGACTTAATTTTCGTTGGAAACACGATGGAATATAGAAGGAATTATTTCTGATTTTGACCCCAATTGAAGTCAAACAATTCCTTCGCGAAGGATGTCATGAAGATGAATTATTCCTGCATATTTTTTATTCTTTAACACCACAAGCTGAGTAATACTGTTCTTTTCCATCAGATAGAAAGCATTCACGGCCAATTCGTCTTCATCGATAACCTTGGGATTTTTAGTCATAAAATCTTCGGCAATAATAGTTGCCAAATTCCGACGCGCTTGGAGGAGTCTTCGCAAATCGCCATCGGTAATAATCCCTAAGAGATTATCTTCTTCATCGACAACCGCCGTCGCTCCCAATCGTTTTGAGGAAATTTCAAGAATTATTTCATCAAGATGGGCATCTTTCTTTACTCTTGGAACCGGATTGCTGGAATAAATGTCGGCAACCCTCATATACAATTTTTTACCCAAAGCACCGCCGGGATGAAATTTAGCAAAATCGGATGAAGAAAATCCTCTTAGCCTTAAAAGACAAATTGCAAGAGCGTCTCCTAAAACTAATTGGGCAGTTGTGCTTGTGGTTGGCGCTAAATTGTTGGGGCATACTTCTCGCTCTACCGGCGCTTTTAAAACTATATCGGATTGTAGGGCTAAATAGGAATCAGTATTTGACACCATGCCTATAAGTGTATTTCCAAATCGCTTGATTAATGGAACCAACACTTTGATTTCAGGGGTATTACCGCTTTTACTTATACATATCACCACATCACCGGGTTGAATCATTCCCAAATCGCCATGAATAGCATCGGCTGCATGCATGAAAATTGCAGGGGTCCCGGTACTATTAAAAGTCGCAACGATTTTCCCGGCAATTTGGGCACTTTTCCCAATTCCGGTAATTATCACTCTGCCTTCTGAGTTTATTATAGCATTGACAGCTTTAGCAAAATCATCATCGATGAAATGAACTAAATTTTCTATAGCCCTAGCTTCAAAACGAATAGCTTCTATAGCTATATTTTTAATGTCTTGACTATCACTTATTTTCGAATTCATGGTGCGATTTTTTAAAATATGCACACTTTTTGCAGCAAAGGTAATGATTTTCTTAGGAGAAAAGTAAACCGTTGATAAAAGTATGTTTGAAGAATTTATGACAAAGCTGGAGAACCCTTTAACCCATTATTTAAAGCAATATTTTGGTTTTGATTCCTTTAAGGGACAACAGGAGGAAATCATCAAAAATGTTTTGGCAGGGAATGACTGCTTTGTGCTTATGCCAACCGGAGGAGGAAAGTCACTTTGCTATCAGTTACCGGCTCTTATGATGGAAGGCACGGCTGTTATCATTTCTCCTTTGATTGCGTTGATGAAAAACCAAGTTGATGCTATGAGGGGTTTCAGCGAAGACGATGGTGTCGCCCATTTCCTTAACTCTTCGTTAAATAAAACTGAAATTAATCAGGTTAAAAACGATGTCCTAGCCGGACGTACAAAAATGCTTTACGTTGCACCTGAATCGCTTAATAAAGAGGAAAATGTCGATTTTCTAAAAAAAGCCAAAGTCAGTTTTTACGCAGTTGATGAGGCGCATTGTATTTCAGAATGGGGACACGATTTTCGACCGGAATATCGCAAAATCAGACCCATTGTTGAAAAAATCTGTCCTGCTCCCATTATTGCGCTTACTGCAACAGCAACACCCAAAGTTCAAAGCGACATTCAGAAAAATTTGGGAATGACCAATGCAAAGGTCTTCAAATCATCTTTTAGAAGACACAATCTTTATTACGAAGTTCGTCCCAAAGGAAAAGGTATTGATAAAGAAATCATTAAATACATAAAATCCAATCCGGGTAAATCAGGGATTATTTATTGTTTAAGCCGCAAAAAAGTAGAAGAACTTGCGGAAGTGCTTCAAATAAACGGCATTAAAGCTCTCCCATATCACGCCGGAATGGAAGCCAACAAACGTACCCTTCATCAAGATTTATTCCTACAGGAAGAAGTTGATGTCATTGTTGCAACCATAGCCTTCGGAATGGGAATCGATAAACCCGACGTACGATACGTCATCCATTACGACATCCCTAAAAGTTTGGAGGGTTACTATCAAGAAACCGGAAGAGCGGGACGCGACGGAGGTGAAGGACGTTGCATTGCCTTTTACAACTATAAAGACATTGTTAAGCTCGAAAAATTCATGCAGGGCAAACCTGTCAGCGAACAGGAAATAGGAAAACAACTCCTCACCGATGTGGTTAGCTACGCTGAATCGTCGGTTTGTAGAGTAGTTCATCTGCTCAACTATTTTGGCGAAAAAATGGATGAACCTTGCGGAAATTGCGATAATTGTTTAAGCCCGAAAGAACAATTCGAAGGGAAAGAGTTTTTGCTCGATGTATTGACTGCTGTTTTAGCTGTTCGTCAAGAATTTAAGCCCGATCATATTGTTAACTTTCTAATAGGAGAACAAACTTCCGCTATCAAATCGTACAAGCACCATGAACTTGAAGGCTTTGGTGATGGCCGAGATTATGATGCAAAACTTTGGGGAAGTGTCATTCGGCAAGCACTGATTTTAGGATTACTTGAAAAAGATATTGTAAACTACGGAACTGTAAGGCTAACTCCCCAAGGCTACGAATACTTAGAAAATCCTTACGAAATTAAACTTACCAAAGAACGTAGCTACGATGAACCGGACGATGAGATGGTTTTTGAGAAAGGCGCCAATGCCCTCGACCAAACGCTCTTTGAAATGCTAAAATCATTACGAAAAAAAGTTGCCAAAGAACACAATGTGATGCCATGGATCATTTTCCAAGATCCTTCACTTGAAGAAATGGCAACTCAATATCCGATTACTTTAGAGGAGCTTCAAAACATTTCGGGAGTAGGACAAGGGAAAGCCAAGCGCTATGGTCAACCATTCATTGACTTGATTAGAAAACATGTTGAAGAAAATGAGATTGAGCGCCCGTCAGATTTCGTTGTTAAATCGGTGGTTAATAAATCAGGTCTAAAGGTGAATATTATCCAGATGATTGACCGTAAAGTTCCCCTCGACGATTATGCCGAATCAAAAGGGTTAGAGATGGAAGAACTGCTGAGTGAAATTGAAAGTATTGTTAATTCTGGAACTAAAATAAACATCGATTATTACATCAATCAAATTATGGATGAATATCATCGTAACGATATTTATGAATATTTTCGTTCCGAAGCAGAAGACGATTCAATAGAAAAAGCTTGCCGTGAACTTGGCGATGAATTTACCGAAGAAGAAATTCGCTTAGTAAGAATCAAATTTATTTCTGAAATGGGGAATTAATCGTCATTCTCATTAAACTTTAAAGGTTGTCTGATTTCACAGACAACCTTTTTTATGCTTCGTAGTTTGTATTGTAGTATGGGCGATCGGGGCTAAAAAACTTCTCTAATCGATCAACCATAGTTTCCACAAAGTTTTCGAAATGCTTTTGTAAAACCAACTTCAAAAAAGGGTTCAAGGTTGCATGAAGTGTAATCCTCAATCGTGTATCGTAGGCTTGCAGCTCTTTGAGTTGGATCCACATAGTAAATTCAAAGGGGGAATTTGCGTCAACAGCAATTTTTACCATTGAATTGGGTTCCCGTTCGATAATTCGAAGAATAAACTTTCCTCCGCCTTGAATTTCAAGGGTACAGGTATCGTAATCGCTTGCTACAATCTTAATTCGATCATCGGGAATTTCAACTTTTTGCATAAAACTAAAGTCGCTAATCATGCGATAGATTGGAAACGATGAGGTATATAATTTGCCGGTTCGGCTTACTATTTTCAATTCCTGATTAAACATTGGTTTCAAAATTGAGTTGGTTTCTCCATTGTAATAAAAAGTCTGTTTGCTGCAGGGAAATGAATTCATGTTCCATTGCTGTTCTGAGAAGAACATCAAAATTTGTCAAGGTTATCATCGGACAGTTTTGTTTCATAAAAGCCTCTTCTGCCTGCTGAAACCCATAGGTAAAAATGGCCACTAAACCAAGCACTTGAAATCCTGCCTGCCGTAGTGCTTCTACTGCTTTCAAACTACTTCCTCCGGTGGATATCAAATCTTCAACAACCACAACTTTTTTACCGGGATCGATTACGCCTTCAATCTGATTGGCCAATCCATGCTCTTTGGGTTTGGGCCTTATGTAGAGATAAGGTAATTGAAGTTGGTCGGCCACTAAGGCCCCGTGGGCAATAGCTCCGGTAGCAACTCCGGCAATATACTCTACTTCGGGATATTTCTCCTGTATTAAAGAGGAAAAGCTATCCCGAATGTTTCTTCGTAATTCCGGATAAGCCAACGTGCGACGATTGTCGCAATAAATCGGGCTTTTAATTCCTGATGCCCAAGTGAATAAATTTTCAGTATTCAGTTTTATTGCGTTAATTTGTAATAGCTTTAAAGCTAATTGTACACTAAACTTTTGTTTATGAATAGCTTCCATGTGTTTTATGCCAATAATCGGTTGGTTTTTTCTTCGGTTGATGTTCAGACCGAGTGCAAAGGTAACGAATTTTATATTTTCGACAAGATTGAAAATTGGGATCCAATCCTTGAGCTTTTATTCTCAACCGAACGTCAGAAAAGCATCTGGATCAGGACATCGGATGAAAAGTCAGCATTTTCTGAATTTTCGAAACTCTTTACATCGATTGAAGCTGCCGGAGGACTTATTTTCAACGAATTTAACGAATTGTTGGTTATAAAGCGCCGAGGTTATTACGATTTTCCCAAAGGAAAGCTCGATGAAGGAGAAACCCCTGAGGATGCTGCTATTAGGGAAGTTATTGAGGAGTGTGGTGTTTCTAATGTCCAAATTGTTCAATTTCTTTCACACACCTATCATCTTTATCAACTTCCTAACAGTCGTGTTTTGAAAACTACCCATTGGTTTATAATGAAAACTCATAAACAACCCTTAATGCCACAAACAAGTGAAGATATAACCGAGGCCTTTTGGCTTCCATTTTCTGAAATTGATCAAATAAAACAACAAACCTACCCTTCTTTGCTCTTTCTACTTGAAGTGTTGCAAAAAAAAACGAGGGAATAAACTTCCCTCATTTTTTGCTGATTTCTTAAATTCTGTTAAAATAATCCGGTGATATTTCCCTCATTATCAATATCTATACTATTGGCAGAAGGAACATCAGGTAAACCTGGCATTCGCATTATGTCGCCGGTGATCGGGACAACAAATCCCGCTCCGGAAGCAATTTCAATAGTTCTGACCGTCACGATAAAATCTTTAGGACGACCAAGAAGATCGGGATTATCGGAAAGCGATTTTTGAGTTTTGGCTATACACACCGGCAAACTTCCCAAACCTAAAGTTTCAATAGTTTTAAGATCAGCTTTTGCCTGGGATGTGTAGTCAACAGCTTTTGAACCGTAAATTTCTTTTGCAATGGTTTCAATTTTCTTTTCGATTGGCCAGTTCCAATCGTACATAGGTTTATATTTTGATCCGCATTTCTCGGCAACATCCACAACTATTTTTGCTAAATCCTGAGCACCTTCTCCACCTTTCCCCCACACATTTACATCTACAGCTTTTATTCCGGCTTTAGCCACATGATCGATAATGAATTTTATCTCTTCATCGGTGTCGGTTGTAAAACGGTTGATGGCAACTACGGCGCAAACATTAAATTTCTTGATATTTTCAATATGCTTGTCGAGATTTTCAATGCCTTTCTCCAGGGCATTCATATTGGGTTTGTTTACGTCTGCCAACGGGGCTCCGCCATGATATTTTAATGCCCGGGCCGTTGCAACAAGAACGACTGCCTTGGGTGATAAACCGCTATATCCGCATTTGATATCGAAGAATTTTTCGGCACCTAAATCGAATCCGAATCCGGCTTCTGTCACTACGTAATCGGAAAGCGAAAGTCCCATACGGGTAGCAATTACCGAATTTGTCCCTTGAGCAATGTTGGCAAAAGGTCCGCCGTGAATGATAGCCGGAGTGTTTTCAATAGTTTGAACCAAATTGGGTTTTATGGCATCTTTAAGAAGTGCTGCCATAGCGCCTTCAGCTTTTAAATCACGGGCAAAGATGGGTTTTTTATCGTGGGTAAATCCAATGAAAATATTACCCAGTTTTTGCTTTAAATCTTGCAGATCATTCGCCAAAC
>DAOTAV010000056.1:0-12372 GCA_035382785.1 Salinivirgaceae bacterium | reverse complement strand
CAGGCCGATCTAGCCGAGTTGAATTTGGAACTTCCGAAGTTTTTGTGTCAGGTTTATTTGCCGGTTCTTTTTGTCGGTCAACAACCACCAACTCCTTAAACGGAACAGGAATTTCAAAACCCGTCGATGAATCCATTACTAACGCTCGATTATCGGGAAGTAAGGCTACAACTTTGCCTCCTCCGACATCGTTTAAATAACGCACGGTGTCGCCAATATTGATTTCCATAATTTTTTGTTACTTAGTTTCTTTCATTATTTAGCCAGGGGGATAGTAAGTGTGAATGTTGTCCCCTTTCCCAATTCGCTTTCTACTGAAATGGAACCACTCATACGATTCATAAACTCATGACATAGAATTAGTCCCAAACCAGTCCCTTTTTCTTGAGATGTTCCTATTTTTGTAGGATTTGTATCAATTCTAAATAGTTTTACCAAATCTTCCGAAGCAATTCCTATTCCATAATCTTTGATGGATAACATTGCAACCTTTTCGTTACATGTGACTATGACATCGATAAAACTTCTATTATGAGAGAATTTGATTGCATTCGATAGCAAGTTTCGCACAACAGTAATTAGCATATCCTGATCGGCAAAAACCATAGCTGATAGATTAAATGAGTTTCTAAAGGTAATCTCTTTAATATCGGCCATTGTTTTAAGCTGACTCTCTGATTCTTGGATAACTTTTGTAAGTTCCAACGGTTTAAGATTGACCTTCAATGCGCCGGTTTGTGCTCTTGACCAATGAAGTAGATTTTCCAACAACGAATAGAGTTGTTTTGCCGAATCGTACATCATCGAAGCAAAATTTTTAAGCTCATCATGCGTGAGATCGTCCGATTGATAATTCATAACTTCGGTTAATCCCATAAATCCGGCGATTGGATTTTTTAAGTCGTGAGCAATTATGCTAAAAAATTTATCTTTTGCAGCATTAATTTCGTGTAATTGCCGCCGTTGTGTTTCAATCTCTTTTTTTTGCTGATTAATAATATTATAAGCTTTCTTCAAATCGATAATTTTTCCAAAAAGATCGATGGTTCTTTGCCGGAACTTCTGAAAAGTTCGCTCGAGGGATGCTTTTTGGCGTTCGATTTCTCGATTTTTCTCTTCAAGCTCTTTTTTTTGTTGCTGGATAATTTTTTGAGCCTTTTTAACATCGATCATTTTTCCAAAAAGATCGATTGTTCGTTGACGGGCTTTTTGGTTTTGTCGCTCAAGTTTCTTTCGCAATATATCTAATTCGTGTTTCTCACGCTCAAGTTGTTCGTAGATTCGTAACAACTGGTCCGGGGTAAGATTTTCTAATTCATCCTTTTTCAACATTGAAACAGAGCAGTTAGATTGACCCTTGATGAATAAACTTAAAAATTAACTTCGTAGATATCATATTGACCAAATCCTCCTTGACGGTCACTTGAAAGCATAGCTTTCTTTCCATCTTTCGAAATGGTAAACCAAATTTCGTTAGCGGAGGTATTGATGGGTTCGGGCAAACGTTGAGGTTGCGACCACTCGCCATTTTCCTGCATGGTAGTTTTAAAAATATCGTAGCCACCCATGGAGTCATATCCGGTAGATGAAAAATAGAGAGTAAATCCATCGGGCGATAACATGGGATAATTATCATCTTTCCCGGATGAAATTTTTTCTAATTTCTCAGCTTTACGCCATGTTCCATCACTATTTCGGATGGTCATATATAAATTCCAGCATTTTGCTTTTGTATCGTAGGCGCTGAATACGATTCTTAAACCATCGGATGAAATAGTGGCGGCTGAATGTTGCTTGGCAAAATTTATGGTCTTAGGAAGTTTTGTAGGCTCGATTTTAACTTCCAAAGAACCGTCCCGAAGAAAAATCTGATCTTCATAAGTGTACACTGTTTTTGAAAAATCGGCCGTGAATCCGGTTATCATCAAATGCCAATCCGGATCAAAAACCAACATTGAATAATCGGTGTTTATAAGTCGGGCTATTTGATTATAAACCCCATCGCTTCCTTTGGTAACCAAATAGGGTTTGGTAATGTAAACTCCGAACTGATAGTCGAACTCCCGCGCTGAAGAAATGATTATTCTATGGTCGTCAACATACAAAGGGCAAAGATCGTTAAATTCACTATTAACAACCCTTCCGGCATTAATCACCTGAATCCCACTTTGGCTAATTTCTTCACGCGATTTTGATAATGATTCAAGTTTTGCCTTTTCTTCTAGACACTTTTCAATGTATCTTTTCATACTGATTTTGATAACCCCAGGTTTAGGGGGGATCACACTGTAAGTATGATACATTTCCAAAGCTTTATCGTATTGCAAATCGGCCTGATAGGCTTGCCCAAGATAGTTATAAACATCAAGAAGGGTATCTGTCATATTTCGTATGGCATTTTCCAGATACACAATGCTTTTTACCTTCTCGTTCAGTTCATAGAAATAGAGCAACCCAAGTTCGTAGTTGTATAGAAACGATGAAGGATCTTTCTCAAGAAGCTTTTCGTAAACCGCAGCAGCATCAACGAAATTACCGCTTTCGTATTTTCTTCTTGCTTCTTGATAGAGTTTTTCTTCCGGTGATTTTGCTTTTTGAGCAAAAAGCCAACTGAAATTTATGACCAATAACAGAAATAACGCTATTTTTCTCATGGTAATATGGCACTAATTTGGGTAATTTGACCAATTATTTTTACAAATATAGCAAAACCAAATCAAATAATAGTACAAACCACAATTTTTTATTGCCGTTTGTAACAACTTTTATAATAAAAAAACTGGCTAACCCTCCTCGATTTCTACCAGCGTGTGGTTCTCAAGAAACTATAAAACAAGAATTTCAAAAAAATCACTAAACTGTTGGATTAATCAGTCATATCAATGATATTAACCTTCGGATGTGCCTTTAGGTCAAACTCAAACATTGAATCGGGAAGCGAAGGATTGAATGTGTATGATTTTACTTCTACCAAAATCCGACCGCCATCTTTTGCAAAATACATTAATTGCTCGATACGTTTTTCGTTTCTATCAATCCAAACTTTAATTTTGAAAAATTCCACGTTGTTTGCTTCGGGGACAAGCTCAACTATTTGAAGAGGTTTACCGTTGATTTTTTCTTCGTTGCCCAAAATATATTTATATCCTTTGGTATAGATTTTAAATAGTTGCTGCGGATTGTCGAGCAATCCTTTTGGAGAATCGTTTTTGATGTTAAAAACGGAAACCTCTTCAGCTTCAGGCATATAAACCCATTTTTTTTCTCCATTAGAATAGGTTTCTGTTTCCATGAGACTAAGTTTATATTTGGATCCCTTTTGCCAAAGCGTACCGCTATGAACTTCTTCAGTTTTCGGTTCAACGGTAATAAGAGTAATTTTGAATTCTACTTTGACCGATTTCCAGGATTCTGCATTTTTTGATACTTGATCTAATAATTTTTTAGCATTTGGATCGTACTGCGCTTTTAATGAAGTTATTACTCCTACTGAGCAAAGAATTAAAAAAAGTTTTCTCATATTTCACTGTTTATTTAATGTTCTTCAATAAGTGTTCCAAAGATAAATCATCGGGAATGAGTACCTGTCGGGCTTTACTTCCCTCAAAGGGACCAACTACACCGGCAGCTTCTAATTGGTCAATAATTCTTCCTGCACGATTGTATCCAATGCTAAATTTACGCTGAATCAATGAAGTGCTGCCTTGTTGATGGGCAACAATTAGCCGGGCAGCTTCTTCAAATAACGGATCACGCTGCGATAAGTCAACACTCGATGGGTCGAAATTATTATCTTCTCCGACATATTCAGGTAGTTCATAATAGGATGGGTAACACGGCTGTTGAGCTATAAAGTCGGCAATGGCTTCAACTTCAGGTGTATCTAAAAAAGCACACTGAACTCTTACTGGTTCACTGCCTAACAGTACCAACATATCTCCTCTCCCAATGAGCTGATTGGCTCCTGGACCATCTAGAATGGTTTTGCTATCGATTCCGGAAGTAACCCTAAAAGCAATTCGTGCAGGGAAATTTGCTTTTATCAAGCCTGTTATGATATTGGTGGTAGGTCGTTGGGTAGCAATGATCATGTGAATTCCAACAGCACGCGCCAATTGTGCGATTCTTGAAATGGGCAATTCAATTTCTTTTCCTGCAGTCATAATTAAATCAGCAAACTCATCAATGACCACAACAATATAAGGCATGAATCGATGTCCTTTTAAAGGATTCAATTGCCGATTAATAAATTTCTCGTTATATTCAGTTATATGACGTACCTGAGCCTGCTTTAACAACTCATAACGGTTGTCCATTTCGATGGTTAAACTGTTTAGGGTGTTAATAACTTTTGTGGTATCGGTAATAATGGGTTCATCTGTATTGGGAAGAGCTGCGAGAAAATGTTTTTCAAGCTTATTATAAAGCGTGAGCTCCACTTTTTTAGGATCAACTAACACGAATTTTAACTCCGCAGGGTGTTTTTTGTATAACAAACTTACAAGAATTGCATTAAGCCCAACAGACTTCCCTTGTCCTGTAGCACCGGCAACCAATAAATGAGGTGCTTTCGCAAGATCAATAACAAAGGTTTCGTTTGTAATGGTTTTGCCTAAAGCTAAAGGAAGAACATATTTACTTTCCTGAAACTTTTTGCTCGATAAAACGGTTCGCATATGCACTATTTCGGGGTTTTGATTCGGGACTTCAATGCCTATGGTCCCTTTCCCCGGCATAGGAGCTATAATACGAATGCCTAGAGCTGCTAAACTTAGGGCAATATCGTTTTCAAGGCTTTTGATTTTAGAAATTCTAACCCCCGGAGCCGGAACAATTTCATATAATGTTACCGTTGGTCCGATGGTGGCTTTAATGGTGTCGATTTTTATACCATAGTTTGCTAAGGTTTCGACTATCTTTTCTTTATTAGATTTTAGTTCGCCTTCGGTTACCGATGATGTCCCTGTTTCTACTTTGGGTAAAAGTGAAATAGTTGGAAACTGATAGTTTGCTAGGTCCAAGGTAGGATCGTATTTACCTTGAGGAAGTTCTGGTTGTTGAATGTTCAAATCGACTTCTTCTTCATCGGGTTTTTCAAAGACAAAACCAATCGAAGTGTCATTTTTCTCTTGCTGTTGATCTTCCAAGTCTAATAGATCGAATTGAGGTTCGTTGCCACTTTCAATAAATTGTATTAGATTTCCACCGGCTTCGTCAGGTTGTATTGGTACCTCTTGCTGCATCGTTTCATCGACTTGATCTTCCTGATGGGAGTTCTCTACAATGAATTGATAATTTTGCTTCTTATTGTTATTGTCAATATCATTTTTGGCATTGTCAATAGATGAATCCATGCTATCATTAGAATCAACGATTGGCTGATTTTTAGTTAATTCTTCATCAATGTTTGCTGTCGATTCTGTTTTTGCCCTTTCTTTTTGTTCCTGAACTTTTTGCCGGTAAGCCTGAATCTTGATCATAGTAAACTCCCAAACACGGCGAATGAAAGAGACAATATGATAAAATTGCTTTTCGAAAAGAAAGGCTAATATGATTATTGCCACAAAAGCTAAAACAAATCCGGTTCCTACTTTCCCAAAAATAGTTGCCATCCATCGAGAAATAAAAAATCCATGAGCTCCATTCAATAAAAGGGATGCATCGTTAAAAAGATACCCCAAGAGTATGGACATATAAAGCATTGAGAAAATTAATTTTTGGGCAATTTTGTTTAGTGGAACAGAATACCCTAAGATCTTGGCACCAATGAAGAATAGAATTGGGATAATTGCAAATGCGCTAATGCCAACCCATTTTAAAATTAATAACGAAGAAAGTAGCACTCCAACGCGTCCCATCCAATTGGAAGGAAGCGGATCAGTTGTTGTCAAAAGATCAACCAAAGGCATGTCTTGTATCGACAAATCGTATTTCCAACTGATTAAGAATGAAACAAATGACAAAAATAGAATCAATGAAAAAACGATGAAAAAGAGTCCTGATATTAGACGAAACCGTACATCACCTTTGGTGGTATCTGTCTTTTTATTTTTTGGGGTCTCTGTTTTATCTGACATAAATTATTAGTCCATTATTTTGGGGAAAACTCCGATACAATCCGCTCCATTTCATCTCGTTCAATAAGCTGATATGAGGCAGGGATAATGAACATACTATCGTTGTAGGTTGTATCTCTAACGGAAGTCAACTCGAGTTCCATGGGAATTCCAAGCGTTGATAAAGGGAAAAACACAAGTAAACCATCTATCTTTTCAAATGGTGAACCTATGTTGGGATTTTTTATGTTGTATTTATGAGTGTATATAATCTTATTTTTCGATGCTTCTTCTCTGATTGATATATTTTGTTGCCAAGCTTTTTCCTGGTTATAATCAACACAAAAGGCAGTATCGATAAATTCATAATCGAGGCTTGAAACAAAACTTAGGGGGGTATCGCAAATTTTTTGAATGTGTGCATATTTTTTATCTAAAAATTTAGTCATGATGGTTCGTGTGCTATCTTTCAGATTAACAAGTTGAGATGTACTGAAGAATCCCATCCAACCCTCAGTATGATAATAGATGTATTGTGGATGATATAATACTGTCATTTTAACCGGTAAAAGCGAAATCACAGGGTTTTCATCAGAGGAAATGAGATAGCGGATTTTATATTCAAAAACCTTTACCGACTGATTGCGCTTGATGAAACACCCTTCATTAACCAAGAGTATTCCTAATAAAATCAGCAACCAATGATTAACCCTACGATATTTTAATCTAACTCTTTTCATCGACTTTGCAAAATAAAAAACCGTCCAATATTTGATCCATGGTTTGAAACACTCAAAGGTACAACATTTTTGCATATTTTTCCCTCATTATAATAATTTCTTTTCCGGCCTTTAACAAACTACCCCATAAATCCCACCTTTGAAAGTGAGAATCATGGGGTATAAGAAGGAATATTAGTGATTTTATTTGAAGGCTACTTCTTTAAGCCCATCTCCTTTGAGCGATAATCGTGAAAAGTAATCGGGCACTTTTTTCCCGCAGATTGCATCAATGTATAGTTTTCCAATATACATTCCAAGCATAAAACCTTGTCCTCGCATACCGACAGCTAGTCCTAAATCCGGATCGACAATCATTCGCGGTTCAACATAATATCCTGCCCAAACCGCCTGTAATCCAACCGAAGATAATTGCGGAATCCAATCGCAAAAGACTTCAGAAACGATTTCAAGAAAATCACGATCATTGACCGTAAGTGGTTTATCGGTTTGCGATGGCTCATTGGCCGGAGAAGCACAGCCTATGATTTGACCGGTTTCAGCTAGCTGTTGTCCATAAACGGCAGTATAGCCTTTATAATGTTGACGATCGATTAACATATCAAGAGGACGACCATTTACACCCAAATACGGTAATCGTCGAGTGATAAAGGCTTGGTGTTTAACAGGATATAGTCCGGTTTCATATCCTAATTGTCGAGCAAATTTATCGGCATCGGGTCCTAAAGCATTTACGAAATGTTCGGTTTCAAATTCAAGATATTGGTTGTCGTGATCTTTAACTAAAACTAAATAGTTCTTCCCAAAGCGGTCAACACGAATCAACTTACAATCTTCAAGAATAGTTCCTCCTTTTTTAATACCAATCTGACGAATTAGGTCTATTGTCAATCCGGGGGTTGCTTGCCAACATTCATTGGTGATTAGTGCCCCAAGATATTTACTGGTATTAGTATTAAACGATTCACTGATTTCTTTTTTAAAGTCGGTGGAAGAAATCATGTAGGCATCGCTCCACTCTTTTGATTTTTCAAGGGCTTTATAGGTTTCTTCGTCATGAGCAAAAGAAACATAACGAATTGGATGGAAGTTTATATTGGAGATTTCTTGAAGTTCTTTAAAAATAGCTAAGTTATTTCGTGCGATATCGGCCAACTCTGGAACACTGAAAGCAGGACGTCCGCCGGCAATGTTTCTCCACGACGCTCCACGACCATAGTTGATTAACGTTGGCTTTAAACCGGCATCAGCCGCATAGCGAAAAATTGCGCTTCCTAAAATTCCACCGCCGGCAATCAAAATTTGAGTTTTTATACGAGGTGGTTGTTTGCCCTTAAAATCAACAATGATTTCGTCGCTAACCTTATGAGGATATAACTCTCCAAAGGCTAACTGATTCGACATCGGTCCCCTAGGAGTAGCTTCCCCTACTATCTGGATATTTCGTCCTGATAGAGTGGTTTTTAATCGTTTAATACATCTTTTCCCACGACATGCTCCCATTCCTAAACGAGTGGTGTGTTTAATTTCATCAACAGAAATAAACTTTCGATCGCCGATGGTGGTTAAAATTTCATCAAGAGTTACATCGTCGCAATGGCATATAAATTCCTTGCTTTCGATGGGTTCGTCGTTGGGTGCAAACTCGACGGGTTCTGGATAGTTTTGTTTGATAATGAATCCACGAGCTTCAGTGAAATTATTTCCCATATCACTGATAACATTTACTCGTGCCAAATGGGTTTTATTGGGTTTCTTAATGATTTTTTCAAGAATACCTTCACCCATCTTTTGGCCATAGTTGTCAACTATATAAACTTCTCGTCCTTCCTCAATTTCGAATTCGACAGGGAAAAATAGTTGTTTTTTCTCAGTATTATAACCAAAAATGGCCAATCCCGGACACTGTGTAACACAAATCATGCAACCAACGCACTTATCGAAATCAATATTGGGTACGGTGCTGGACGAATTTTTAGTTATTGCACCGTGGGGACAGGCGAATGCACAAGGGTTACAGGCAAATCCATACAGACAATCAATCAACACAAAAGGCTTTTTCATCCGATCGTGGCTAGGCATGTGGGGTTTCTCAATTACCCGGAATGGATGTTGCTGTGAATCGATATACTCTTTTGAAATTTTCAGGTACTGATTGTAATCGTAGCGTTTCCCCATGTCGTCGAGAATTTCGTAGGCAACTTGTTTTCCTCGAAGCACAGCGCTGGTTCCCTCTCCGATTCTGATGGCATCGCCTGCACCATAAACCTGGCGCCCAAAAATTTCTTTTCCTTTTATCAACAACTGATCATCGGGAACCAAACCGGTACATATGTTAATAGCATCGATGCCTTCTATTACTTTTTCTGTTCCGGGGATTGGTTTGAAATCTTTACATTCAGCCACCACAGCACCTACAATACCGGTATGGTCTTTATTAGGGATGGCTTTTAGGAGAATGTGGCTTGTATAAATTGGAATCCCTAGTCGTCGCACTCTATTGGCTTGAACCGGGAAACCACCTTCCCGTGGTTGCGCCTCGATGATTGCTTTTACTTTTGCTCCGGCTTGCATGGCCTGATAACTTGTGAGATATCCAATATTTCCGGCTCCGACGGTAAGGATATTTTTCCCAAGTAAGGTGAATTCGTTATTCATCATTTTCTGAATCACTGCTGCGGTATAAACGCCGGGCAGATCATCGTTTTCAAACGCCGGCATAAATGGAACAGCCCCCGTTGCTGTAATTAGATAATCGCTGTCAATATAAAATACTTCATCGGTAACGATATTTTTAGCAGCTAGGCGTTTCCCATCGAGAATATCCCAAATGGTTACGTTTAGAATTATTCCCGTTCGATCGTTGCCAGCTAAAGTCTCAGCTATATCAAAACCACGCATTCCACCGTATTTTTTTTCATGTTCAAAAAAGAAAAATTGGTGAGTTTGCATGGTAAATTGTCCGCCTACTTTATCGTTGTTATCAACCACAATGTTGTCAATTCCATGCTGATTCAATACCTCACGCGCGGCCAATCCTGCCGGACCTGCACCTATAATAGCAACGGTAGTTTTATAAATTTTTATTTTTTTCTCCGGATCAATAGGTTTTAACTTGGGTTCAAATCCTTTGGGGATTTCGGCTACTTCTTTGACATTATCAATCTTTGTGATACATATTCGTCGAATTTCACCATCGACCAACATCTCACATGCACCACACTTACCTATGCCACATTCCAACGATCGATTCCGATCGGTCAAACTATGGCAATGAACCGGATAACCTGCCTGATGCAATGCTGCGGCAACAGTAAATCCTTTTTTCCCGGTGATTTTCCTTCCGTTAAACCTAAACTCAACTTCATCGGTTTGAGGTACATTTAGTATTGGATGCTTTTCTATTCCGTGCATACTTTTCGGTATTAAAAATTTCAACCACAAACTTGTAAACAATTCTGTGACTCTCCAATGATATTGGTCAGGAAACTTACTGATTTTTGTTTTTACACTAATAAATTTAAATTGCGTAGGATTTTTTAGTCTTGAATAATCATTTCCCATTAGAGATTAGCATATTTTAATCCTAATTCCAAATTCCATAAATCCGTTTCAGGATTGATATTTATTGAATTTTCAAGTTGCAGTACCGGAATTGCTTTCAAGCGGAATTGTGTAATGAGTTGAAAATGTGTTTTTTTATGAAGATGAAAAAATATCTCCCTATGTTTTTGCAATCACTTGCATGGTTAGTTAATTATAATTTTCCACTCATCTTTGTTCGAGCACACCAATAAACGTTACTGTTGGCAATACTTAACAAACTTGATCTAATGTTTCCTCCGATGGATAATGTATTGCTATCTTCAGTTTAAAATCATCCCCCAATAAATCTGTTTTTGTGACTCTTAGATAATGATACGAAAAACAACCGTAAACTTCATTAAAGACGTTGAAATAAAGCCTAAACATTAAAAAATTTTAAACTTAATTTTCTGCCTTCGCTGATAAGGCTGAAATTAATTATTACCGTCTTAGTTTCTACACCCATGTTAACGTTATTGTTTATCTCAATCCTTCAAAAAAACGCGATCTTCTCCGTCACTATTTTTATGACAGCTGTTGATTAAGCTTAACGTTTTTTAAAGAATCTCTAACCGGCTTAATAGGAGTATTTTTGAGAAAATAACCAATTATTATCCCAAAAAACACAAAGGCCTGCCGTAGCAGACCTTTGAAGTCGGGATGACTAGATTCGAACTAGCGACCCCGCGCCCCCCAGACGCGTACTCTAACCTGGCTGAGCTACATCCCGAATTTTGCGATGGCAAAGATAACTGTTTTTTTTGATTCACAATAACGCTTTTAGTAAAAAAATGACAATTCATCTAAAATTCATATCTTCGCTATCAAAAGAAAGTAATGGCACAGCAACAAACAAAATTTGTATGCTATAACGGCGACATAGTTCCGTCGAATGCTTTATTTTTTACTGATAATCGAAGCATTTTGTATGGCGACGGTTTGTTTGAATCCATGCGTTCGCGCGGTGCTTATGTTCCTCTACTTTCTTTTCATTTGAACAGACTGCGCCATTCAATGGCAAGCATTGGCATGAATGCCGAATCATTTCCTTCAAATCGGGAAATAGAACAAGCCATTAGTCGCTTGCTGCATAGAAATAAATGGCTAAAGGCTGCTCGACTAAGACTTACCGTGTTTCGTAAACCCGGCGGTCTTTATTATCCCGAAAATAACGATGTGGATTTTTTTATCACAGCACAACCGCTTGAAACATCAATTTATGAATTGAATCAGCGCGGATTAATTATTGGTATTAACGATGAAATGACTGTATTTCCATCGAAATTAACTTCAATTAAATCCACATCGGCTTTACGTTTAGTTTTAGCTTCACAATGGGCAAAGACAAGAAAGTTCGACGATTGCTTACTCATCAATAACCATGGGCATTTAGTTGAAAGTTGCTCATCCAATTTGTTTGTGTGGCATAAAGAGCGTTTATACACGCCTCCCCTTTCCGACGGTTGTTTGCCCGGAATCATGCGTTCGGTGATTATCGATTTAGCTCGGCAAATGAAAATTGATGTTATTGATAACCAAAGCCTTACTCCCGACATGTTGGAATCGGCTGCCGAAATATTTCTAACCAATGCCGTTCAAGGTATTCAATGGGTTTTAGCTTATGAAAATGCCGGTTATTACCATAATTTTTCATCAGAATTAATAAATTTACTAAATAAGCAATTAGGGCTCAAAGATTAAAAAAAACGATGATACGAGAAATTAACAGCGAACGTTTTCCTATTAAACTTTGGGTTGATGACGCTGATGATGAAACATTGCAACAGGCAAAGGATTTAGCCAATCTACCATTTATTCACCAACATATTGCTTTAATGCCCGATGCTCATGTGGGGTTCGGAATGCCTATTGGTGGAGTAGCAGCAACGATTGATGTAATCATTCCCAACGCTGTGGGTGTTGATATCGGATGCGGCATGTGCGCTGAAAAAACAAATCTCACAGAAATAGATTCTAAAACCTTAAAAAGT
>DAOTAV010000055.1:0-12660 GCA_035382785.1 Salinivirgaceae bacterium | reverse complement strand
ATATGAAAATGCACCCCAACTCAGTGCTTATCGTTGAAGGAATTCACGCATTAAATCCAAAACTAACCAGTCAAATATCCGATAAAGAGAAATTTAAAATATATGTTTCAGCTCTGACATCTCTATGTATGGATGATCACAATCGTATTCCAACAACCGATAATCGTCTCATACGACGAATTGTTAGAGATTATCAATACAGAGGATACAGCGCCCAGGAGACCATTAAACGTTGGCCAAGTGTTAGAAGAGGAGAAGAGAAATATATTTTCCCTTATCAAGAAGAAGCAGATGTTATGTATAATTCAGCCTTATTATTTGAACTCGGTGTGCTAAAAAAATATGCAGAGCCCATTTTGCGCGAGGTATCACCTTTATGTCCCGAATACGCAGAAGCAACAAGACTTATAAAATTTTTCAGCTTTCTGTTACCAATTTCAGAGAAAGATATACCCCCAACAAGCATTTTAAGGGAATTCCTTTTTGGAAGTAGCTTTAAATATCATTAATTTTTCTAAAAGCTCTGTAAAAATTTGATAAATTGAAACAAAAGCCGTATTTTTACGTTGACACAAGTTATGGTAATGCTCAAATGAAGAATCCTATACGCTTTGAACCATGATCAAACCATTAATTTCAGTACTGAATATAGGTATAATTCTTATTATCGGTGAGATATTTGGAGGGGTGGATATTACTCATAATTTCCCGGCACAAGTAAATTCCGGAAGCCGATTCACAGTTGAGTTTGTAATCAATAAAGGTGAAATTGACCGTTATGCTCGATTAACGATCGAAGTACCCAATGGTTTCAAAGCATCAGCAAAAGAAACTCACGGTGGGCAATTTTCGTTTGAGGATCAAAAAGCCATTGTACATTGGTACAATTTACCTTACGACGAAGTTTTGCATGTAATATTGAATTTCGATGTGGCTCCACCCATTTCCGGAGAATTTAACATTACCGGAGCATTTCGATATATAGACAATAATCGAATTCAAGAAAAAACAATTACACCGCATAAAATTAAAGTGGTTCAGGTTGAAGGCGTTACTGATCTTTTGGCATCACAGCGATATAAATACAAAGAAATCACCTTAAAACCCATTGATTGTATTCGTCAAAAGCCATACATGAACGAAGATAACGAAATTGTTGTAAATCTTTTAGTCAGCAAGGCAAACTTAAACAGTTTTGGTAAAATCGAAGAACAAATTCCTCGGGGATATCGTGCAGTTGCAAACAAAACAAAAGGAGCTATATTCCAGGTCAGTGGAAGGGTAGTAAAGTTTCTATGGATGGAACTTCCCAAAGATGAAGCCGATAAAATGTTTATCGTATCCTATAAACTTTTTCAAACTGAAGAGTTTCCCAATCAAGCGTTTATCATTAATGGAACCTTTTCTTACTCACAGGACGATCGCACGTTTACAATAAATATTGCCGAACGTAATGTCGATTTAAATGCCTTTGAAGCTGAAATGCTTCAATCCATTGAACTAACAAAAGATGAACAATTGGCCGAAATAGAAAAAGAAAAGAAGGAGAAAAAAGTAGATGTTTTATCTGATGAAGGAACTTTTACCGGCACTGAAGGTGTTGCTACTTCCGATAAGATTAATGAGCTTGTAAAAGAAGAAAAAACCTTTGAGCAAACACTGACACCAGAAGAATTGGAGCGATATAAAAAATTGGCTGAATCAAAGAAAAAACAATCCGAAACTGTTACACAAAACAAAGAAGTTGTTGGCGAGATCAAAAGGCCAGAAATTGCCAATGTCAGCCTTCCGGATCAAGGAATAACATATCGTGTGCAAATAGCCGCCAGCCATAAATTAGTCAAAAAAGATTATTTTAAAAGGTTCAACATCAACGATCCGGTACAAGTTGAATTACACGAAGGTTGGCACAAATACACCGTTGGTAAATTTAGAATCTACAAAGATGCACGTGATTATCGTAATAAAATCTGGCAAACAACTCCGATTATCGATGCATTTGTTTGTGCCTATAACGATGGAATACGCATAACGGTTCAGGAAGCCTTAATGATAGCAAACCAACAATGGTTTAAATGATGTAAAATAGAGGAAAAACCACAATATTGATATAAAACCCAAAAATTATCTGGCAAGCGATTAAATTAAATAATTACACTTTTATGAAAATAGTTGTTAAAATACTAACCGTGTTTATTTTAGCAATCGCTACATTTCAATCGTGGGCACAAGTGGACGAGGATTACGAGGCTCTTTTACTTTCAGAAGAAGAAACCTCAACCGATTTGTTTCGAAGTGCATTTAAACCGGTATTCGGTTTTGGACAAGGGATATTTTCTTTTTATGGAGACGTTCTTTCCAATTACAAGTCACCATTGACAGGAAATCGCGGAAATTTGATAAGCATATCTCGCTCCCTTGGACGCTATTTCGATGTGGATTTATATGCGTTATTCGGTGCAGTATCAGCATCACAAAGAGACCTATCCGACCTGACTCTTAACCGAAACTTCAGGTCGGATCTATTTATGGGAGGTGTTTCCATGAGTTACAATTTTAATCATCTACTATTGCGGAAGCGACCATTTCATCCATTTATTTCCCTCGGAATAGAAACCGTACAGTTTTCCCCTAAAGGAGACAATATGCTTGCATCACAGCCATACGAATATATGCCCGACGGAACAATTCGACTATCCGACGGTACCATAGTCCCACGCGATTATTTGTATGAGACTAACTTGCGGGAAGTAAATACTCAAAACCCCGACTATTCGTTGATGTCGTTTGCCATCCCTTTTGATTTCGGATTAAATCTTGCCATAACAAACCGATTAACCTTGAGGTTTGCAAATTCTACAAGGTTCTGTTTTACAGACTATATTGATGATAAAAACGAGAAATCAGGTTTTTATAAAAACGATATCATAAATTACGCTTATATATCTTTACGCCTCGACCTTTTTAGCCCGGAAAGTGAAATTGCAGCCGTGGAAACATTTAAAAACCTGAAATTTATAGTAACTGACGGTGAAGATGAAGATAAAGACGGGGTTGACGATTTTAATGATGAATGTCCATACACACCGCAGAATATAATTGTGGATTATCGAGGTTGCCCACTTGATGCTGACGATGATGGGGTTCCCGATTATCGTGATGAGCAACCCAATTCTCCAAAAGAAACCATTGGCGTTGGATCTACAGGGGTTCGTTTAACAACTCATCATCTTGTGGCAATCTTATTTGACCCAAAGGCAGTGGAGCGCAAGCATTTGCAAACCTATTATTCAGAAGCACGACAACAAGTTAAACGAAAGAAATACGACAAAATGCCCGACAAATTTAAGAAAGTTGATTCAAATAACGATGGATGGATATCACCTTCTGAGTTGAGGCATGCAATCGATCAAGTTTTCGATTTCAAATCAACGTTGTCGGTTGACGATGTGAATGAGCTTCTAGAGTATTTCTGGGTGCAATAAAATCTAGTTGAAGTTAATTTCGGAAAACTTGCGCTTTTTTCGTATAAAATATTGAACAACAATACTCTTTTTGAGTATTTCCTTGTGTTTGAAAGCGTTCTGATAATAAGTTTGCCCGATATAAAGCTTTTTCAGTTTAAAAAAGTCGCGATAGGCTTTAACAATTGATAAAGCAAATTTAGCTTTCCTTTGAGCAACAAAAACGATCAAGGCAAACAGATCAAAAATTATTCGAACAGCAAATATTTTTCTCCAGTCTTTCGACGGCAAGTTTTTGTAAAGAAGTAGAAGATTGTTACGATAATTCAAATAGATTTTTCGAGGATTTTCATTGGGCAATGTTCCTCCTCCTACATGATAGACAATAGAGTTATGAACATTATAGATATCATATCCTAGGTTTTTTAAACGCCAACACAGATCAATTTCTTCCATATGGGCAAAAAAGTTTTCATCGAAGCCGCCCACTTTGTGAAAAAGTTCAGCTTTAATAAACATACAAGCACCACTAGCCCAAAAAATCGGAATGGTAGAATCGTATTGCCTAAAATCTAATTCAGTAGAAGATATTATTCGGCCTCGACAAAATGGAAAACCTAATTTATCGATAAACCCACCGGCAGCGCCGGCATACTCAAACATTTCTCGATTAGCCAGAGCTCTGATTTTAGGGGAAACTGCGGCTATTTGCGGATTATTTTCAAGAATTTCTATGGGAGCTAGTAGCCATCCGGGAGTAACTTCGATATCGGAATTTAAAATGACGAAATATTGGGCATTGATTTCTTTTAAACCTCGATTATAACCGCCTGTAAATCCGTAATTTTTATCAAGTTTAACAATTTCAATCGAATCGTATTCTTTTTGGAGCCACTCTACACTTTTATCGGTAGATCCATTATCGATTACCCAGATTTTCACATTGGGATAATCGGAATATTTTGTTAAAATTGGAATAAATCGTTGCAAAAATGTTAGTCCGTTCCAGTTTAATATGGCAATAGCAATCTTAGGATTCATGAATTCTTTTTGGGCAAAAATATTGATTTTTTCCGGTATGGCAACCTCACAAAATTTGTGACATCGAAGATTCGAAAAAAAATCTATTTTTTTTGAATCAATTTTTCAAATTTTCGTAAATAAATACTTAGAAGGATTAAAGTGACATAAAATTTACTATTTTTAAAATCGACAACGATGAGTTTTCGTGATCTGGCTTTCATTATTTTGGATGTCAGGTATAATACATTTGAGATATTTTATTATTAAACTCAAACCGCTGTTTCTATGAAATTTACAGAAGACGAGATAAAGCAAATTGAGAAGGAATTTGAGGAATTGGCCAAAAGTTACAGCACACAAAGAGGCCAAGAAGGTTTGGATGAAATTCAAAAAGCTTATCGATTTGCCTATGATGCACATTATCCCATACGTCGAAAGTCTGGAGAACCTTATATTTTACACCCTATCAGTGTAGCTTTGATTTGTTCAAGAGAATTCAATTTAGGGAAGAAATCATTGATTACAGCCCTTTTACACGATGTGGTTGAGGATACTGATGTGACAAAGGAAGATATTGTCAGAGAATTTGGTCAGGAGGTGGCAGATATGGTAGAGAACTTGACCAAAATTAGTAAGGTATCTGCCGATATTAATATCAAAGAGAATTCATCCCTTCAGATTGAGAATTTTAAAAAAATTTTAATTTCGATGTCTGAAGATTATCGAGTAGTTTTAATAAAATTAGCCGATCGATTGCATAATTTACGTACGCTGGATTCATTAGCGCGATTTAAACAATTGAAAATAGCATCGGAAACCCTCTATGTATATGCTCCTTTAGCTGAGCGATTAGGTCTTTATAGGATTAAAACCGAACTTGAAGACAGTTCATTTCGGATTTTATTCCCGGAAGAATATCAAAGCATAGCAAAAAAATTGGAAGATACAGAGGAGCGTAGAACAATGATGATAAACAAATTTGGGTTGCCTATTCAGGCTCGTTTGACGGAAGAAAAGTATGATTACGAAGTTGATGGCCGTCCCAAAAGCATCTATAGTATTTATAAAAAAATGCAAAAGAAGGATGTTCCTTTTGAAGAGATTTTCGATATATATGCCTTTCGAATTATTTTCACGCCAAAACCCGATGGCGGGAGCGAAAAAGAACAATGTATGAAAATCTATTCTTACGTTACAGATTGTTATCCTCCTCGTCCTGATCGGTTTCGTGATTGGATCAACAATCCGAAAGATAATGGTTATGAAGCACTGCATTCAACAGTAATGGGACATGATGGGAAGTGGGTTGAAGTGCAAATTAGAAGTAAAAGAATGAATGATATTGCTGAAAATGGAATAGCTGCTCACCACCGATACAAAGGATTGTATTCAGGAGAAAAACAATTTGAAAATTGGTTTTCAATTGTGCGAGACGTTATTAATAATAGTAAGGATTCAGATTTCATTCCAGCACTTCTAAAAAGTGGTGATATTACAATTTTTACACCTAAAGGCGAGAGTTTTGTCTTGCCTAAAGGTTCATCAGCATTAGATTTTGCTTACCATCTTGACAAAAAAATCGGTAATCATGCCATTTCGGCGAAAATAAATCATCAAGTACGGCCACTTGAATATAAACTTAGGAATGGTGATCAAGTGGAAATTATAACATCACAGGTTGCTAAACCCAAAATTGATTGGTTAAATAAAGTATATACCGCTAAGGCTATTATTGAAATTAAAAAGTTTTTGTACGAAGAAGCCGAACGTGTGGCTTCCACCGAGAAAAAAAAGTTGGAAAATATGTTAGCCCAACTTCAAATTAAACTTACAGATCGTATTATCGAAAAATTGAAAATTTTCTATAATTTGCACCTATCTGATCCCGAAAACTTTGTGTACCTTAAATTGGAAGAAGAACCGCAGACGGTTGACTCCCTGAAGCAAATTCTAAAACAGTTTACACCTGAGCGAAAAATAAATATCTTTCGTTTTAATAGGTCAAAAGATATTAGTAAAAAGGAAGATTCGTCCGAAAAACATTACGAAAGAGCCACCTGTTGCAATCCTTTACCCGGTGATGATATTGTGGGGTACGAACTATCGCCTGGTAACATCATCATTCATCAGGTAATGTGCCCGATTTCAATTGAATTAAATTCTAAACATGGAGATAAAATTGTTCCGGTATCGTTCGAAAATGAAGAACATAAAGCAACCTTAACAGAGCTTTCTTTTGAGGGTATTGATCGCATAGGCATTGTCAGAGATCTAACCAATGTTTTAAGTACTGACCTAAATATATATATTCGCGAAATTAATTTTAAATCCTTCGATGGAATTTTTGAAGGCTCAATAAAGCTCTATGTAAAAAGCGTATCCGATCTGGATGCAACTATTCAAAAACTAAAAAAAGTACAAGGAGTCAGTAAAATCACCAGAATTTAATTTTGTTGGAATAAAAAAAAGATACTATATTTAGCCAAACAAACATAAAGAAACAGCCATGAGTTATTTGAAATTCGACAAAAATCAATTAACCAATTTAGAGTTTTCACTTAAACGGGAATTTATTCGAACTAATCGTTCCGGGGCCTACGGATCAACAACTATCATTAATTGCAATACAAGAAAATATCATGGACTGCTTGTTTGCCCCGTAGAAGAGCTCAACAATGAGCGATATGTTTTACTTAGCATGGTTGATCCAACCATTGTCTATGATGGATATGAGTTTAACTTAGGAATTCGTAAATATAGCGGAGGTTTTTATGAGCCTAAAGGTCACAAGTATATTGAAGAACTTAGTACAGATGTTTTGCCAACCCTTTCGTATAACATTGGAGGAATAAAGATTGATGTTGATCAGGTTTTGGATCATGAAGATTTTCGTGTTCTAATCAAATATACGGTTACTGAAATACCCAGATATTCCACAAAATCGCCTAATACCATAACATTTCGCTTAAAACCATTTCTCGCCTTTAGAAATATTCATGAACTGTCGAAAGCAAACTTCGACGCCAATATTCGACCTGAAATGATTGAAAATGGGATCAGAATACGCATGTATGATTCCTTCCCATATTTAAACATGCAGTTTAATAAAAAAATTGACTTTGTCCATTTGCCCGATTGGTATTACAATGTGGAATATCCAATGGAGCAGGAGCGAGGATACGATTTTAAAGAAGATCTATTTACCCCTGGATTTTTTGAAACAACACTAAAAAAAGGGGAATCAATATTTTTTGCAGCGGGAACAGAAGTTTTACCCGTGAACAATATTCGTCGCCGATTTACAACAATTCAGAATAACAGAATACCGCGCTATAACTTTGAAAACTGCTTGTATAATGCAGCACAACAATTTATTGAAAAACGAAAAAAATCAACTTATCTCATTTCAGGATATCATTGGTATGACGCCCGTAGTCGTGATACGTTCATTGCTGCACCAGGATTAACATTATCTTTAGGTAATCCTCAAACGCTTATTAATGTATTAGACACCGCATTGAGAAAATATAATAATGGAACTTTTCCGCAACTTTTAAATAAAAAAACTGAAGGAACTTGCCCAAGTGCCGACACTCCATTATGGTTCATCTATGCCGTACAACAACTTCAAGAATGGGTTACACCACAATTTGTTGTCATCAAATATTGGGAAACCATTAAAAGCATACTCAACCATTATTACGATGGATTGGAATGTGGGATTAAAATGACCGATCACTGCTTGATTTATTTATCGCATGACCACTATCCCCAAACCTGGATGGATGCAGTAGTGAACGGAAAACCTGTGACGCCTCGCCGGGGTTTTTCGGTTGAGGTAAATGCGCTTTGGTATAATGCTTTGATGTATGCCTAGAAATTGCCCATTTTGCAAAAGATCATGAGTTTATTCAGAAATTCGAACACATTCCTTCTGTAACAAAACAATCTTTCCTTCAAAAATTTTGGATTAACGAAGGCTCCTATTTAGCCGATTTTTGCACCACTCATCAGCAAGATAAAACCATCAGGCCTAATCAAATAATAGCTGCAGCTTTGCCCTTTTCCATGCTAAGTGAAACACAGAAAATCGATGTGATTCAATGTATTCAGCATATACTTTTAACCCCAAAAGGATTGAGAACGCTAACTCCTGCCGATGAGCGTTATTGTCCTTATTTTATTGGCGATCATAATCAACGCGAGAAGGCTCTGCATCAAGGGACAGTCCATCCTTGGCTCTTGGAGTTTTACGCCAAAGCTTTGGTTTCTGTGTATAAAAAAGATGCTTTACCGGAATTGAACAAAATGTTTTTTAGTTTCGAGAAAGATATGACAGTAGTCGGTGTAGGAACCATAAATGAAATTTACGATGGTGATCCACCTCATGAGCCGCGAGGAGCAATATCTCAAGCCTTGAGTATTTCAGCCGTATTACAAATTAAAATGTTAATGGATAGCCTGGTTGTTGAGAATTAAAAACTGCAAAAAAAATAGATCCATGAGAGTTTTAATGTTTGGTTGGGAATTTCCGCCCCATATTGCCGGAGGTTTAGGCACAGCCTGTTATGGTTTAACAAAAGGCTTGGCCTATCACGGAGTGAAAATTGACTTTGTTGTGCCAAAGGTGTATGGGGATGAAGATCAACAGCAAATCACCCTTCATTCGGCTGAAGGAGTTGATTTGACGGAAAAGGTTGTCAACTTCGGTAAATTTTACGAACAAATGCGCTATTTTGAAATAGGCGCAAACATAGTACCCTACCTGTCACCCGAAGAATTTAGCATTCTTGTAGGAGAGGATGTGGCACACGAGTCTGCAAAAACCCAGAAAGTTTTAGGACGTAAATTTCGTTTTTCAGGCAGTTATGGAAAAGACCTGATGTTGGAAGTCAGTCGCTATGCAATTGTTGCGGCTGCATTAGCTCGTCAACTTGACTTTGATATTATCCATGCGCACGATTGGTTAACATATGCTGCCGGAGTTGCCGCCAAAAGGGCAACCGGCAAACCTTTAGTAGTTCATATCCATGCTACCGAATTTGACCGCAGCGGGGAAAATGTCAATCAACAAGTATATAATATCGAGCGAATGGGAATGACCGAGGCCGATTTGGTGATCTCAGTAAGTAATTTTACTCGTCAAATAGTAATCAGCCGCTATGGGATTCCACCGGAAAAGGTTATCACGGTTCACAATGCCGTTGAAGCTGATGAACGAGAGCGGGAACAATATAAAAAATACCTACCCGAGAAGATTGTTACCTTCTTAGGCAGGATCACCTATCAAAAAGGTCCTGACTACTTTGTCCAAGCTGCCGTTAAAGTTTTGCAGAAAGATCAAAATGTTAGGTTTGTCATGGCCGGTTCGGGCGACATGCTAAACCGCATCATTCATAATGTTGCTTCTCTGGGCATTGCTGATAAGTTTCATTTCACCGGATTTCTTCGAGGACCTGAGGTGACAAAAATGTTTGCAATGAGCGACGTGTACGTCATGCCATCGGTATCCGAACCATTTGGAATATCGCCGTTGGAAGCCATGCGAAGCAATGTCCCTGTAATTATCAGTAAACAGTCGGGAGTCGCCGAGGTACTGAAGCATGCTATAAAAGTCGATTTTTGGGACGTTGATGCTATGGCCGATGCAATTTATGGACTATTACACTATCGCGCTTTATCCCGGATTTTTAAAAATTATGGAAAATCAGAGGTCGATAGTCTCAAATGGGATAACTCGGCAGCAAAAGTTATTCAAGTGTATCAAAAAGCACTTGGTTTGTAAATATTAGAATAATCAACAAATTACTCGAATATGAAAAAAGTTTGTATCTATTTCCAAGTCCACCAACCCTATCGATTGAGAACCTATCGATTTTTTGATATAGGACTTAATCATAACTACTTTGATGATTATGCGAATCGGAATTATATTCGGCGTATTGCCGAACGATGCTATCTTCCGGCCAACCAACTATTGTATGAATTAATAACTAAATACAAAGGAAAATTCAAAATTTCCTTTTCGCTTTCCGGAGTATTTATTGACCAGATGTTGGAATATGCCCCCGATGTTTTGGAGTCTTTTCAGCGATTAGCTAAAACCAAACAAGTTGAATTTCTGGCAGAAACTTATTCGCACTCACTTGTATCATTAAAAGACAAGGTAGAATTTCAAGATCAGATTAGAGCTCATAGTGCAAAAATTGAAGAGTTGTTCAATTATAAACCGAAGGTGTTTAGAAACACTGAGTTGGTTTATTCAAATCAAATAGGAGCCGATGTGTTCGAACTCGGCTATGAAGGTGTTTTGGCAGAAGGTGCGAAAGCCGTTTTGGGTTGGCGCAGTCCAAATTTTGTTTATGCCAATCCCATTTGCCCTAAGCAAAAAGTTTTGTTGCGAAACTTTAAATTAAGTGACGATATCGCTTTCCGATTCTCAAACCAGATGTGGGATCAATGGCCGCTGACGGCTGAAAAATATGTTTCATGGTTTCTTGCACATGACTCAAAAGACGAAATTATTAACATCTTTATGGATTATGAGACCATTGGGGAACATCAAAGAGCTGAGTCTGGAATATTCGAATTTTTGCGATATTTACCCGAGGAAGTATTGAAACATCCCAAAGAATTAGAATTTATTACCCCATCCGAAGCCATAAAACAATTAAAACCAATATCTCCGATTAATGTTGAACATCCAACTTCTTGGGCCGACGAAGAGAGAGATTTAACCGCGTGGCTAGGAAACGATTTGCAGCAAGATGCATTCAATAAATTGTATGAAATGCAAGAATTTATAAATATGCAACAAGATGCAGAAATTAAAAAAATTTACCGATATTTGCAGACCAGTGACCATTTTTATTACATGTCAACAAAATGGTTTTCCGATGGTGAGGTTCATAAATATTTCAATCCGTTTGGATCACCTTATGAAGCATACATTAATTTTCGCAATGTGCTCAATGATTTCATGCTCTATACTGGATTTACCTGCGACATAAGACACGATCTTGAACGATTGAAGAAAGTTAACAGGCGTCAGGAAGAAATTATTCTGGAACTGAAACACTTATTGAGTGTTACTGAAAAAAACAAAAAGAGAGCAGTTCCTAAAAAGAAAAGCACTGACACATCGTCAATAAAGGTCGATAAGGCCGAAAAAACTGTGACAAAAAGTAAATCTAAAAAAGAAACAACAAAACAAAAAGACACCCAAAAATCCACCCAAAAAGCTTCTGAAAAGTCAACAAGTAAGACTACCCAAAAAAAGATCAACAATAAGGGAAATTAGAACGAGAAGCAAGAGTGAGTTTAAATGATTCGGATCAACAATTAGTGTGCCTTCATTTTTCTTGAAGGTAGTGGATTTTTTGTGTAAACTTAAAACATAAATACAATGAATCAAAGTCAAAAAAAGCCAGAATTTATTTTTGAGACCAGTTGGGAAGTCTGTAATAAAGTTGGAGGCATTTACACTGTAGTAACCACAAAATCATTGGCTTTATCAAAAGCCGTTGAAGCCAAAATTATCTACATTGGTCCCGACAACATCAGACAAGGAAATGAAACACCTGAATTTAAGGAAGATAAAAGTCTTTTTGCTTCTTGGGTTTCTGCTGCGCGAGAAAAAGGTTTCCGAATTAGGATAGGAAGATGGCAAATACATGGAACACCAACCACAATACTTATCGATTACACACCGTTCATTGCTAAAAAAGACGAGATTTTTGCAGAGTTGTGGGAAACCTATAAAGTTGACTCAATTTCAGCGGGGTGGGATTTTATTGAGCCTACTTTATTCGGCTATGTCGCTGGTCAGGTAATTGAGGATTTTTGCCGTTATAATCTTTCTCCTAGGTTGAATGTAATAGCACATTTTCATGAATGGATGACAGGAGCTGGAATTCTCTATTTGCAAAAATATGCTCCTTATATCTGTACCATGTTTACAACTCACGCAACCATGGTAGGACGTTGTATTGCTAGTAACAATCAACCTTTATACAAATACCTGCAGGAATATTCAGCCGATTCTAAAGCTCACGAGTTTAATGTCATAGCAAAACACACTCTTGAAAAGAGCTCTGCAGCTGCAGCCGACGTTTTTACAACCGTGAGTGAAACCACCGCAAAAGAATGTAAGTATTTCCTGGGAAGAGAAGTC
>DAOTAV010000054.1:0-12699 GCA_035382785.1 Salinivirgaceae bacterium | reverse complement strand
GGATTGGCCTTCTGGAAAAAAAATTACCAGGGTTGATTATTCCGTAACAAAAATCGATTTAGGGCAACCAATGCTCGACCGAATTGTCAGACGTCAACAATTTATATCGGATTATTATAGTGCTGACATTCAGATCAAATTAGCTGAGGAAGACTTGAAAAAAATCGATTTAAACAATCCCGACAATAATGAACAATATCAAGATTTTTCGCGACGAGTTCTAAAAATAGTCGATCAGATAAAGGGAAAAAAACTGGCTGAAAATCTTTATCTCAACGAAAACGATCCGCTCAATCTCATGCCTCGTCTCAATGCTTTGCAAAATAATGCAATAGATACCAAACGTAAGCTAGTGAAACAAGTGGCAGACCTTCACATTGAATATTACCGTTTAGGATTAGCAAGTCTTAATGCCAATGATCGTTCAAAAGCTACCGAATACTTCCAAAATGCCATTGAGATTGATCCAAAATTTTCGGCACCTTATGTTCGTCTTGCCGAGATTGAAATGAAACAAGCCAATACCAAGAAATGCCTTGAATGGCTCGTTAAAGCCAATAACACGAATAACCATCCCGACTCAGTAAAATTAATGGCACAAAAGGTTGTGGATGAACTGATAAGACCCAAATTAGACGACATCAAATTATTCCGTGCTCAGAAAAATTTAACCGACAGAGAACAGCTTCTTAATGAATGTCTTTCCATATTTGATACAATTCCAATGATATCCATTCCACCTGTATTGATCACGGAAAGGAACGCTTTTTATTCCGATTGGCTCGAAAAGAAGATATCCGATAATCATCAAATTATCCGAAATAAAGAATATTCAAGATACCTAGACGATTGCGATTCTCTCTACCGATTCCACAATCAATTTATCAACTATTTTAACAACCGAACCCGAGTCGAGCAACACCTTTCTCAGATTTATGGGGAACTACTCTCGAAAGCTGAATCTATAATTACAGCAAACCCAATGGAGGCCCTGGACATATTGGTTCTCTCGGAAAATCTATGTCAAAAATATTCCTTCATCAATTGCAACCCGCGAAGCAAGGAGTTGATCGCTGGTGTTTTTGGGAAACTTTATGAGGATATGATCGATGAGGCCTACCAACTTTTTAATGCTGAAAAAATTCGACAAGCCGATTCACTCCAACAAAAAGCCTTTAATTACAGCAAACAACAGAACGTTCCCATTTCATCAAAACACCTTACGTTGATTCGTTTATTGCGTGAACGCACCTATCTGGATATATTCCTCAACATTGAACAAAATAAATATAAAGGATGCCAAGCTAAAGAAATGGCCGATTCTGCTATATTATTGAGAAACACCTTCAATTTTTCTCCCATTACGAAAGAAAAAGCTCTAACTTTAAAAGCAGCAGAATTGTGCGTGGTTCAACTTATAAATAGTGCAGATAAAAACATAGTTGCCAAGCGACTTACAGAGGCAGAAATCAATTTATCGAAAATTTCTGATATTCAAAGATCCTACGGGTTAACTCTTTCTAACGAACATGAAGCCAGAGTAGCAGAACTAAAAGGCATGCTCATGCAGAATCGTTGCCTTGAGCAAAAATTTTCTATTGATGTGCAAATTAATGCTGCAGAAATCCATCAAAAAGAGAGAAACTACATCGCTGCCGAAATTGCATTGAATAAAGCACTGGAACTTGTAAAAAAGGGAGCAGCTGAATGTGGTTTTAAAGGCGACGACCTGCAACAAAAATTTGCCTTTGTGCAAAAACCGGCCACATATCAAAAAGAAATTGACGAGATCATTGAAAACATTCAACGACATCAATTCGAAAAGGCCATTTCACAATACGAGAAAGTCACAGAACAATTTTCAGATTCGCTTTTACGCATGTTTGGCCTGACACTTCTTCCCATGGAACAGTTTGCCAAAACCTACGATTACACTCCTTTTACTTTAGCTTGCATTGAGCATTTTGCCATTCATGGAAAAACAGAAACATCGTTGGAGCTTCTTTATTTTCTATACGAAAAGGAAATTCCCGAATTTTTAACCGATAAAGCGCAGGATGCTTTAGGACGAAGTCTCGCAAAACGCGATGTTGCAAAAAACAAAGAAGCAAATCCGACGGAATTAGTTTACGGCTACACCCGCCACGACCCTAAATGGTTTAAAAAATTAATAAAATCCTATAAATCACAATGGAAAAAGTCCATCGATTCATAATTCTAGCATTTTTCATTGCCCAATGTTTTACGATAACAGCACAAAACGAAACTCTTGGAAACAAATCACCTGTTCTAAAAGAGTTATATATTGAGGCCGGGATTGATCTCTCACGGATGAACGACACCATCAATGAACATTTTGGCGGACAACCCTATATCACTTTTTATTACGAAAACTTTTGCACTCAACGATTTCGATATACATTATTTGTTACTCCCGTTGCTATTCACCAAACTTTGAATGCCAATCGAACCTCGCGCCAACGATTCTTTCACATTGAAGGCGGAGCATCGGCAGGATATTCTATTTTTAATAATTTCTGGATTTCAGCAGGAGGCGGTTACAGCTATCGATTTTTAAATCAAATAAAACTTGGAGCTAATTCTTGGCAAAAGCACTCTTACGAACAGCCCGGATTGTTTTTTTTCGGTTCTGGAGAGCTTTGGATAACTACTTCACTTGGACTCCGTTTCAGTTCGCTTATTTTTACCGATGGATATGTCTTCAAAATAGGTGCCTATGCCAATATAAGATCAATTAAAAATAAACTAAAGAAACTCTAGCGTTAAAAATCATTCGATTGGGATCTCTCCATATAAGGCATACCTAATTCGATTAGCTTTTCTAAGAAGAATTTTTGAAGATTTGATTGTGAAGGTTACTCCCTGTGGATTCCACAGGTAAATCTTCAAAAATAATTTTTGGGTTGGATAATGAATGTCCATAAAAACCAACGATTGATAAATTGTTGGAAGTCCTTGAGGGTCAAATTGTTTTGACGAGAGATATTTTTCCCTCCAATCGATGCATTTATTTTTATAATGAAGTTCAGTGACTAACCTCACGGGTTTTGATGTATCAGCAACAGCAAATTTCGGAACGATATCCATTTCCGACCAACTATGCACTCCTAAATCTTCTAAATTCCATTGAGCTAAATCAAAAAATTCGTTGTTTGTTGAAATATCGTAATCTTTAACCATTAACGTATCCCACTCGGAAACCTGGCTTGTTCCGTTGTGTAAGAAAAAATGAAACTCGCCACGGTCGTATTTCCGATTTACCTGATGTACAGGATAAAATTCGTGAATCATGGCCAAAGCTCCCGGAAGAGTGCCATCAATCATAACCCCAACCGATTCGAAATTATTTGATCGAAGCTCAGTATTTAGTTGGTCAAGATTAAAATTTTCTACAAACAAGTTCCTGGCAGCACAAGAATCGATTCCAAGCATTGGAGGAATCCGCCAACTATTGGAAACAAATAACGAGGGTTGAACACTGGGTGATCTTGTCAAATCGCAATATTCGGAAATTGCGCTTTTAAATAATCCATGGGTCAAAACATCGAAATGACGCCGTTCAAATATCAGAGTAAAAGTTCCTGCCACTAGAGTATAAAGAATAATTCCCCAACGAACCCATGAAACCGAAAAAATTGTTATGCCTGCCGAAAAAAATATCAATAATCCGGCATAGGAAAAAAGTAAAACACTGTTTTGCATCACGGAAGATACGTTTCGAGAATAAAAAAAAGCCGTGAAATAAGTGATAAACCAAACAAGAAACAGGAAAAACCATCGGAACTGTAGTCGCCTTGAAAAATAGAAGAACAGAGACGACACAACAGATAAGATAAACACAATAAAAAACCACCAGGAATAATGAAAAGGATACCTGAGATGTTCCCAAAGGAAACTCCAATCCGGAACAGGAAGCCATGCTCCTACTCCTTTCATGTTTAATTGTGCAATGGTGATCGATAAATGTGGCAGGTAAAGAATCACACTCAAAGCTCCGCTCAAAAGATATTTTTTTCTAGAAGTTTGACGAATGACACCAAACCCTAATAAATAAATCAAAAAGGCAGTAAATGCAGCGAAATGTTGCATCAACGCCGCTAGTGTTAAATTCAATGCATAGAGGAAAAACCAAAATAGAGATTTTTCTTCGTCATCTGCAATTTTCAATAGTATCCAAATTGAAAACAAAGTGAAAAACAATCCGGGAGAATATGGCCTAGCAACAACAGAATAAAAAATAAAATATTGACTCACGGCAGCCACCGACCCCGCTAATAATCCCGCCTCAATGGAAAAAAGTTTTTTCCCTATAAGAACAATCAACACAACGCTTAGAATACCAAGAATAGTGAAAGGCAAACGCACCATGGAAGGGCTGATGGTCTCAAAAATAGATGTATAGTAATAAAGGAATAATTGTACTCCGGCAGGATGACCATCAACCTTAATTCCATTTTCAATCAAACTATCGACCGAATTGAACTGTAAACGATTTATTGCACTGTACTCATCGTGCGTAAAAGGAATGTTAGAATATTGATAAAACCGCAATACTGTGGCTAAACCAACGACTATAATAAAAAGTATCGAAAATAATTTCCGAGAAAAAAATCGAGAGCGGAATTCAGGAACAGGGATTTTCTTCATTGGAACTTCGCCATTAAAACATATTTCTGTTTAGGGATATGGGCTTACTTTCGGGCTGCCAATAAAGTATTTTTTAAAAGCATGGCTATGGTCATCGGACCAACCCCTCCCGGGACGGGAGTTATAAAACTACATTTGGGCGCAACTTCATTAAATGCCACATCGCCTTTCAAAACCCAACCTTTCGCCGATGAATTGTCCATGACACGGGTTGTTCCGACATCGATAACCACTGCTCCTTCCTTAACCATATCGGCTTTCAGAAACTCCGGCTGACCAATAGCTGCTATGATTATATCGGCTTGTAATGTGAAGTGCTTAATATCAGGCGTTTTACTATGACAAATTGTAACTGTGCAATTACCGGGATTTGCCTTCCTCGACAACAACAAACTCACCGGGGTTCCGACTATATGGGATCGTCCTAATACCACACAATGTTTACCTTCTGTTTTTATTCCGTAACGATGTAAAAGCTCAACAATTCCTGCCGGAGTTGCGGGAAGAAATGTGGGCATTCCGGCTACAAGCCGTCCCATATTTACAGGATGAAACCCATCTACATCTTTATCAGGAGATATAGCTTCCAATACTTTTTCTTCGGCAATGTGTTTTGGTAATGGCAACTGTACTAGGAGTCCATCAATGGATGGATCTTGATTTATCACGAAAATCTTTGCAAGTAATTCTTTCTCGGATATGGTTTCAGGATATTCAATTTTAGTAGATTGAAACCCCACTTCAGCACAAGCCTTTACTTTGTTTGCCACATAGGTTTGACTTCCTCCATCAGTGCCAACAAGAATTACAGCCAGATGTGGAATTTTTCCCCCGGCACTCTTTAACTTTTGCACTTCAGCGGTGATTTCCTGTTTGATTTGTGCAGAAATGAGTTTTCCGTCGATTATATTCATAGCGTTTGAGTTTTGATGGTGATATTATCGTTTTGGCATATTCCGCATTACATTTTTTAAGTTTCCTGAAGTAACCATTTTCATCATTTTTCTGGTTTCATCGAACTGCTTCAGCAGTTTATTCACTTCAGCAACAGTTGTTCCAGAACCATCGGCAATGCGTTTTCTACGTGAGCCGTTAATTATTCCGGGATTTGCTCTTTCTTTAGGCGTCATTGACTGGATAATTGCTTCAATTCCTTTAAAAGCATTATCATCGATATCTAATTTTTTTATGGCTTTCCCAACACCGGGTATCATAGATGCAAGGTCTTTCAGATTTCCCATCTTCTTGATTTGTTGAATTTGTGATAGGAAATCGTTGAAATCAAATTGATCTTTTGCCAATTTCTTGGTTAAGGCTGCTGCCTGTTCCTGATCGTATTGCTCTTGGACTTTTTCAACTAACGAAACCACGTCGCCCATTCCCAGAATCCGATCGGCCATCCTTTGTGGATAAAATATATCGATGGCGTCAAGTTTTTCACCGGTTCCTACAAATTTAATGGGCTTATTCACAACGGCTTTTATGGTTAAGGCAGCACCGCCGCGTGTGTCACCGTCAAGCTTGGTGAGTACCACTCCATCAAAATTTAAGCGATCGTTAAATTCTTTAGCAGTGTTAACCGCATCCTGACCTGTCATGGAATCAACCACGAATAATATTTCAGACGGGTTCACAGCCTTCTTGATGTTTTCAATCTCTTTCATCATCTCTTCATCCACCGCCAGACGTCCGGCAGTGTCAATAATCACGGTGTCGTAACCTTTGTTTTTTGCTTCCTTAATGGCATTCTGAGCGATTTTTACAGGGTCTTTTTCTTCAAGGTCGCTATATACCGGGACTTCGATCTGCTTTCCCAGAATATGCAATTGCTCAATAGCTGCCGGACGATAAACATCGCATGCTACCAACATGGGACGTTTGCCGCGCTTGGTAGCTAACATCCTTGCCAGTTTTGCCGAAAAGGTAGTTTTCCCACTTCCTTGAAGACCTGCCATGAGAACCACAGCCGGTTGTCCTTTTAAGTTGATGTCGCTCTTATCGCTTCCCATCAAGGTCACCAACTCATCGTGGACAATCTTTATTAATACTTGGTTGGGTTTCAGTGCTTTTAATACATTAGCACCGATCGCTTTTTGTTTAACATCATCGGTAAACTGTTTTGCTATTTTATAGTTAACATCTGCCTCAATAAGCGCCTTCCGAACGTCCTTTAATGTTTCTGCAACATTAATTTCTGTTATGCTTCCTTGACCTTTTAATATTTTAAAAGATCGCTCCAATCGTTCCGATAAACTTTCAAACATATGATCGTGTTTTATTTATTCTCTCAACAAAAATACGACTAATTTGCGTGTCTTCAAAAAGGCATAAAAAAAAGGGCTTCTCAGCCCCTTTTGGATTTTAACTGTTATACATGTATCGCTTAATGCTTTTTTTGGCGGTTTTTTCAAATTCCATGTCCTGAATAATGAATTTTGTTACATTCATGTACGACGGCACATGGGAATTTAGGTGCTTTTGATTATTATTCATAATGGTTTGTAATTCATCATTCGATACGCCGTCACGCTCAATGGCTTCCTTATCAGGTACTATCAAAGCCTGGAGCTTGCCGTCTTTTTGGATTACCAATGATTCAAGCACGTATGGCATATTATTAATTTTAGCTTCTATTTCTTCCGGATAGATATTCTGTCCTGAAGGTCCAAGTAACATATTTTTACTGCGCCCTTTTATAAAAATAAATCCGTCTTTACTCTGAATTCCCAGATCTCCGGTACGCAACCAGCCATCAACCGTAAAGGTGGCCTCAGTGATTTCTGGACTTTTATAGTAACCTTTCATCACGTTTACTCCTTTTACAAGAATTTCACCGGCTATATTTTGCGGATCGCTCGAATCAATTTTCACGGTAAGACATGGTATAGGTTTCCCGCAACTATATTTTTTATGCTCGTTCCAGGGAGCATAGCTAATTAGTGGGCCACATTCTGTCATACCATATCCGACGGTATATCGGAATCCTATTTTATTTAGCAAATCTTCAACTTCTGCATTTAAAGCCGCCCCTCCAATGATAATTTGGATGAAATTTCCGCCAAAAGCTTCTGAAAGCTGTTGATTTATTTTCCGGTAAACTATTCGATTTAACAACGGTATCTTGATGAGATATTTCACCGGAGATTCACTCAATTTTGGCTTCACTCGCATTCGATAAATCTTCTCGATAATCAGCGGAACCGAGAATATCAATCTCGGGCGTATTTCTTTGAAAGCTTGTAAGATTATTGTTGGAGAAGGCACTTTGCCCAAGAAGGTGATATCGCATCCCATAACAAACGTTGCCAAAAATTCAAAAGCACATGCGTAGGCATGGGCAAGTGGCAGAAACGATACGATATTATCGCCCGGTTTCAAACCAATGTAATCAACGCCAAACTGTACGTTTGCCGCTAAACTCCAATGGGGTAACATTACTCCCTTACTAAATCCCGATGTTCCAGAAGTATAGCTGATAACCGCCAATTCATCGTTGCTGATTTTTGGCAGTTTAAATGTTTCCTTATTCAAATCTAACTTCTTCTGTAGCCTGGAACCGAAGGCCAAGGAAATGTCTTCGTTTTTGCTTTCAATTACCGTAAAATCATCGAGAAGTATAATGGCATGCAAGTGTTTAAGATGCTCTTTGTCCAGTTTTTCATAAATAGCTTTGGTGACAAAGAGTAACAATGAATCGGAATGTTCCACAACATGAACTACATCATTGGGATGAAAATCCTGGAGTATGGGCACTATTACTGCTCCATAGGTTACAGTTGCTAGATAAACGGTTCCCCAATGATGATCATTCGTTCCGATTAAGGCTATTTTATCGTTGGGTTTTATACCAATCTTTTCAAAAATTTGGTGGAATTGCAATATTTTTTCTCCCACTTGACCATAGGTGTAGCCTTCACCCTTATACAATGACATTGATCGTAGATCCCAATTTTGAATAATCGATCTTTCGACCATTTCAACAAAGTTCCCAACTTTCATTCTTGTCGTTTTTGGTTAAACTTTTTTATTCCAACTCTTCGGGACTTTACAAAAATATAACATTTAATTAACATATCAAAAAAAATACCATATTAATTCACATGTGTGCAACTCCGTTGAAAGACATTTCTTGGGAACAAAGAACTCAAAATCAATATATTAATCCTCAGAAATTTCTCGAATAATTTTTTGATAGGCAGAAAAGGTATTAGCACGGGAGATAAAACCGTAGTACCTTCCATTTTCAACTACAGGGAGATTATAGTGTTGAGTTTTTTGAAATTTCCTAATGACGCTTTCCATGCTTTCCGAAGGAGAAACTGTTGGATTTGGTAAATAAGCAAGATCTTTCGCTAAGACAGTATCATAAAGATCGCGATTGAACATTAAATGGCGAATGTCATTCATATATATGAGTCCTTTAAACTCGCCATTATCAATTACGGGAAAAATATTTCTTTTACTTTTTGAGATAAGTTCAACCAGTTGCCCTAGAGTGGCATTTGAGTTTATGGATAAAAAATCGGTTTCAATTAAAGATTCTATCTTCATTAGATTTATTGCTGATTTATTTTTATTGTGGGTGAGCAACAAACGCTGTTCAGCCAGTTGAGCAGTATAAACAGAATTAGGGGCAAAGTATTTGACCACAATAAAAGCCAGTACACTGGTAACCATCAATGGTACCAACAACGAATATCCTCCCGAAATTTCGGCTATTAAGAATATGGAGAAAAGGGGGGCATACATGATTCCACTCATCATCCCGGCCATCCCAATGAGCGCAAAATTAGTAACAGAAACATCGCTAACGCCTGAATAGTTAATAAGTAACGCGACCAATGTTCCGCCATGGGCACCTATGAAAAGACTGGGGGCAAAAATTCCTCCTACCCCACCGGTCTCAAATGTAGCTGAAGTGGCAAAAGCTTTAAGCAAGATAATTGCTAATAAAATAAATAGGGTAACCTCTACCGGACCTTTAAAAAGTTCAAAGACAGACCGACTATATAAAAAATCGTGAGAGCCGGCTAAAAGAAAATTTACTTCTTTATAACCTTCACCATAGAGAGGGGGAAATAAAAAAATAAGAATTCCCAAAATTCCACCGCCCAATAAAATTCTTTTAATCGTAGATTTTCCCTTAAATTTTTCATGCATGGAGGTATACACCGATGCAAAATAATAGGAAATCAAACCACAAAAGATTCCAAGAATTATATAAAAAGGAAGATCATGAATCGAGAATCCTGAAACTACCTGGTATGGGTACAAAACATCGTTGCCGATTAAGAGATAAGAAGTAACGATTGCTGAAATGGATGCTATTAAAAAAGGCACAACGGATGCCATGGTCAAATCAAGAAGTAGAATTTCAAAACTAAAAATGATTCCTGCAACCGGAGCATTAAAAATAGAAGCAACGGCAGCAGATGAAGCACATCCGATAATGGTTTTGATTTGACGGAAATTCAACCTAAATGCTCTACCAATGTTTGAACCCAATGCTGCTCCTGTTCCCACAATAGGCCCCTCCAAACCAACACTTCCTCCAAAACCAACGGTTAACGAACTTGCTACCAATGAGCTGTACATATGATGACGCTCAATATATCCTTTCTTTTGCGATATAGAGTGAAGAATACCGGGGACACCATGACCAGCCGGTCGTTTCACTACATATCGTAAAAAAAGTATAGCTAACGAAATTCCTATTATCGGATAAATAAAATAAAGGTAGTTCAAATCAAGAAAACTGCTTATAGTTTGAAGCCCTGTAGCAGTAAGATGCACCATATTTTTTAAGAGAACTGCCGCCAAACCCGAAGCTAAGCCAACAACTATAGCAATGATGTTGATTTGTTGTGTTGAAGAAAAGGTGCTTTTAAACCAAAGTAAAAATTTAAACCAATTGGTTACTATTTGCTTTTTATCAAACCTATTCCGCTGCATAACGTACAATCTGATCGTAAACCGATGACCAACCTTTCCAATTTCGTTTCTCGCACAGCGATTCATTATGCCAAATGGTGGTAAATGTTCCTCCCACTTTCCGAACGTTATCAATTATATGTCGCACTTGATTAACAGCCTCATCGGGATCGAGCTTCATATAATAATTTAGGGCTGCATCCATTACTTGAAAAGGATGAACAGTTAAGGAAGTTGGGGTGTTGGAACGCAGATTAAAAAATTTAAAATCGCCTGCATAACCACATCTGAATCCGATTCGCGAAGGATATCCCATACTAAAATCGTGCTTTATCCCCACCGTCAATAGATTTTCATAACTTTGAGGCAAGGCAAATTTCACAAAATGAAACCTACTGTAATCTACTTCCTTGCCTAAAATCGTGGCGAGTTGTTCCACTTCATTTTTTAATACACTGATATCAAAATACGATGAAAATGAAGGATGAATCCCTACCGGAAATCTTTCGGCATGCCGGATAATAAGATTCTGAAATTCAGTATCGTTGGCCGAAATTGAAGTATCTTGACCTCCGTAATTCGCCAGCAGAAAGAAATAGTAAGGAGTTAGTTCATATCGATCATGGAGCTCAATAATCCTTGAATAAGTGTCGTAAGGATCTTTTTCCATTCCGGAGATGACAAATAATCTTTCCGTAATGTCATGAAAGTCTCCTTTAAATGCCGATTTAAAAAAACCTCCGATTTGACGCCCCATTCCTTTTCGACGATAGGCAAATGCATTGTCGATATCAATAGTTGGCTGATATTGATACTTAGTGGGTATAAATCTCAAATCCGGATAATATTTCAATAAAACATCCAAAAGCCAATTTAACCAATGGTTAACGATTGGCTGATTAAGAAATCCTTTTTTCCATGCAATACTATTACGGGGATCATATCGTCCGAAGCGATCTAAATAGCTTTCAAAATACTCCTCGTAACGGGTAATCAAATAAAACGAAGCCGAAAAAACATCAAATGGCAAATCACCTTTGTTGGTGACAAAAAAAATGTAGGAATCTCTATATGGCTCTACCTCAATGGATTGAGATACAAAATCGTCTTGAACTAAAAGGGTTTTCGGATAAATCGATGGAATATTTTCAAAATTTTCGTAGGAGTAATTCAATTTTTCGGATTCGTAGGCAATGAATTCGTCTCGCTCGGTCGTTATCCTGTAATCAATCGAAAAATGATGCTTAAATGCAAAATCAAAAATGTAAGCTATTCGATTGGTAATTTTATGAGTATAAATAAGCAACATACAATTATAAAGTTTTCTCCTCCAAACTTGCAAAGATACGTAAGAATTTTTTCTTTTCAACATCCCAATTAAATGTTGAAGCCGCAGAAACTAATGAATTTGTATAATTCCCGTTTTTAAAATCTTGAGCCACTTTTTTAATCAGGTTTGCCAATGTCTCCGGCGTTCTCTCATAAAGAACTTCTCCAATTCGATTTTCGGTAACAATGGCTGACATAACAGGTAAATTGCTAACAACAACCGGAATTTGCGCTTGAATATAATCAAACAATTTATTTGGGCTTGCGAAACGATAATTTAATCCGAGATCTTCCTCAAGAGACACCCCCACGTGGGCTGTCCGGGTTATCTGAGGCAAATGTTCATACGCCACTTTTCCCATCAAATGAACTCGATTGGCATAATCTTTCTGATTAATATATTGCCGTAGCGCCTCAATCTCATCCCCGATTCCACAAATTGTCAAACATGCATTTGGGATGAATTTTATCGAGTCAACCAACAGAAATAATCCTCTACCCTTATTTACAGCTCCTTGATAGATTATTCGTATTTCATCAGTGGTGTTGTTTTTTTCAAGTGGAAAAACAATTTGTGAAAATGGAACATTTAAAATTACATGAAAATTTTTACCGTATTCATTTTGATAAAATTCTGCAATTGGAGAACACACCGTAATTCCAATGTCGATTTTGGGAATTAAAAAATGTTCTAACCGTTTCCAAAAATGTTTTACTCTAGGCCGATTATACAATTCAGGCACTTCCGAGAACAATTCATGACTATCGAAA
>DAOTAV010000053.1:0-13027 GCA_035382785.1 Salinivirgaceae bacterium | reverse complement strand
CAGTAAAATAAAATATTGCTGCCATATCTCATTTTTTACCCTGCTTCTTTATTTTGTGAAAGCAAACGGCTGCGTCAAGTGTTATTTTTCTAACCGTCTAAGTTCATTTTTTTAATAAAACTAGCTGCAATTAAGGATCTTATGTTTTAAAATCTTCCAAAAACACACATCAACAGATGGTGAAACGATAAGTTATTTTTATTTATTCTAATTAAATGCCTATCTTTGCTAAAAATAAAGCTTAAAAAATCGTTCTAAATTTTGTCAAGAACAAACCTTAGAAAGGAAATAATCGACTTTTTTATCCTGCCCAATTCAAATAATGATTTTAGCCATCCTATGAAACTTTCGGAACTTAAAACCGGCGAATCGGGAATAATTGTAAAAATATTAGGACACGGAGAATTTCGGCACCGGATTACCGAAATGGGCTTCGTCAGAGGGAAAGAAGTTTTTGTGGTTAGGCATGCTCCACTTCAAGATCCGATTGAGTATAAAATCATGGATTATAACGTTTCGCTTCGGCATACTGAAGCTGAACTTATTGAGGTAATTACAACAACCGAAAGAAGCTTTCAATATAACAATCAGTCGGAATATTCTATCATTGACACGCAGAATCTGAAGAGACACACTGGCGAGCGAGGTAAGGAAATTATTGTTGCTTTGGTGGGGAATCCCAACTGTGGAAAAACTACGCTTTTCAACGCCTTAAGCGGATCTCGTGAAAAAGTCGGGAATTATAGTGGTGTAACCGTAGATGCCAAACAAACCACCCTACTCTATAATGAATACACGATAAGCATTGTTGACCTGCCCGGAACATATAGTCTTTCGGCTTTCTCCCCCGAGGAACTTTTTGTTCGGAATTTTATTTTTGACAAACTTCCCGATATAGTATTAAACGTTGTTGACGCCGGGAATCTGGAACGTAATCTTTACCTAACGACTCAACTTATCGACATGGACATAAAAGTGATCTTGGCACTTAACATGTACGATGAAATGATAAATAAAGGTGCACGCCTTCAACACTATCAATTGGCGTCAATGCTTGGAATTCCGATGATTCCGACAGTTGGAAACAAAAGCAAGGGAATTGAATTATTGCTAAAAAAAATCGTTGACGTTTTTGAGGACAGAGATCCGGTGGTACGACATATTCATATCAACTACGGTGCAGAAATTGAACGCTCCATTGAAATTCTTGAACCTTTGATTCGTGAAAATAGCAATATCGTTACTCGTCGCTCCCCACGCTATATTGCCATCCGTTTACTGGAATCCGATGCTTACATTCGCGGAATCTTAACAAAAGCGTCCAATTTTGACAAAATTCACAGCAAGACAAAAGAATTGCTAAAAATTATCCACCTTTACTATAACGAGAAACCGGAAACAGTCATTGCCGATGCCCGATATGGTTTTATAGCTGGCGCCTTGCGAGAAACGTATAAAGAAGCTCCTGTTAATAGTCGTCAAACAACCGAAGTTATCGATACTTTTTTGACTCATCGGCTATTTGGTTTTCCCATTTTCTTTTTGTTTATGTTTCTTATGTTTTATGCCACTTTCAATCTGGGAGAATATCCCATGAGTTGGATTGAATCAGGCATTTCAGAATTAGGAACACTCTTTTCAAAGCTACTACCCTACGGAATGTTACGTGATTTGATTATTGACGGAATAATAAATGGCACCGGCAGTGTTTTAGTGTTTTTACCCAATATTCTCATTCTCTTTTTTTTCATTTCTCTGATGGAGGATACAGGCTATATGGCGCGAGCTGCTTTTATCATGGACAAGGTGATGCACAAAATTGGGTTACACGGTAAAAGTTTTATTCCTCTAATCATGGGCTTTGGATGCAACGTACCGGCAATTATTGGATCGAGAATCATTGAGAACAGAAGAGATAGATTTCTCACCATTCTTATTACTCCATTTATGTCGTGTAGTGCCCGATTACCCGTGTATATTCTCATAATCGGCGCCTTTTTCCCAAAATATCCTGCCATGATGTTAATGGGGATTTACCTTTTAGGAATATTATTAGCTATTGCAACCGCCCTGATTTTCAAAAATACTCTTTTCAAAACTGTAGAAGCACCTTTTGTCATGGAATTACCCCCCTATCGATTGCCTTCGATTAGAGTTGTGTTTTTGAACATGTGGGATAAAAGCTTCGAATATCTGAGAAAAGTGGGAGGAACTATTCTTATTGCTGTTATCATCATTTGGGCATTAGGTTATTTCCCCAAAAACAACGAATCGGAAAAACAATTAAAATTGTCGCTACATAATATCGAAAATTCAACACTTTCGGATTTGGAGAAAACTCGGGTGACCGATTCTCTTATCAACTCTTACAAACTTGAGATTTTATCCGGATCGTATCTAAAAAAAATAGGCGAAACCATTGAACCGGTAATGGCTCCCGCCGGAATGGACTGGAAATTAGGAATAAGTGTGATTACAGGAATTGCCGCTAAAGAGGTTATCATCAGCACCATGAGTGTGATTTATCAACTGGAGCAAACTTCCGTTCATCAAAAATTGTTACAGGAAAATCTTGCATTCATTGCTCAAAACGATAAAACAGGCAAAGCCTCGTTGCAGGCAATGGCATTTTTGATTTTTGTATTAATCTATTTCCCTTGTATAGGAGTTGTTTTTACCGTGAAAAATGAAACTCGATCATGGAAATATCCTATATTTTTGGTGATATACACAACCATTTTGGCCTGGTTTCTAGCTGTTCTGTTTTTCCAAGTAGGTAGTTTAATTATTTAAAAATTGATGGCCACGCCAAACAATTTTACCGATAAAATGTTTTGAACAAGAACAAAAATTAACACCAATGTGGCAAGAAATAATTACCTATGGCATAATAGTCTGGGCCCTGTATAAACTGATACAGAGTGTGTATGAATTTTTCTTTCCTAAAAAACAAAAAATCGGTTGCTCGACAGGTTGCAGCAAGTCGTGCCTATTGAAGGAACAGAATTAATAAAATTTCACTCCCGGTTTTCACCTTGTTCACAAAGAGCCAACCAATATTCCACTCCTCGACGCATGTGAGGAATAACAATGGTGCCTCCAACCACACAAGCAACTCCGAATATTTCCATAATCTCGTCGGTGGTAACACCCTCTCTGTAGCACTGCTCGAGATGATATTTTATGCAATCATCGCATCGCAAAACTGCCGAGGTAGCCAATCCTAACATTTCTTTGGTTTTAGCAGGCAAAACACCATCTTGATAGGTTAGGGTGTCGAGACTGTAAACTCGTTTAATAATTTTCGCATCGGTTGCCAAAACTTTTTCGTTCATTTTAGCCCGATAGCTTCTAAAATCGTTGATTAAGTCGCCCATATTGCTTAATTAATTGATTCACCAATTAGCGTTGCCGAGGAGGCTTTTATGATTTTCACCATGACCCTATCGCCTCGTTTAAAACCTTGGTTTGGGAACACCACAACTTTGTTCTGTGAAGTTCGTCCCACCACATCATCTTGGGATTTTCGGGAAAAGCCCTCAACTAAAACTTCAAATATTTTTCCGATATCTTGTTGATTTTTATTGTGCGAAATTTTGTTTTGTAAGGCAATCATCCGATTAAGACGGTCGATTTTAACTTCTTCAGGAACATCGTCGCGGAATTTTTTGGCAGCATAAGTGCCGGGACGTTCGCTGTATTTAAACATAAACGCCGAATCGAATCCAACTTGTTCCATCAACGAAAGGGTCTGCTTAAAATCATCTTCGGTTTCGCCACAAAAACCACAAAAAACATCGGAAGTGAGCCCGCAATCAGGTATTATTTCCTTTATTTTAGCCACCCGTTCAAGGTAATATTCTCGGGTGTATTTCCTGTTCATTCGCTCTAAAACCGCGTTGCTTCCCGATTGTACCGGCAAGTGAATGTGTTTGCAGACGTTTTGATAACGAGCCATAACATGAATCAATTCGTCGGAAATATCTTTAGGATGCGATGTGGTGAAGCGAAATCGAATGTCGGGAAAACTTTGTGCCAAGATTTCCAAAAGAGCCGGAAAGGTAGTAATCTGTTGCCCATTTTTCCATTGATAGCTGTTTACATTTTGCCCTAGGAGCGTGATCTCATAAAATCCATCGCCTGCCATGTGGCGAACTTCATTTAAAATATCCTGTGGATCACGGCTCCGTTCGCGTCCTCGAGTGTAAGGAACTATACAATAGGTGCAAAAATTGTTACACCCACGCATTATGCTTATAAAACCAGAAATTGACTCAGAATGAAGACGTTCGGGAGTAATTCCTGAATAGGTTTCGTCTTGGCTTAAATCCACATTAATTCCTTTTAAACCATGTTTAGCCTTGTCGAGCAGCATGGGTAAATCGCGGTAAGCATCCGGTCCGGCCACAATATCCACCGCTTCATGTTCACTAAGCTTTTCACCAAGGCGCTCTGCCATACAGCCGATAACCCCAAGCTGCAATTGAGGTCTCCGGCGTTTTACTGCTCTGAAATAGTCCAATCGCCCCCAAACGCGTTGCTCAGCATTTTCACGGACACTACAAGTATTGATTAAAATTAGATCGGCCTTTTCGGCATCATCGGTAAGTTGATAACCTATTTTACCTAAAATGCCGGCAACAACTTCACTATCAGCAACATTCATCTGACAACCGTAGGTTTCAATAAAAAGCTGTGGTTTGTGTATTTTTAATTCCATATTGAAATTTTTACGCTGCAAAATAAAATTTTCTTAAGTTTTATCGAAAGAAACTACTAAGACAAAATATTTGCCACAATGGAGAATTAAACGACAATTAAGAGATTAGAAAAATAGAAAAAATATTCTTCAGCATATTTATGTTGTAGAACATTAAAATTATTACTATCTTTGCTATGGTTGGCATAAAGTTTATATTATAACCAAGTCTGCCATTTATAACGCACACTAAACGCAAAACATATGGAAAACAAACTTCAGGAGTTAACCCAACGAATCTATGAAGAAGGTGTAAACAAAGCAAATCAGGAAGCTCAAGCCATACTGAATAAAGCCAAATCGGAAGCCGAGCACATACTCCGCGAGGCGAAAAAACAAGCCGAAGAACTTTTGGCCAAGGCAACCGAAGATGCAGCATATCTTAAAAAGAATACAGAATCGGAACTGCAAATGTCGGCAAAACACGTAATTAGTTCGATTAAACAACAACTAACTGAATTAATTACCACAAGAGCAATTGAAACAGTAAAAGAAACGCTCAAAGACGACGATTTTATAAAACAAATCCTTTCTATAGTAATTTCTGAATGGGCGGCGAAACAAGAATACGACCTGCTTTTGATTCTTCCGCAGAACAAGCAAAATGAACTCGAAAAATACATTGAATCAAAAGCAAAAAACACTCTAAATCAAGGAATAGAGCTTCAATTTACCAACCAAATCAAAGGAGGTTTCAAAATAGGACCGAAAGATGGCAAATATGTCATCAGCTTTACAGACGAGGATTTTGAGAACCTGTTTAAAGCATTTGCACGTCCGAAATTAAAAAACCTTTTATTTGGAAATAACTGATGAGTCGAAATTACTATTATCTTGTAGCCGGACTTCCCGACTTGGCATTGGACATGAAGAAACACCCCATGCCTTGGAGTCAGTTTTGGGAGTTAGCCCAAGAACAACTTTCTCAGGCCGATCTTACGTTGCTGCAGCAACTTTTCCTTCCGATCGACAATCAAAACACACTCAATCATCTCCTTAAGGAGAATAAACCATTTATCGAGGGAGGCATCTATTCCCAAAACGAAATCGAAGAACATATCAAAAATCAAACCTTCAACGAAAGGTATCTCAATCGATTTGTTCAATGCTATCGTGATGAATCCGCACCCAATCCCAACCTCTCATGGGAAGACAACCTTACAGAACTTTTTTATGAGTTCATGAAAAATTCAACCAATCGTTTTATATCCGAATGGTTTTCCTTCAACTACTTATTGAGAAATGTGCGGACTGCCCTCGTTGTCAGACAACATAAATTAAATCCGCAACAATATATTCTTGGCAACGACGAAATATCAACTGCGTTAAAAAAGAGCACACTAAGCGACTTTGGTTTGGGCGATGACATCCCGGTTATTGACAAAATCATTTCCATTTTCGACAATGAAAACCCATTGGATCAAGAATATGAAACAGATCTTTTGCGCTGGAAGTACATCGACGAACAAAACACCTTTAACTATTTTAGCACGGAGGTTGTTATCGGTTTCGTTTTAAAATATCAGATAATGGATCGCTGGCTAAAACTTGATCCCGCAATTGGACAATCGATGTTCGAGCAGTTGATTCAACAACTTAAACAGAGTTACGAATTCCCTAAAGAATTTTCGATAAATGAAAGACGAAAAAAAATTAACTAAAGGCAAGGTAGTAGGCATCGTCGCCAACCTCGTGATGGTTGAAGTTGATGGTCCTGTAGCTCAAAACGAGATATGCTACATACAATTAGGCTCAACCCAATTAATGTCGGAAGTCATCAAATTTGCCAACGGGAAAGCCTACATTCAGGTTTTTGAAAGCACTCGAGGACTAAAAATCGGCACCGAAGTACATTTCACCCAAGCAATGCTTGAAGTAACACTCGGTCCGGGAATCCTTTCGAGAAATTACGACGGATTACAGCACGATCTTGATCGAATGGAAGGAGTATTCCTAAAACGGGGCGACTATACTCCCGCACTCGACAGTGAAAAGATTTGGGACTACTTCCCCTTGGCAAACGAAGGCGACGAAGTTGAAGCCGGAAGCTGGATCGGACAAGTTGACGAAAACGGACAACCCCATAAAATTATGGTTCCCTTTAAATTGACGGGGGAATATCGCGTTAAGAAGATGATGCCAGCCGGTCAGTATAAAATAAACGATACGGTTGCTATCATCGTTAACGAACAAGGCGACGAAATACCGGTAACCATGGTACAAAAATGGCCGGTGAAAATCCCCATCAGAGCTTATCGTGAAAAACCGCGTCCGTTTAAACTTTTGGAAACCGGAGTTCGAACCATCGATACATTAAATCCCATAGTTGAAGGAGGAACAGGATTTATTCCCGGTCCCTTTGGTAGTGGAAAAACTGTATTACAGCATGCTATTTCAAAACAAGCCGAAGCCGATATCGTTGTTGTAGCAGCTTGCGGTGAACGTGCCAATGAGGTAGTGGAAATCTTTACCGAATTCCCCGAGCTGGAAGACCCTCGCACCGGCCGTAAGCTAATGGAACGCACCACCATTATTGCCAACACATCGAACATGCCTGTTGCTGCTCGTGAGGCTTCTGTTTACACAGCCATGACCATTGCAGAATACTATCGGAGCATGGGATTAAGAGTTCTGTTGCTGGCCGACTCAACATCACGGTGGGCGCAGGCCTTACGCGAAATGTCAAACCGCATGGAAGAGCTTCCCGGTCCCGATGCTTTCCCCATGGACCTTCCGGCCATCATAGCAGGATTCTATGCAAGAGCAGGTTATGTTTACCTGAACAATGGCAAAACCGGCTCTATTACCTTTATCGGAACGGTATCGCCGGCGGGAGGTAATCTAAAAGAACCGGTAACCGAATCTACCAAAAAAGTAGGACGGTGCTTCTATGCGTTGTCACAACAGCGCGCCGACAGCAAGCGCTATCCCGCCATAGATCCTATCGACAGTTATTCAAAATATCTTGAATACCCGGAACTTCAGGAATACATTGTAACTCGTACTGATGAAAAGTGAATAGAAAAAGTGTCTCTTCTCAAAAACATCCTACTGCGAGGAAAAGAAGCCTACGAACAAATGAACATTCTAGGCGATGACGGTATACCACTCGACTATCACATAAACTATTGGAAATCTGAGGTTGTCGATTTTGTGATTCTTCAACAAGATGCCTTCGACAAAATTGATGCTTCAACACCCATTGAAAGACAGAAGGAACTGGTTGACAAAGTACTTGAAATCTACCATACCGAATTCCATTTCGAATCGTTCGAAGAAGTCAACCCTTACTTTAAGCGAATCATCAACGCTTTCAAACAGATGAATTACTCTCATTTCAGATCAGAGCAATATAAAAAATATGAATCAGAAATTGCTTCAATAGTAGCAGAAAGGAAGGTAAACAATGGAAACTAAAGCATTTCAAAAAATATACACCAAATTAACCAACATCACCAAAGCCACATGTACGGTTGAGGCAGAAAATGTCGGATATGAAGAGATTGCCATTGTTGCCGGACGCATGGCTCAGGTGGTAAAAATCAACGGAAAAAGCGTTACGCTTCAAGTTTTTGGAGGAACTGAAAATATTCCCACCAACGCAGAAGTTATTTTCACCGGAACTCCCCCAACATTAAAAGTAAGCGACGATCTGGCAGGACGTTTCTTCAATGCCTATGGCAAACCCATCGACGGAGGACCTGAAATCGACGGAGAAGAGCGAGAAATAGGCGGTCCATCAGTAAATCCGGTGAGACGTCGTCAACCATCGGAGCTGATAGCCACGGGAATTGCAGGTATTGATTTGAACAACACACTGGTTACCGGTCAGAAAATTCCTTTCTTTGCCGATCCTGACCAACCCTACAACCAGGTGATGGCAATGGTGGCCCTCAGAGCAAAATCCGACAAAATTATCCTTGGCGGGATGGGACTAACCAACGACGATTATCTCTATTTTAAAAACGTATTTGACAATGCAGGAGCGTTAGACCGCATAGTAAGTTTTGTATCGACCACAGAAAACCCACCCGTAGAGCGTCTTCTCATTCCCGATATGGCGCTAACGGCTGCTGAATACTTTGCCGTGGATAAAAATGAAAAAGTCCTGGTATTGCTCACCGATATGACACTTTATGCCGACGCATTAAGTATTGTTTCAAACCGTATGGATCAGATTCCGTCAAAAGACAGTATGCCCGGTTCCTTGTATTCTGATTTAGCTAAAATATATGAGAAAGCCGTCCAATTCCCCACCGGAGGTTCAATCACAATCATTGCTGTGACCACTCTTTCCGGAGGCGACATCACACACGCTATCCCAGATAACACAGGATATATCACTGAAGGACAATTATTCCTTCGTCGCGATACTGAAATCGGCAAAGTTATCGTGGACCCATTCCGTTCTCTTTCACGGTTAAAACAATTGGTGATCGGGAAAAAAACACGTGAAGATCATCCACAGGTGATGAATACTGCGGTTCGTCTTTATGCCGATGCTGCCAATGCACGTACGAAGCTTGAAAACGGATTCGACCTATCAGAATACGATGAACGAGCCCTAAAATTTGCCAAAGAATATTCCGATCGGCTCCTGGCAATAGATGTAAACATCGATACAGAAAAGATGCTGAACGTAGGTTGGGAACTCTTTGCCAAATATTTCACTCCGGCCGAAGTTGGAATCAAAGCCGAATTAGTAGCAAAATATTGGCCTAAAGAAAATTAAAGTTTTGATTGTATTGAACAAAACCACAAAACATGGCTATTAAATTCCAATATAACAAAACCTCTCTCCAGGAGATGAATAAACAGCTCAAGATCCGTGTCCGTGCGCTGCCAACTATAAAAAACAAGGAATCAGCCCTTAGAGCAGAGGTAAAAAAAGCTAAAGACGAGGCCGAAAGAACCGAACAAAAGCTGAAGGAACAAATAGCTTCCTATGAGAAAATGCAAAAGTTGTGGAGCGAATTCACTCCGGATCTTATAGCGATTAAAAACGTTCATTTATCGATAAAAAAAATTGCCGGAGTAAAAACTCCCATCCTCGAAACCATCGATTTTGAAATTAAACCCTACAGCCTTTTTAATAACCCGGGTTGGTTTTCGCTTGGGATAAAAATTCTCGAAGAATTGTCCACAACAGCCATACAAGCCGAGTTTCTCCGGCGAAAAATGGAATTACTCGATTTTGCACGCAAAAAAACCACCCAAAAGGTAAATCTCTACGAAAAGGTACAAATTCCGGGATACCAGGAAGCCATAACCAAAATCAAACGGTTCATGGAAGACGAAGAAAACCTTTCGAAATCGTCGCAAAAGATAGTCAAAAACCGTCAACAAGTTGAGGAGGAAATAGTATGATAGTTCCGATGCTCAAATACACCTTCCTCGTGTATCATAAAGACTACAACCAATTTTTGGAATCGCTGAAAAATTTGGGAATGATTCATATTGCAGAAAGTGAAAGCAGCAAATCCGAGGACTTTCGCGAAAACTTGCAATATTTAAACCGGATTGATCGGGTGATTCGAAAACTAAAAAAACTAGCTCCCCAAGCCGAAATAAATCCCCAAAAAGGAAATGTGGCCGAAGGGAAAAAGGTTTTCGAAGAAATTGAAGAAATGGAACATTTTCTCGAACAACAGCATCACCGCATCAACATCCTTCGAAAAGAGATTCATGAGTTAAGTCCGTGGGGACATTTTTCTTTAGAAACTATCGAGAAGTTAAAAAAACACGGAATTACCACACATTTGTTCGTCTGTCCAAAACGACAGTATCAGGAAGAATGGGAACAACAATATGCCATAGGTGTTGTGAATGAAATCGCCGGGAACATTTATTTCGCCCTTTTCCAGGAAAAAAATCAACCCATTGAAATCAACGCCGAAGAAGTTCGAATCCCAAACTACACACTGAGTTCATTGGAAGAGACCCTTGCTCGTATAGAAGAAGAAAATGAAAGAATAACGACTAAATTTCAACAATTTGCCGACGAAAAACTCTCAGACCTTGCGGCTTATCACCTTTCTTTCATAGAAACCATTGAATATCAGAAAGTAGAAAAAAGCACACTATCGGAGGCCGAAGATAAGTTAAAAATTCTCGAAGGCTGGATTCCAAGCAACAAGGCTGAAGAACTTAACGCTTTTCTGGACAGCCAAAACACAGTGTATTTCTCGCAAAAACCATCCCCGGAAGATAAAGTTCCTATCCTCCTGAAAAACAATAAATTTGCCGAAAAATTTGAAGTCATTGGAGAACTTTATTCACTACCAAAATACGGAGAGTTAGATTTAACACCTTTTTTTGCCCCGTTTTACACACTGTTTTTTGGATTTTGTTTGGGTGATGCGGGTTATGGATTATTGATGATTTTAGCAGCACTGCTGTTTTTCCGTAAAGTACCATCCCAACTTAAGCCAATTCTTACCCTTATTAGTTTCCTCGGCGCATCAACGATTATTTTCGGGCTTATTGGAGGAACATTTTTCGGTGTCAATCTCTACGAAACCAACCTACCGATTTATCGGGATTTACAGGCAATGTTTATAGAACAAAACACCAATATCAACAATTTCATGTTTAAACTCTCTCTAATCTTAGGGGGTATTCAGATATTGTTTGGTATGATATTAAAAGCCATCAACGAATGGCGCATGCTTGGATGGAAACTAGCTATCGGAACTATTGGCTGGGTGTTCACTATTGTTGGATTGGGCGTTTACTACTTGTTAGATAGCCAACAAATTTTGCCCAAAGAACAAACCGATTTGCTGCTATACATAATTTTAGGAATAGGTGGGTTATTGACTTTAGTTATAAACAATCTCACACGCAACCCATTGATTAACGTTGGCGCCGGTTTATGGAATGCCTACAACATGGTAACAGGAATCTTGGGCGACACCCTGTCTTACATTCGTTTGTTTGCTTTAGGTATCTCATCCGGGATTCTTGGATATGTCTTCAATACCCTTGCCCTATCCATGTCGGGAAGCGTCATTGGAGTATTCTTCATGATTGTGGTGTTAATAATTGGCCACGGTATCAACTTATTCATGTCAGGTTTGGGATCTTTTGTGCATCCTATTCGTTTGACTTTTGTTGAATTTTACAAAAACGCCGGTTTTACCGGAGGAGGAAAAAAATATCGACCATTTAAGAAATTAATTTAACAACAACTAAATTTATTTTTATGGAACCAATCATTTTTGCGTACTTAGGAATTGGGATAATGATTATCCTATCAGGTGTTGGAAGTGCCTACGGAGTTACCATTGCCGGAAATGCATCGCTAGGAGCATTGAAGAAAAACGAAGATGCTTTTGGGAACTATCTTGTTCTTAGCGCATTACCCGGGACACAAGGTCTTTATGGTTTCATGGGTTTTATCCTTATGCAAAAGGTTTTAACTCCTGAAATCACATGGCTGCAAGCAGGAGCTATCTTTGGAATGGGCTTAGCTCTCGGAGTTGTAGCACTTTTATCTGCTATCCGTCAAGGGCAAGTTTGTGCCAACGGAATTTCGGCCATTGGTTCAGGTTATAACGTTTTCGGAAACACACTAATTTTGGCTGTATTCCCCGAGTTGTATGCAATTATTGCCTTTGCAGCAACGTTCCTTGTTTCGGGAGCAATATCGTAAAGAAAAAATAAAAAAGCTGCGATTCGATCGCAGCTTTTTTATTGGTCATAAATCGTGTAATCCTGATTTCTCTGAAGCGGTTCAAATCCGGCTTCTACAATAGTTTGGATCATTTGTTCCTTGGTCATTGTAAATCGGGTGCCTGTTGATGAAACCACATTCTCTTCAATCATAATAGACCCAAGATCATTAGCCCCGGCATACAAAGCCACTTGCCCCACTTCACGTCCAACCGTCAGCCACGAAGCCTGAATGTTTTGAATATTCACCAAAGCTAACCTGCTGATAGATAACAAACGAAGATATTCCGAAGGTATAACTTTTTTTATCTGAGAATATTCCTGTTCTAGTACCGTACCGTTTTTCTGAAATGGCCATGGAATAAAAGCCTTAAAGCCGGGACTTGATTCAGGTTTCTGAGCTTGAACCTCACGGATGCGCAATAAATGTTCTATCCGTTCTTCAATAGTTTCCAAATGCCCAAACATCATAGTTGCAGAGGTTAACATCCCCATCCGATGAGCAATTCGCATCACTTCAATCCATTGATCGGCTGTGCATTTGTTGGGAGAAACCAATTTTCGTACCCGATCGACTAGAATTTCAGCCCCGGC
>DAOTAV010000052.1:0-13029 GCA_035382785.1 Salinivirgaceae bacterium | reverse complement strand
TTTCTCTAATTTAAGAACTAACTCACTTTACACACTTTTTGGGACAGTATCTAAACCAATTAAAAGTCAGGAATCTATCACAAAACAAATTAAGCCCACTATTTATATGTATCATCAAAACTGCAGATACTTCAAACTTCCTTTCGGGAGATTTTTAAACGTCTTCTACCATACGACATGCACTGTAAAAGTCTCGAACGTTCTTCCCGATTTCCCATGTCACATTAAAAGATACTTTTCCAATAGCTCTATCTCCACCAACTAGAAATATATTTACCGTCGGGATTATTGAGACTTATACGTTGGTTGCTTTGTTTGTGTTGAGTATTTATGGGATGAACATTCCATATTTGAATGGATTAGTTAAAACTTCTTGAAAATTCATATCCCTTCAAGTTGAATTACCCCCAAATTCGCTTCCATTTTATAGTTAAAGAAGCGAGTTGAGTCGAAATTAAAAATGTAGCGGTCGGTTTTTATTTTTTCATCTTTATTTTTGATGCGATATTTTAAAAAGGGAATAAACGAAATGGAGTGGTATTCGAGCGATCGATAGGGAAATGAAGCCTCATCTAGTGCCGCCGTAGTCACTGGTCGGTATGTCAACACTGTATCAAGAATCCGAACTAACCTTTTTCCGACAGCTGAAATTGAGAAATACATGGGAATATCGTTACTGTAAAGTGTAAACTCTCCATTCTCATCGGTGTAGGTATTCATTCCCACTTTCCAGTATTTAGTCCATCCCCGTATTAGGGCTCCCTCAATCGGATTATTTTTACTATCCACAACCTTACCTCTGGTCAAATAATTATCATAACCTAGCATATTAAAATAATTAATCGGCCTCTTGTAGCTTGATGTGTCATTCTGAAATAGGCTTTCCAGACGTTTTACCTCATAGACCGCCGGCTTAAAAGTGCCCATCATTTTATGCTTACTGTCTTGCGTATAGGTTTCTCCTTTACGATTTATGATTCCCGTATAACTATGCTCAAAATCACCGTGTTCTACTTCCTGAAAAGTCCACCATCCAAACCCCGATACACCCCACTTACGTGCCAATTTGTAGCTTTCAACCATAAATTGGCGTTGTTCTTCATAATATACCGAATCGTTTTCAGCCGGAAGAGAGGTTTCTCCAATGATAATGGGTTTGTCCACATAATGGGTAAACCAATAAACCTCGTTGGGAAATCGAAGTGGATGATAACTGTGTATCTGAACAAAATCGATAGGAATTAATCCGGGATCCCAATGAAAAACATCGATTGGTTCGGCAAATGCGATGGTAAACAATTGGTTTGGCGCATATCGACGCATCATCGACAACCATTGATTTGTTACTTCTACCGGAAAATTCTTATTGAGATGATTATCTCCTAAATATTTTTTATGAAAATAAAGTGGTTCGTTGAAAAAATCGTAAGCCATAATGGTTGGATCATCCGAAAATCTTTGCAAGAGATGTTGGGTGAAGGTTTCAACTTTTTTACAAAAAGGGGGAACTAATAAAAATATCAGGTGAAAATCTTGACTATGAACAATAGCTACGAAATCATCAATGGCATCTAATATTAGACGACTATTTTCAACAACGTCAAACCGTTCAACATTGGTGTCATCGATGTAGTATCGTAACAAAAACTTGTTTTTCTCAACATCTAAAATAAAATCGTTATCTAAGCATACCCGAACGGTGTTGAAGCCCATTTCTTTTATGATTTTCATATGTCCGAGTAATTGGTCTTCTATACTCTCTTTGGAATAATTTTCAAACTTTTGATTTAATTCGTAATCAACAAATGGGCCTAGGACTAACCTACCCAAACTGTCTTTAACAAAAGTGGTTGTATAATTCAAGATTAGGGGTATAAATGTTGAATCGGCCAATTGGAAGGTTTTTCCTTTGAGGCGTATAAACTCCCTGTTGCTATCGCTATTTTTATGGTTATCTGAACAACTAACAAAAACTAAAACCATTAAGGAAACAAGTATTGTCCCTACGAGATTATATTTATGTAGCATATGAATTATTTAAATTTCAAAACCTAAAATTTTTCCACCTGTCATTACTAACCGATCGTCGAAATACACATCGGGTTCGGTTACTAGCCCATCAAGATGCAGAGGTACGGAAATTTTCCCACCCATGGATAAATTATTACCAAAAGCTATATGAATAGTTCCGTAAACTTTCTCATCTTCAAGGATTTCACCACAGAGTTGAGCTTTATAGTTTGTTCCTATACCAAACTCAGCCACAGCACGTGCATCTCGCCCGACTTTATCCAAAGTGGCAATCAACTGTTCTGCTTGTTTTCCACCGCTGATTTTCTCGGCATACCCGTTAACCACTTCAATCACAATTGGTTCAGTAAGTAGTCCAATGCCGGCCATGGATCCATCAATCACCACAACACCGTTCGATTGGTCTTCGATTGGCGCTAAATAGACTTCGCCTGAGGGTAAATTTCCGCTTTCGCCCTTTTGTCTTAAAACCCCTTTACTGGGTAATATTTTGCGACCTTTGATAGGCATGGTTATATCGGTACCTTTCTGAGTTACTACTCGAATTTTTTCAACACCTTGAAGTTTTTCCACAATGAAATCAGTCAAAGCAACTATTTTGTTGTAGTCGGCATTCAGGCATCGTATCATGGTTTCGATGGTTATTCCCGGCATAGTGCCAACTCTTACACCCTTGGCTGCTGCATCTCTACGTGCATTGGTATGGGTCAGCGATTTATCGGTTGGGCATACAACTACATCCACCATTTTCATTAATTCGGCAACTGCAACAGGTGGTTCCTGTCCATTGATTTCGCGACTTTTGATCTCAACATAAATTGACTCTTTGCAGAGTTTTTTCCCCTCTTGATGTAATACTAAACCGATTTCTCGTTTCATTTCATCGGATATAATCAAAAGGGTTTCATCGGTTTGCAATCCCATACAATCGCGCAAAGCTATAATAGCTGCATTTTTTAATTCTGATAGGTTCATTTCTGATGGGTTCATTGATTTACAATTTTGGGTGCAAAATACATTTTTTTTGTGAGGAACAAAAATAAAAAAGGCGTCTGATGAACAGACGCCTTACTGTATTGAGGATTCAACTAGTCAGATAAAGAATAGCGACGAATAGCTATCACTTTGGCTCCCGGATGTTTTGACTCGATATATTGGCGAACGGTCATTTTGTTGTCCTTGATAAATTCTTGATTCAAGAGTGTGCTTTCTTGATAGAATTTTTGAAGACGACCTTGTGCAATTTTATCCAGCATGTTTTCAGGTTTTCCTTCATTGCGTGCCTTTTCGCGAGCAATTTCAAGTTCCTTTTCAATTACATCGGCAGGAACATCATCTTTATCGATGGCTACAGGAGACATGGCTGCGACTTGCATTGCCACATCTTTTCCGGTTATTTCGTCGATATTTCCCTGGAAAGCCACTAATGATGCAAGTTTATTTCCGGCGTGAATGTATGCAACCACAACATCTCCGGTAATTAAATCATAATACGAGAGATCAATTTTTTCACCGATAACGGCAATCTGTTCGTTGATTTTTTCCTTGATGGTGATTGATTCGAAGGGTTGATTTTTTAGTTCGTCAAGATTTTTAGGTTTTTGTTGCAACGCGATTTCCAACATTTTGTTGGCAACGTTGATAAAATCTGCGTTTTTAGCAACAAAATCGGTTTCACAATTCAACGAAAGAATTGCGCCGGATTTTTTATCGGACGATGCTTTTGCAAGCACTACTCCTTCATTTGCATCACGGTCGGCGCGTTTGGCTGCTACTAGTTTTCCTTTTTCGCGAATGATTTCAACTGCTCTTTCGAAATCGCCGTTTGCTTCTTCAAGGGCGTTTTTGCAGTCCATCATTCCGGCTGAAGTCATTTTACGTAATTTTGCCACATCGGCAGCTGAAATAGCCATGGTCAGATATATTTTGAGGTTATTAAACTTATTTATTCTTCATCTTCATCATCGGCTGATTCGTCAGAAATCTCTTCATCGATTTCTTCTTCCTCGTCGATTTCCAGTTCACCATCTTCTTCGAATTGTTCAACTATTTGTGGCTTTCTTCTTCTGGCTTTTGCTTTTGGGGCTTTTTCTGAAGCCTCATTATCGTCTTTGTCTTTTTCGACTTTGCGTTCGCTCAAGCCTTCTTTGATTACCTCTACTAAATAGTCAACAATGAGTGAAATTGATTTTGCTGCATCGTCGTTTGCAGGAATGGCAAAATCAACCAAATTAGGGTTAGAATTTGTATCAACAATTGCAAAAACAGGTATGTTTAAGCGACGTGCTTCGGCTACGGCATTTTTTTCTTTTTGAATATCAACAACAAAAAGAGCTGCCGGCAGACGGGTCATATCAACGATTGAGCCAAGGTTTTTGTCAAGTTTGGCACGCTGACGAGAAATTTGAAGTCGTTCGCGTTTTGACATATGGCTCATCGTTCCGTCTTTTTCCATGCGGTCGATAGCACTGATTTTTTTCACAGCTTTCCGGATGGTTGGGAAGTTGGTTAACATTCCACCAAACCAACGTTCGGTAACGTAGGGCATGCCGATTTCTTTTACTTTTTCGGCTACAATGTCTTTTGCTTGTTTTTTGGTTGCAACAAAAAGGATTTTTCTTCCGCTGCGTGCAATGTTCTTCATTGCATTTCCGGCCTCTTCCAACTTTACTATTGTTTTATGGAGGTCGATGATATGAATCCCGTTTTTCTCCATGAAAATGTACGGAGCCATGTTGGGATTCCATTTACGTTTCAGGTGTCCAAAATGGGCACCGGCTTCGATTAATTGATTGAATGTGATGTTTGCCATGTTTTTTTTCTCCAAGTTTACGTTCTTTCTCTAGGCAACCCTACGGTAGTCGATCTTTAATTTTTCGAGTCCGCCGGGTTTAGATACTAAACTTGCTGTTAAACCATTAACGTTTACTAAATTGAAATCTTTTACGAGCCTTGGGACGTCCGTACTTTTTACGCTCAACAACACGGGGATCGCGGGTAAGAAAACCTTCTTTCTTAAGGACAGTGCGATTTTCGGGATTTAATTCGCAAAGAGCTTTTGAAATCCCCAATCGAAGAGCTTCTGCTTGTCCTTTAACACCACCGCCGCATATGTTGGCTACTACGTTATATTGAAAACCGATTCCTAATACTTTAAACGGCTGTTCAACTACGTATTGTAACGTTTCGGCCGGAAAATACACTTTATGATCACGATCATTAACGGTGATTTTTCCTTCGGTTTGATCTTTGGACAATTCGCGTAAATATACCCGTGCAACAGCAGCTTTACGTCTTCCAACAGTTACAATTTGTTCCATAACGATTACCTAATTTTATTTAAATCAATCACTTTCGGATTTTGAGCTGTGTGTGGATGCTCATTTCCGGCATATACATGCAAATTGCGGAACAACCGACGTCCTAAACGATTCTTGGGAAGCATACCTTTGATTGCATGCTCAAGAATGCTAATCGGTTTCTTGGCTAAAGCATTCGCTGCTTTAATTTCACGCTGTCCTCCGGGATAACCAGTGTAATGAACATAGAATTTTTGATCCCATTTCTTGCCGGTGAAGCGAACTTTCTCGGCATTGATTACCACTACGTTATCGCCACAGTCCACGTGAGGAGTGTAATCCGGTCTGTGTTTACCGCGCAGGACAAGTGCGATCTGTGCCGCAAGACGTCCTACTGTCTGATTTTCAGCATCTACCAAAATCCATTGCTTCTTAGCGGTGGCTTGATTGGCCGATACTGTTTTGTAGCTTAATGTATTCACTACTAACCTCCTGTTTTTGTTTTTACAATTCTACTTCTAACTCTAAAAATTCGGACTGCAAAGATAGGTATATTTTTTTTATCGACAACCTATCATTCTGTTTTTTAGTGAAAAAAACTCTTCAATTTTTTATTTCTCCCTTCCTTTGTTTCTCCTCTGTTCACTTTAAATATTTTTTTTGGCAAAATTTTTGTGTAAACTTAGAAAACTTTTTACTTTTGTAAAGTTTCCTAAGTTTTTCAACCATACGCCTATGGAACATAAAGACGTAATCAACCAAATTGCCAAAATGTTTATGACCTATGGCATCAGAAACACCAGTATGGACAATATTGCCCAGGAGCTTGGCATTTCCAAGAAAACATTATACCAATGGTATCCGAGTAAAGAAATTCTGTTAGATGACATAATATCGCAGATAATTTCTAATATCTCGATGAAATCCCATTGCGATGACCTCAAACATTCATCAGAAACAGCCATAGATGTTATTCTTACAGTGATGAAAACTATTGGAGAGATGGGTAAATCAATCAACCCGGTATTTTTCTGGGAATTAAAAAAAATTTACCCTACCCAATATATGAGGCTCAAGGAATTTCGCATCAAACATATCAGAACAAATATTATTGACAACCTAACCCGTGGTATCGAAGAAGGCATATATCGAAAGAATATTAACATTGAAATAGTTGCTTCCTTGTATATTCGTTGGATAGAGTTTTTCCCCGATATGCTTCAACATAACGAACTAAAAAAATATCCGATAGACGTGATATTGAAGGAAATTTATCAATTTCACCTCTTTGCCATTGTAAACAACAAAGGTAGAGCTATTTTAAAACAACGCCTGAACACCATTTCAGATACAGCTTCCGATGCGTCGGAAATGATCGACGAAGATTTTTAATTAAATATTTGGGAAAAGAATAAACACAAAAAATAAACCTAACACGATATCAGTTATGAGAAAAAGATGGCTTTTATTAATGTCCTTTGTTGCAGTCATAATGATCAAGGGATATTCGCAGAATGAGCGGGCAATTAGCATTGAGGACGCTATTTCCATTGCATTGAACGAAAATCGAACGCTGCAATCGGCCAATTTCGACCGGCAAATTGCTTCAAAATCAAAATGGGAAACTATCACCAATTATTTGCCAAAACTTAATTTTGAGGCAAGTTGGGTTGATAACCTTAAGTTAAACACCGTTCTTTTACCCGGAATTATGTTTGGGCAACCCCCGGGAACCTATATTCCGGTTCAGTTCGGTGTTGAACATCAAGTTAACTGGTCAATTAAAACCCAACAGCTGATTTTCAGCGCACCTCTACTGGTTGCCATACAATTGGCCGAAGAATCGAAAAAACTCACCGAATTAGGCTATTTAAGAACTGAAAATGAGGTGCGTACAACAGTAAAAACTTTTTATTCTTCGATATTAATTTTGGAACAAACCCGATCAATAATTGAAAAAAATATTCAAAATCTAACATCAGTAAAGGAAAAGACTAAAGCGATGTATGAACTTGGCATGGCTCAAAGCACCGATGTTGATCAAATTGACATAGCCATCGCCGGACTTGAAAATTCCTTATCGGGATTAGCTCGCAATATTGAATTGAGCATAAACATGCTGCGCTTTAATTTAGGCATGGATTCTACGACTACCTTAAAACTCACATCAACCATAGATCAGTTAATCAACGAACAACAAATTGCCGAGTTGATGGTTTCTTCCTTCATTGCCGACAATAATGTTGATTTCCAATTGCTAAAAGAACAGGAAGAGTTGGCAAGACTCGGTTTATTAAAAGAGAAATCGGATGTGCTTCCCACATTAGCCGGGTTTTACAATTACTCCAAAAACGGACAGGGAAATGAACTATCCGAATTACGCTGGTTCCCTTCATCAATGTTCGGTTTATCGCTGTCGGTTCCGTTATTTGCCGGCACGCAAAACTACACGCAAATCAGTAAAGCAAAATTATCGTACGAAAAAGCAAAATATACAACTGAAACTGTTCGGGAACAATTGCTCATTCAAGAAAAGCAACTCCGATTTAACCTGAAAAACGCTTATGAAAACTATCTTTCGCAAAAGAAAAATATTGACCTTGCCGAGCGCGTTTATCGTAATATTGAAAGCAAATATCTACAAGGGGTTGCCTCGAGCTTAAATCTTACCCAGGCAAACACCGACTATTTGAAAGCCGAAAGCAATTTCATCTCGGCCTGTATGGAACTTATTACCGCTAAGCATAACCTTGAAAAACTTTTATACCAAAAACAGTAAAACCATAAAAACATTCAATATATGAAAAAGATAATCATACCGGCAATCGCCATTCTTTTGGCAACCACTTACGGATGTCAGAAAAATCAAGCTGAAAAATCTAATCAAATTTCTGCAGCAGAAAAGAGCATCGCTGTGAAAGCATCTCCTTTGCAGTTAAAAAAATTCCCCGAAAAGTTAAGCTTTTCAGGAAGTATTGAAAGTTGGGAGAAAATCCATTTGGTTCCTGCTGCTCCCGGGAAAATAGAAAAAATAAACGTTGAAGTGAGCTCTGCCGTTTCACAAGGTGATTTAATCGCAATCATGGACCAAACTCAACTGCTTTCTACAAAATTGCAATTAGAACAACTCGAAAAAGATTTTCATAGGATTGATTCCCTTTCGAAGATTGGAGCTGTGTCTCAACAACAATTCGAACAATTAAAAACCAACTACGAGGTAACCCAAAAGAATTACTCGTTTATGGAAAAAAATGTTTACCTGAAAAGTCCCATTTCAGGTATAGTCACCGAAAAATACTACAACGAAGGAGAAATGTTTTCGGCAGCTCCCAATACCAAAGTAGGAAAAGCAGCTCTAGTTGCCATTGAAAATCTGTCAACCATGAAACTTTTGGTTGATATTCCGGAATCATACTATAGTCGAATCTCAAAAGGTTTACCGATTATGGTAGAAGTTTCAGCATTGAACAAGAAATTTCCGGCTAGGATTAATCTGATTCATCCCGCCATTGATCCATTGAGCAAAACATTTAAAGTAGAAATAGCCGTTTCAAACCCAAATTACGAAATTAAACCCGGAATGTTTGCAACCGCCGAAATTACTTTTGGTGAGAAAGAGGCTTTTGTGGTTCCAACAACATCACTCTTAAAGCAACAAGGTACAGCCCAATATTATGTTTTCCGCTACAACAATGGAGTGGCCGAACAAATCTTTGTGAATTACAATATCATTGATAACACTTACATTGAGATAAATTCTGACCAGTTGAAGGAAAACGACCTTATTCTTTCTATTGGTATTGAAAAAGTGGTTGACGGCTCTAAAGTGACGTTAGCTCAATAATTATTTTGCTGATTATTAGCAAACTAATTATAAAAAACACTTAAGTACAAGAATAAAGTCACTACGTGCATTTCAAACATTAACCGAAAAATTTTAAACAAATGAAAATATACGAATCGGCCGTAAAAAAACCCGTCACCACATTGATGATCTTCATGGCAATAATGGTGGTGGGTGGATATTCCCTAAGCAGATTAGCCCTCGATTACTTCCCCGAAATTGAGTTCCCAACCATAACGGTTTTAACGGCGTATCCCGGAGCAAGCTCCGAAAACATCGAACAGAATATCACCAAGCCCTTAGAAGAACAATTCAGTTCTTTAAACAATTTGAAAAAATTGACATCTCGCTCCAGCGACAACGTTTCGGTTGTTTCGGTTGAATTTGTCTATGGCTCCAATCTCGACGAAGCCGCTAACGACATTCGAAACGTGCTCGACAGGGTTCAACCTATGCTTCCTTCGGATGTTGAGCGTCCAACCATTCTGAAATTTTCAACGGATCAGCTGCCCATTCTTTTTTACGCCGTTAACGCCGATAAAAACTACGATGGATTGGATAAAATACTTGAAGATCAGGTGGTTAATCAATTGAACCGAATTGATGGTGTTGCATCTGTAAGGGCCATTGGCGTACCCAAGAGAGCTATTTACGTTGAATTCAATCCTGCTGCTTTAAACACGTATGGTATCACTCTCGATCAAATCGGGAACATTATTAAAGCAGAAAACTTAAAATTACCCATCGGTTCGGTTAAAACAACCGATAATGAATACAAAATTTCGTTTGAAGGAGAATATCAAAATGCAGCGCAATTACGAAAAACCGTGATACCTATTCAAGGCGGTAAAACCGTTCGATTGGAAGATATTGCTACTGTAAGAGATACACTTAAAGACAGAACCACTGTCGAAAGAATCAACTCCGGAAAAGGTGTCAGAATGTTGGTAATGAAACAATCAGGAGCTAACACCGTTGAAGTTGCCAACAAGGTTATAGCCGAATTAGAAAAAATCAAACCCAACCTTCCGTTGGATGTAAAAATCGAACCCATTATCGACACATCAAAAAATATTCTTACTGCCATCAATAACTTGATTGAGACCATTCTTTATGCTTTGGTGTTTGTTACGCTGGTAATCATGGTATTCCTCGGGCGCTGGCGACCATCCATCATTGTGCTGACAGTAATTCCAATATCTTTGATCAGCGGATTTGTTTACTTGTTTATCACTGGCAATTCGTTAAACATCATTACTCTTTCGGCAATCACCATTGCCATTGGGATGGTAGTTGACGATGCCATAGTGGTATTAGAAAACATTATAAAGCATTTGGAACGTGGCAGTACTCGAAGAGAAGCAGCCATATATGGTACCAACGAAGTTTGGGTTGCAGTTATTGCTACCACCGTTGTTATTGTTGCTGTGTTCATGCCGTTAACCCTTTTAACGGGATTTGCAGGGGCCATGTTTAAATCGTTCGGCTGGATTGTGAGTATCACCATCGTAGTATCAACTATTACAGCTATATCGTTCACTCCCATGGCAAGTTCCGTTCTATTAAAATCGCATCCATTTCAAATGGATGGAGAAAAAAAATCGCTTTGGGACAAAACTTTCGGTTTTGCTCTAAACAAGCTCGATGAATGGTATAAACATTCCGTTGAATTTGTTTTACGGCATAAAATCAGCACCATGATCGTTGCCATCCTAATCTTTGGTCTTTCCGTCAAGGTGATGAACTATGTGGGAACCGATTTCTTACCACAGCCCGACCAATCAAGGTTGAGTGCAAAAATTGAACTACAGACCGGCATCAAAGTAGAAAAAACAGAGGAAGCCATGATTAAAATAGAAAATATTTTACATCAGCGGTTTGGTGAAGATGTTGTGGCAATTGCCATGAATGCTGGAGCTTCCGATGAAGCATCCTTCATGTCGGCTTTCAGTTCTAACGCGTCCAACATTATGCAAATAATGGTTCGATTAAGGGATCTTGATGTTCGGACAAAATCAGTGTTTGACATCGCTGATGAGCTTCGTCAGGTTTTAGATACTATGCCGGAAATAGTAAAATACGATATTTCTTATGGCTCTGACATGGGAGGGATAGGTGGCAACAATATCGCTGTCAAAGTTTTCGGATATAACATCGACCAAAATCTAGTTTACGCTCACGATTTGGCAAAGAAAATTCGTAAAATTGAAGGGGCAAAAGATGTGATTATAAGTCAGGAATCGGAAAAACCCGAGTTAAAAGTTTTTCTAAACCGAGATAAACTGGCACAAATGGGACTTAACTCGGCAATGGTTGCCTCTACACTTCGGAGCTACATGACAGGGATGACCGCAACAAAAATGAAAGAAGAGGGAAAAGAGTACGATGTGATTCTTCGTTTGAAAGATGAAGTCAGACACGACATAGAACTCTTCAACAACATTTCGTTCCGTACGCCTTTGGGAACCAAGGTGTTTTTAAAGGATATTGCAAGCGTTGAAATCATTAACGCTCCCCCTATAATCACCCACGAAAACAAACAACGTCTCATCACCATTTCGGTTAAACCTCAAGGACGAACTCTTGGTGAAGTAGCTAAAGACATTCAGGCTCTGGTTAATGAGAACCAACCTCCTGCCAACAGCGATGTAGTTATTGGAGGAGCTTTTCAAGATCAACAAGAGACTTTTAGAGATTTAATTCTACTTATGCTAGTAGCTTCATTGCTAGTATATTTAACCATGGCCGCTCAATTCGAGTCGTTTGTAATGCCCATCATTATCATGGCAGCACTTCCATTTGCTTTTTCAGGAGTGTTCTTTGCTCTTTATCTGACAAACACATCGATGAGCGTCAACGCCTTGATTGGTGCATTCATGCTCATTGGTATTGCCGTGAAAAACTCCATTATTTTGGTTGACTTTACAAACCTACTTCGCGATCGAGGCTATCCGCTTTTCAATGCCTTAGTAGAGGCAGGACGTTCACGTTTACGCCCCATCTTAATGACCGCTTTGACCACCATCCTTGGCATGCTACCTCTTGCGTTTAGCACCGGTCAAGGCGCTGAACAGTGGGCGCCCATCGGAATCAGCGTCATCGGTGGTTTGATTTTCTCAACCATACTTTCGTTGATCATAGTTCCGGTTGCATATTATTTATTGATACGCGCAGGAAGTCGACGTAAACGTCGTATGAAGCTACAAAGCGAATTTCATTTCTTAGATAAAGTACCTCCACAGTCAACTAATTCTTAAAACTTCATTACAATGAAAGCCGTTCTTATAATACATAACAAAGCCGTAAGCGAGCAGGTATTGTATATCCTTGAAAAACTCGATATTAAAGGTTTCACAAAATGGGATACTGTTTATGGTCAGGGTTACCAGGGAGAACCCAGAATGGGGACACACACCTGGCCTGAGGAAAACAGCGCAGTAATTTGCATTATAAACGACTCAATGGTGGAACCCTTAAAAAATGCCGTATCCTATCTTGATAATGCCAACACCGATGTAGGGGTAAAAGCCTTTATCTGGGAAGCAAATTATTTGTTCTAAATCTGAAGATTGTTTCTAAAAGTCCATCGCATCCCACATTTTTGCGATGGACTTTTTATTTTGATGAAGATCTGTCTCCACATATTATACTCTTGCCATTCTAATTCTTAAATTTCTGCTAAAAATCCTTCTTAGATCGCATAGCTTTTGTTGCTTCTTTCTTATGCCGGTTCAATTTCCAATGGTTTTGTGCGGTAATAAATGAAAGATGTCAGTTTGAAGACAGGGTTATTTCATTACAATTATCCCAAAATTGTCATTAGCCAGAATTTCTAATGGCGGTCATTAGAAAAAT
>DAOTAV010000051.1:0-13051 GCA_035382785.1 Salinivirgaceae bacterium | reverse complement strand
ATAAAATATCCGGCAGTGGCGTGTCCGGCAACTCTCTCCATCACCTTTTCACCAACCGAAGCGTACGCTCCAGTGTCGCCCACAGCGCGCAACCGTAGTGCGGTTAATTTACCCGTTTTATCGGCGGCCAGCTCCATGTCCATAAAAACAGGGTGACGCTTGGGATGCATACGTATCGATTCTTGACGAGTGAGACGCACCTTAACCGGTAGTTGTAAAGCGTGGGCAAACCATGCAGCAAAACCTTGCACCGACAAATCTTCTTTTCCGCCAAATCCTCCGCCGTTGGAGAGCAATTTCACGCGCACCTTTTCTAACGGTAATGAAATTATTGCAGCAATCTGTTTTTGGTCAACGTAAACTCCTTGTCCTTGACTGTAAACTGTAACTCCGCCGTCGGAATCGGGATGAGCAACAGCACACTCTTTTTCTAGAAAAGCATGCTCAACGCGCTGAGTCTCAAAACGCCCGCGCGCAATGAACGCTGCATTCTGAAATGCAGCGTCAGGAAATCCAACTTTAAAAGATGTTGTGGAAATAAGGTTTGGAGTATTATCGTGAACCAGTGCTCCATCGATGGCTTTAAAAACATCGGTTACAGGTTCAAGGGGTTCGTAATCTACTTTTATTTTTTTTACTGCTTGGCGAGCCAAAGCTTCGCTATCGGCTACTACGGCAGCAATCACGTCGCCAATGTAATGAGTGGATTCACCTTCGGAAATCATCACATACTGATCTTTGCGAATCAGTCCTATGATTTTGTCGCCAGGAATATCGGAAGCCGTAAATACACGTATTACCCCGGGAGCATTTTTAGCTTCGCGGGTATCGATTGAACGAACTTTGGCTTTGGGATACTCGCTGAACAAAAGTGCTGCGTATTTCATTCCCGGGAAAAACAGGTCGTCGGTGTATTTTTTTGTCCCTTTGGCTGCCTCCAAAGCCTCATATTTTGGTGCCGATTTGCCTACTCCGCTTTGTGTCCTATCAAGTTTAACAGATTGCTTTGAAGATAATGTCGTGGCAACTTCAGCTATGGCGCGTTCTATTTTTTTGTATCCCGTGCATCGGCATAAATGTGGCTTTATTGCTTGTCGTATCTCTTCTATGGTTGGATTGGGATTTTCTTGAAGTAGTATTTTGGTTCGACTTACAAATCCCGGTGTGCAAAAACCACACTGTACCGCGCCATTATTAACAAAGATGGTTGCAATGATATTAATTATATCTTCAGGAATCCCCTCTAAGGTTTGCACCTGAGCACCGTTGAGTTGTTTCATTTTAGTTTTACAAGCTAGCTTAGCTTTTCCGTCAATTTCAACCGTACAAGCGCCACAAATTCCCTCGCCTGAGCATCCGTCTTTAGCTGCGGTTAGATGACAATCTTCGCGAAGATATTCCAGAAGCGTTTTTTCCGAATCACCTGTATAGGATACTTTACGACCGTTTAGAACAAACTCTGTCATAGCTTTTTTTCTCAAAGATATACAATTCAGCAGGTTTTGGCTTATCTTTTTAGTAATTTTTAAGGTTATCGAAAAACTAAAAGAATAAAAGGTTGTTTTAGACATAAAAAACACAAAGCCATGAATGATTTTCGTATTGAACGTGATACCATGGGGGAAGTACACGTCCCTGCCGATAAGTATTGGGGAGCTCAAACTGAACGGTCAAGATTAAATTTTGCTATCGGTCGCGAAAGCTCTATGCCCAAAGAGGTTGTCTATGCTCTTGCTTTGGTGAAAAAAGCTGCGGCCGAGGCAAACTTTCGATTGGGAAAATTAACCCAAGAGAAAGCTCAGCTTATTAAAACCGTTTGCGATGAAATTCTCGACGGAAAGCTCGACGATCAGTTTCCTTTAGTAATCTGGCAAACCGGCTCGGGAACCCAAACCAATATGAATCTCAACGAAGTGATTGCCAATCGTGCTCATGTTCTGCAAGGAAATCGTCTGGGTGAGGGGAAAACACTTTTGCACCCGAACGACGATGTGAATATGTCGCAATCGTCCAACGATGTATTTCCTACGGCCATGAACATCGCGGCCTATAAAGTTGTAGGTGAGAATTTGCTGCCGGCGGCTACAAACTTACGTGACGAGTTGCAAAAAAAGTCGGAAGAGTTTATGAGTATCGTAAAAATTGGACGCACCCATTTTATGGATGCCACACCATTGACTTTGGGGCAGGAATTTAGCGGATATGTTGCCCAAATAGACCGATCTATAGAGTCGTTGAGAAATACACTGAAGCATCTCTCGCTCTTAGCAATTGGGGGTACGGCCGTAGGAACCGGGTTAAACGCTCCCAAAGGTTTCGATACATTGGTGGCTGAGCTTATTTCAGAATATACAGGGCTACCTTTTAAAGCCTCGGACAATAAATTTGCTGATTTGGCTGCACACGACGCATTGGTTGAAACCCATGGATCCATCAAACAATTGGCAATAAGCCTCTTTAAAATGGCCAGCGACATTCGAGTCATGGCATCCGGTCCTCGGAGTGGAATTGCTGAACTGATTCTACCCGCCAACGAACCGGGGAGCTCCATTATGCCCGGAAAAGTGAATCCTACTCAAATTGAGGCCTTGACCATGGTTATAGCACAAGTTTTTGGCAACGATGTGACTATCTCCTTTGCCAATGCCAACGGACATTTTGAACTTAATGTGTTTAAACCGGTAATGATTGCTAATTTTTTATCATCAGCCACGCTTCTATCCGACGCTTGCAATAGCTTCACTCAAAACTGCTTGATTGGATTGATGCCGAATCATTCGCAAATTCACCGAATGGTTCAAAATTCGCTGATGCTTGTCACTGCCCTAAATCCATATATCGGCTATGACCGTGCGGCACAAATTGCCAAGCTGGCATATCATGAAAATTTAACGTTAAAAGAGGCAGCCCTTAAACTAGGTTATTTAAGTGAAGAGGAATTTGACAAGATTGTTGATCCTTCCAAGATGACAGGGTTATAAATGATTCACTCAAAATCTTGCCATAAAAGATTCTCGAAATTAGATAAATTTGGCAGTTTTTTAATGTTATTCGACAAACTTTATTTTGTGTCTAGGGTGGTGCAGTTTGTGATAGGTGTACAATTTGTGGCGGATTTAAAAAACAAAAAGTATTGATTGGTAAAGAATAAAATTTAATCGGATAGGTGGTTGTGGCAAAATATTTTTCTATAGGGGCTAAAATGTTGTTTTCTCTTGTTTCAATCGATGTTTTTTTTGCGCTTGCCGATATCTTGTTTATACTTGCACTTCTTTATTACCTCTCAAGCACACAAACGTCCCGATTGGAATTTATTATACAGTGTACTTTAGGTTATTCCGGAAATGCAAATGTTTCCACAAATATAAATTTCGTTTAAAAATTAACCAAGCCATTGGGTGTTTTTTTGCATTAGTTAATTGCTAAGCTAATAATTTTTGTTGTTTTTAACTCTATTAATACAAACTTAGAAATTCATAATACAAATCAGTTCTTTGCTCCAAACGATAAAGGGAAAATTATGGCTTTTCCATGTCGGTTTTGTGGGTTTGTTGTTTTAGCTTTTAGCAATCTCGTTTATATGCTGATTTTATCTTCAACAATTCCCTTTTGTTCTGAAATGGACATGCAGAGAGAGCTCTTTTTATTCAATCAACTTTCCACCATCTTTCCACCATCTTTCCATAGTGTTTCCATAAAAGGCCACTTTATGGAAACATCATGGAAACAATATGGAAACAATATGGAAACAACATGGAAAGAAGGTACTATTTTCGTTGGTCAATGGGTGTTCGAAAAGTTGATTCGAAGCGCATTTTACCATTGTCTTAATCAATGCATCGTATAATGAAAATTCAAACCCGACGATAGAATTTTCTCTATCTCGATTATGACGATGAACAACGTTTTGATTGCCTTAGTCCGACCGGAGGTTAGTTTAAGATTTTGCCATGCTCAAAAATCAAACTTTGTGTAATTCTATATTCTACTACTGATTTACTTTGAAAGGTTTGTCCCTTCTTTTGTTGTAAAGAGCAATTAGATTATCATCAATCGATTTATGATTGAGCCTTTTGTTCTTTGTATTAATGGATGGGCAAGGAATTGGGAAAAAGGTTTTCAGCTTCTGAAGGATATCCTGAAAAGGTAAACTGAAGGTTTCATCCGTTTTTCAGAGTCCTTTTAAAATTTAACGGGATGGATTCTCCTAAATATTTTCAGGATTGGATGCTTTCGGTCATTTTTATCAACGACTGTTCGAGAAGCATGGCCGATTTCTCCCACGAAAACACTTGACTACGAAGTTGTCCTTTGCGAATCAATTCCTGACGTAATCCCGAATTTAAATATAGCTGCTCCATGGCGTTGAGAATCGAATCGGGGTCATGAGGGTTAACAATGAGTGCGGCATCGCCGGCAACTTCGGGCATCGATGAGGTGTTTGATGTGATTACCGGGGTTCCGCACTGAAATGCTTCTATAATGGGAATCCCAAATCCTTCAAAAACCGACGCATACATTAAAACAAAAGCTGCAGCAGTAATTTGAGATAATTGTTCTGTGGGAGTGTGACCGAAAAAGATTACGTCGCGTTTATGTTGCATGGTTTCTAATAGCTCTCGGAATTCTTTTTCAACAATCCATTGGGTTCCCACCACAAGAAATTTATGCGTTGCTTCGGGATGAAGATTACGGAATTTCTCGAATGCTACGATTTGATTTTTTAGATTTTTTCGGGGATGAATCGTTCCAACAAAAAGGAAATAGTCGGCTCCGTCGGTGTAGGTTTCTTTAATTTTAGATTTTTCTTCTTCTGTCAAGGGGTTGAAGTGATGATGGGTTCCGTTGTACACAACATCGATTTTATCCAAGGGAATCGAATAGGTGCGATGGATATCGTGTTTGGAGTATTCCGAAACGGTTGCAATTCTTTCTGCCTTACGGGCGCAGACACCTGTGGCCTTAGTCAGAAATCGCGACATATACCATGGAATAAATTTGGGATAATGCACAAAAGCCAGATCGTGAATAACCAAAAGTGTAGGGACTTTTGTGGTAGTAGAACAAAAACCGTCGGGAGAAATGAAAACGTCGATATTGTGTTTTTTCAACGCCCTTGAAACTTGTATATCATACCAAAAACGATAGAATAGGGGATGAAACCTGCATTTGGGTTTCAACACCACAGGGGTTATATTCTTTGCCGTTATGAATCGAGGGTGAAAGGAACGGTCGAAGAAATAGAAGAACTGATGCTCAGGGTGATTTTCAACCATTCGGCGTGTGGTTTCAAATAAAAACCAACCAATACCGGTCATGTTATTATCAATCAAAAGTCGTGTGTTAACTGCAATTCGCATTATTGAAAAAGTTAATAGGTGGCTCAAATCTACAAAGTTTTTCCCGATAATGGAAGCGTCGCACTAATAAGGCCCGGCTTCTATGGGAAATTTCAAATGTTCGGTTGATAAGAGATAGGCTTTTACTGAACCAATTAAGATTTTTGCATCTACAAGAAGTGGAATTTTCACAAGGTCGTCGGTAAACCAGACATGCATGTCTTCTCCTGAGCGAAATATGGTTCCTTCCACAAGTTTTACGGAAATTTTATGGGTTTTATATTTCTTTCCGTCAGGCATTTGCAATTCTTCTCGACCTTTATATCGAATATAAAGACTATACACTGAATCGTCGATGATGGTATGAATTGGAACGATTTGGTCGAGATTTAGGTATGAATAATCGAGAGTTCGGCAGAAATAAACGGCCGTTAGTACATCCATAGCAGGGTTTTTAGGCTTCAAATGTTTTTGCCGTTTACCTTGTCGGTTATTATAAAGATTAGCGGTTATGATTCCCGATTTTGTATCGAAAAATAAGAGGTCGTTAACTCGATAGCTTCCCTCAAGGGTATTTCGTGATGCAAAATAGGAACGTAAGTCGTTTCTGTCGGCGTAACTTATAAATGTGTCGCGAACAGTGAAAAACCAGTCGTAGTTTGGGTTTGTTGTTCCTATCGATACAAAGCGAAACACCGGTTTGTCCTGATAAATTTTTTCGGAAACCTCAAAGGTAACCTTGGCGGCATTCAGCCATAAAAAGCCCACATTGTAAACCACCTCATACCGGACAGTCTCCTTGGGTTGAAATGGGAATTCAGGTTGACCGACGGCAATCGAAGGAGTTACGGCAATGATAAATAAAATGTTTCTAAGCAATGGACTCATCAGGTGTTTACATCTCCAATTTTCTTTTTGATTGAGTCGATTTTTTGATGCATACGGTTGCTTTTTCCTTTGCGTATATCAAATTTTGCTGTACAATAAATTCTGCTGCAATCGTTGGCCAGTTCTTGGTGAGCTCGGTTTAGTAAGTCGGTTGCCTCCTCCATGGTTTCTACTTCTACGATAGTCCCCATGGGGGTTAACTGATACGATAGGTTTTTACTCTTCAGCATCGAGATGACCTTACTCACATATTGACTTACGCTATCGCCTTTATCGGTAGGAAATATGGCAAATTCCATCAATACTGACATGACTTCACTTTTTATGGAGTTACTAAGGTTTCGATTCCCAGTTGTTGAACTTTTGCGGCAATGTTTTGCAGGGTTTCTGCATCAACTTTTTCTACCGTGTTTATGGTTGGAATTCTCGATAGACTGTAGATTTGAACTAAACGGGGTTTGATTTTGTTTAAGGCTTCGAGCCATCGAGTGACTTCTTCATCGGTGGTATTGTCGATAGAGTTTCCATCCACAGTGGCTCTAATAAACATGGTTTGAATGACACATTTCCCGCTCATTTGGCTTGCTGTCTCAATAACACTTTCGATGTTGAAAGTCTCGTTAGGACAATTGATTTTTTCCGCGGTTTCCTGAATGGCTGAGTCGAGTTTAAGGATGGCATCGTCAACCAACGAAAGTGCATTTATTATGCCGGGTTTTTGTAGACGGGTTGCGTTGGTTAATACAGCGATTCGTGCCGCCGGAAAATATTTTTTTCGTAAAACAATCAGTTTATCAACAATTTGGGGGAAGTGAGGATGAAGTGTAGGCTCTCCGTTTCCTGCAAAAGTGATGGTATCGATACTTTGGTTTGATAATCTTAAATCGAAAAATATTTTCTCAATTTCTTTGGTAACCTCGTCATGCGTTGGGAGAATGCTATTGCCAATATCATCAGGAGTTTTACCGCATTCGCAATATATGCAATTGAACGTACATGCTTTGCGATTGATTGGCAAAAGATTGATTCCTAATGATACTCCAAGACGACGGCTGATTACCGGACCAAAAACTATACTGTTGAAGAGAAAAGCATCCGGATTGTCGGATTGCTGAACTAGGGATTTTTGTATAATTTTCATGGTTTTTGTTTTATCGGTTTTCATTCTAATTCCGCCCAAAAATATTCATTTTCGTTCAAAATATGGAAATCTGCCGGTGGTAAATTTAAGAACGGATAGATTACCCTTGTAAGGTGTAATCCTTGCGGATAAGCTTGTCGAATAACTTTAGGTTCAGCAGAGTTAGAAAGCATATGTTCGAATTCTTCAACCGAAAGTTTTCCACGTCCAACTTCAAGCAGTCGATGAACAATTATTCGGTTCATAGCGGCAATAAATCGATTTGCAGTAATTTTAAACCGAATGCGGTTCTCATTCTTTGAAATATAAAGCTTTGCTTCTTTGACGTTGCAGTGATAATCATCCACACGATTGGGAGCTTTGCAAAATTGAAAATAGTTAGTGTACCGTGGTAAAAGCATAACTGCTTTTTGCATCTGAGCAACATTCAGCTGAAAAGGGTAGTAGGCACTGATAAGGTTCAGGTAAGGATTTTTTGAGATATGGATAAAATATTCGTAAGTGCGCTCCACAACGCTAAATTGTGCATGATTTGAGCTGTCGGTCTTATAAAGATGATGAATAGCAATATCGTCGGGTAGCATTTTGTTGATTTTCAAAAGAAAATCATCGGGAATTTCAGATTTTACATCGAAATGAAAAAAATATTGCAAAGCATGAACACCACTATCAGTACGTCCGCAACCTATACATATTACCGGAATTTTTAAGAGACGTTGCAGTGCTTCTTCGATGGTTTGTTGTACGGTTTTATGGTTCGGTTGTCGTTGCCAGCCGCAATAGTTGACCCCCAGATAGGAAATATGTGCAAAATAGCGCATTGGAATGTTAGAGTTTGTGAAAAAACAGGAAACAAATGTAACAGAAAATCAAAAATCAATCATTACATTTGCTTCGCTCAAAAACGATTCACTCTGTGATTGATGAAATATCCATAGAAGAGGCAATCAAAAAAAACTTGCCCATTATTGATGTTCGTTCTCCCGGAGAATTTCAACGAGGGCATATACCGGGAGCGTTTAATATTCCTTTATTTAGCGATGAAGAGCGAGCTCACATTGGCACGGTTTACAAACAACGTTCGTCGTCGGAAGCGCTTGAATTAGGATATCGCTACGTAACCCCAAAACTTGATTGGTTTGTTGAGGAATCGAGAAAAGTTGCTCCTCAAGGAACGGTAATAGTCCACTGTTGGAGAGGAGGCATGCGAAGTGAAGCATTTGCCGGCCATTTGCACGAACATGGCTTCCAAAAGGTTTATCGAATTCGTGGCGGTTATAAAGCATTTCGTAATTATGTTCTTTCATCGTTCGAACAACCATTTCCTTTACTCGTTCTCGGAGGATACACCGGCAGCGGGAAAACCCTTATTCTTCATGAATTAGAAAACATAGGTTGGCAAGCGATTGATTTAGAGGGATTGGCAAATCATAAAGGTTCAGCGTTTGGATCAATAGGGCAAAAACAACAACCAACCGTTGAGCATTTTGAAAACCTGCTTTTTGATCGGTTACGTAAACTCGATACAAATAGAGAGATATGGGTAGAGGATGAAAGCCACAACATCGGGAAGGTGAAAATTCCCTTGGCATTTTATCGTCAAATGCAGCAGGCACCCCTTTTTTTTGTTGATATTCCTGTTGAAAAACGAATAGAACAATTGGTTGCCGACTATGGGAAATGCGACGATAAGCAATTAGCCGATGCTATAGTACGAATAACCAAACGATTGGGTGGTCAAAATGCAAAATTGGCGTTAGAATTTTTATCCCAAAAAAATTATGGTGAAGTAGCCCGTATTACTCTCGCTTATTACGATAAAAGTTATCGAAAAGCCTTAGATTTAAGGAATCCGAATCGAATCACCCGAATTCCGTTACCCGATACTCATGCTGCTGAAAATGCCAATCAAATTTTACGAATAGTAAACAAACAATTGAAAAATGATTAACTATGGAACCGATTCGATTAACGCAGTTTAGTCATGGAGCCGGTTGCGGTTGTAAAATATCGCCCAAGGTTCTGACAGAAATTTTATCGTTCAGTCCTACAGATATGACCAACAAAAACCTATTGGTTGGTAACGCTGAACGCGACGATGCTGCGGTTTATGATCTTGGAGACGGGACAGCGATTATCAGCACTACCGATTTTTTTATGCCTATAGTTGATGATCCTTTTACCTTTGGTAAAATTGCCGCAGTGAATGCCATCAGCGATGTTTACGCTATGGGTGGAACCCCTTTGGTGGCAATTGCTATCCTTGGTTGGCCTGTTGATAAACTTAGTCCCGAAATTGCCGGACAGGTTTTGGAAGGGGGAAAACACGCCTGTTCTGAAGCCGGCATTGCTATTGCCGGAGGTCATAGCATTGATTCTCCCGAACCTATTTTTGGTTTAGCTGTTACCGGCAGAGTTAAAATAGAAAACCTCAAACGCAATAATACCGCAAAAGAAGGCGATTTTTTATATCTCACCAAACCTTTGGGAGTAGGCATTCTCACAACAGCCCAAAAACAAGGAAAACTTTTACCCGAACATGCCGATATTGCACCCCGATCGATGTGTCAGCTCAACAAAGTGGGTGAGTTGCTGGGGAAAATCAGCGGAGTCACCGCCATGACCGACGTCACCGGTTTTGGACTTTTGGGTCATTTGGCAGAGATGTGCGATGGAGCAAATCTGACGGCAATTATCGATTTTGCAAAAATACCTACCTTTGATTCTATTCAACAGTATATTATTCAGAAATGTATTCCGGGTGGAACCTATCGCAATTGGGATAGTTATGGTCATCAGGTGCAATTAAGCGATGCATCACAAAAGTTCATACTTTGCGATCCTCAAACAAGCGGTGGTCTTTTAATTGCCGTTGATCCGGCAGAAAAAAATCAAATTGAGGAGATTTTACGAGCAGCTGGTATTGTTCCGTGGTTATTTGGTCAGTTGGTAAAACGAAAATCAACAACAATCGAGGTTCAATAGTGGCGTTTGTTGCAAAAAAAAAGAAAACATTCTTGCAACAGCAAGAATGTTTTCTTCAACAAAAATGATTTAGAAATAATTAACCGGTTGGGCTGATGGATTTTGCATTTTGACAATATCGGTCAAAAGATTGTTGGCTAAACGGCTGGCACCTAAACGGAACCATCGGTTGTTTAACCACTTTTCACCAAGGACAGTCTTAACAATTTGGTAATAGATTAAGGCATCACTTGCGGTAATTATTCCTCCGGCAGGTTTAATACCAACCATTCGCCCTGTTTTTTGATAATAATCTCTAATAGCGCAGCACATTACGTAAACAGCTTCGGGAGTTGCCGCAGGTTCAGTTTTGCCGGTGCTTGTTTTAATAAAATCGGCTCCCGCTTCCATGCTAACCAAAGATGCAATACGGATTTCTTTCATGGATCGCAAGGAACCTGATTCTAAAATGATTTTTAAATGGGCATCTTCGCAGGCTTCTTTCTCGGCAGCTACTTCTCGGTATGTGTAATCGTAATTACCTTCGAGAAACTCTCCCAGCGTTATCACGGTGTCAATTTCTGTTGCTCCTTCAATCACTGCGCGTTTACATTCAAGGGTTTTGACATCGAGAAAGGTTTGAGATGCGGGGAAACCTGCTGCCACCGAAGCAATACCCACATTGGATGCAGTGAGATGTTTTTTTACTACCGGAACTAGCAGCGGATATACACAAATGGCCGCAACGTTGGGCATATCCGGGAAAACTTTATTGAACCAGCTAACTTTTTGGGTCATATCAGCAATTTTCGACTGGGTATCGTTGCCATTAAGGGAGGTCAGGTCGATTAGTGAAAATAATAGTTTTAAAGTGTCGATGTTTCCACTCTCTTTCGATTTACGGATGATCTCATCGGTGCTTTTTGAAACTTCTTGAGGATCGACTTCCAGTTGGTAATTTTTTAAGAATTCCATGTTCAGCTATTCGTTAAGTTTTTGCAAAAATAGGAATTAAAAAATATAAAAGGTTCCGAAAGGCCGGAACCTTTTCTTGTTAACTTATGTATCTATGAACGAATGGCTGCAACACCGGGTAAAACTTTTCCTTCGATGTATTCGAGCATAGCACCACCGCCGGTAGAAACATAGCTGATTTTGTCTTCCAGATTGAATTGGTTTACTGCAGCCACACTGTCGCCACCGCCAACCAAGCTGAAGGCGCCTTCCTCGGTTGCTTTAGCGATGCTTTGTGCAATTTGTAAAGTGCCTTTTGCAAATTTTTCCATCTCAAAAACCCCCATAGGTCCATTCCACAAAATGGTTTTTGAACTGCGAATCATTTTATCGAACAAATCAATGGTTTTGGGGCCAATGTCCAAACCCATCATATCTGAAGGAATGGAATCCACTGAGGTTATATTAGTTTGGGCATCGTTGCTGAATTCGGTTGCATTAACGCTGTCGATAGGAAGCAACAATTCAACCCCACGATCCTTAGCAAGTTGCATGATTTTTTTTGCAGTATCCAAATGATCGTCTTCTACCAATGACTTCCCGATGTTTTTTCCCATCGCCTTGAGGAATGTAAAAGCCATTCCTCCGCCAATAATCATGGTATCGACTTTGCTTAGCAGGTTTTCCATAACTTCGATTTTACTGCTTACTTTTGCTCCGCCAATAATGGCAAGCGATGGAGATTCAGCACCATGGAGAACTTTGTCCATAGCCGTAATTTCTTTTTCCATCAGGTAGCCAAACATTTTGTCGTTGGGGAAAAATTGTGCGATAATGGTAGTGCTTGCATGAGCTCTGTGAGCGGTGCCAAAAGCGTCGTTAACATAAACATCCATTCCTGATGCCAAGTCACGGGCAAACATCTCATCACCGGCTTCTTCTTCTTTATAAAATCGAAGATTTTCCAGAACCAGAATTTCTCCGTAAGATAATTTTGTTTTGGCTTCAAATGCTTTTGGGCCAATACAATCCTCAATGAAATGAACTTTGTTTTTGATCAGACCTTTTAAATGATCAGCTACAGGGCGCAATGAGTATTTTTCTTCCGGTCCACCTTTGGGACGACCAAGATGCGACATCAAAACAACAGCTCCTCCATCATTTAATATTTTCTCTATGGTTGGAATGGCTGCTCTGATGCGGGTATCGTCACTAACTTTTCCATCTTTGACCGGCACGTTAAAATCCACCCTTATGATGGCTTTCTTACCCTTAAAATTGTAGGATTCGATTGATTTCATCTGTTTATGTTTTTATGTTTAACCTTTGATTATTACTTTTGTTGCCTATGATTCAACCGCACACGAATTTAACAATTTTTTTGCAATTTTTTTGTGAAAGTGGAAAATTTGAAATGTTTTATAACATTTTTTACAGAATTAAACTTTACGGCAATTTATTTGTCATAAAAAGCAAACGTTAAAATGCTGACATATGTTTAAATTTAGAACTCTTTTTTTGTGTTTATCTCTCACATCATTATTGCTATCGGCACAACAAAGTAGACCCGGGAACTTCAACATTCCGGAAGGGATGAAATTTACGATTCAAGGCTCAATTATTGATGCCGGTACACAAGATCCGGTTGAGTATGCAAATGTTATTTTATACAGCCAACGCGATAGTTCTATGATTGGTGGAGGAATTACAGATGCAGAAGGCAAATTTTCGATCGAAATTCCCCGCCCCGGAAGATTTTATATGG
>DAOTAV010000050.1:0-13210 GCA_035382785.1 Salinivirgaceae bacterium | reverse complement strand
AGCCTTATCGCAGGGCCCGGGGTGTTCGATGGTCAAAATACTCTCCGACTCTCCGAGAACTATTCCGGTTGGCAGATTGTTGTCATTCGTTCCAACGATATTCTTATCAACACTTTGCATCCTGCTCTTGCTTCATCAGCCACCGCTCAGCAGTTGAAGCTTAATCTTCTCGGAAGTCGTACCAATGCATTGAACAGCCAATTTTTCAAAGGCTTTTTGTCGGAGTTTATGGTCTTCAATCGTCGCATTACGGAAGAAGAAGCTTTAGCTTTGACGCATTATCTTCGATATAAATTTTTTCCTCCTTTGTCGTTGGGCAACGACACATCATTAGTTTGCGGTTCGTGCAACTATCCTATTGTTGCCCCTTCGGGTTATCTTGAGTATCAATGGTCTAACGGTTCTACGCTACCCCAAACCGTGGCACAGCAAACCGGAACCTACACCTTAACCGTGACCGATGCCTTTAATCTAATGTCAAGCGACGATATTCGGGTGGTGTGTCCTTCACAGTCGTGTTATCCCTCAGTCAATTTAGGGCCCGACCTCTATGGAACCTGTGGTTTTTGTAACTTTACCATCTCAGCTTCGGCACCCCATTTTGTGAATTATTTGTGGTCAACCGGTGCAACCACTCCCACAATCGTCGTAACCTCAACCGGATACTATTCAGTAACAGCAACGGATATTGACGGATATTTGTCGGTAGATACCATTTTTGTTCAATGTCCTACTGTTTCGTGCGATCCACCGGTAAATCTTGGGTCTGACATTTCGGTGACCTATGGTTTTTGCCCCGTTACTATTCAGGCTAATACTATCTACAACCAATATCTATGGTCAACCGGCTCAACCCAAAGTTCTATAACGGTTAACAATCCGGGAACCTATTGGGTGCGCGTGGTTGACCAATATAACTTTATTTCGTCCGACACCATTAAGGTTCTATATCCTACCATCCAACTTCGCGACACCGCTTTCTGTTCCGGACAAAGTGTGATATTGAATCCAAACCTTGGAAACGGTTACACTTACTTATGGTCAACCACCTCAATGAACCCCACAATACAAGTGAACCAACCCGGAGACTTTTGGGTGATGGTATTCGACTCGCTGGGATGCTCTCGTAAATCACAAACCATAAGGGTGTCGGAGGATACTCTTCCGTTAATGCAATGGTTTTCATCCTACGATACAACGCTCTGTCGAAACAGCCAACTTTCGGTAATCAACATCCCAAACTATTCTTACAGCTGGAACACTTCGGAAACCGGCAATTCAATAACAGTGGAAAATGGTGGACTTTATCGGCTTACCGTAACCTCTCCCTACGGGTGCACATCCACCGATTCTGTTTTTGTTCATATCAACGGACAGGCACCCATTGTGATATTTGGAGTAAATGACGGTTGCACCAATACTCCGCTTACGGTTATTAACGAAACTGTTTCCATAGACCAAGTTCCCATTACCCGTTGGGAATGGAGAATCAACCAACAACTTGTCGATACGGTACAATATCCAATTCTTACTATCAATCAACCCGGAACCCATGAAATAACTTTAACCGCCGGGAATCAAAACGGATGCGTTGCAACCCAATCCAAAACTGTAACTGTTTATCCTACCCCCAATATTCAACTTATTGCTCCGGAAATTGCCTGTACCCAAATGCCCGTTCATTTCTCCGCAGACGTTTCACCCGCCTCTTCCTCAATTTCCTATCTTTGGACGGTTCAGGGTCAGTTTTTCTCCAACGAACCTTCTCCGTTTTTAATCTTCGACAGTGCCGGATTTTTCACCGTATCGCTAACCGTTACCACCCCCGAAGCATGCTATTCCACCGCAGAAAAAACAATCCAGGTGATCGATATTAATCCTGAAAGTCAAACCATAACATTGACTTCTCCTCAGGCAAATGAAATAATCAATTCCGGTAGAGTAATGTTCCATTGGCAGGCCATAGGCTCATTCTTAAATTTCACTTTGCAAATAAGCAATGATCCTTCATTCAATTCCATATTGTTTGAAGCAGAAACAACACAAACATCCTTGTCTGTCACTTTACCCCCGTACCATATCTTGTATTGGAGAGTGGTTGGGACCAACCTTTGTCACTCCTTGGTTTACTCAACATCTCAGGCTTTGCAGAAGTTTAGTCCGCAGAGCTTAAATTCATTAGCACTCTGGCTTTCCGCCGACTCGGTTTTAATCAGCCATGGAAAAGTAGTTCAATGGTACGATTTGAGTCCCAACCATTTTTTAATCCAGCAGCCAACTGCCACCAATCAGCCACAAAAGGTGGAAAATGGATTGAATGGTCGTCCGGTAATTCGATTCAACGGCACAAACACCTATCTCGACGGTGGTGACATCCTAGACCTAGGAACAAACAGTCATACTGTTTTTCTGATCGGATCGCGCAACTCGGCAAACGGGGTTTTCTTTGCAAAATCTCTTTCGGGTGCCGTATCGGGGAGGTATGCCCTTTTGCACGAAACTAATAATTTTTATTTTCTCTATCAGGATAACATATCTAGAGAAATATACACCAATCAATTTCAAATCGGACGGTTTTATCTTATTCAAGCGATAAACAACCGTGACGATGCTAAAAATCAACTTTTGTTGAATTCTGAACTTATTGGAGAAAAAAATATTAACGAATTCTACGAATTTAATACCGATTACCGATTCCTTATCGGTGCCTACAACAATTCAACGGGCGGTCTTCCTCCCAACAGTAATTTATATCTAAACGGCGATATAGCGGAAATCATCATTTATAACCGACTGCTTACCGAGCAAGAATCGGATCAAATCAAACAATATTTAGCATTAAAATATGGCTTAGCCGTGAATCTGGGAGACGACATCTTTGCACAAAGTTTTTGTCCCGTTACGCTCGAAATACCCGGTGATTTTACCAATGTTTTATGGTCAACCGGATCAACTGAACATACCACCACAGTTTCCGAATCGGGAGTATATTGGGTTGAGGCAACCAATACCTTTGGCATTATCACACGCGATACCATCGAAGTGCGTTTCCCGACTATCGATATTCCCGATGAGGTCTATTTTTGCCTTGGTTCGTCCACAACCGTAGAACCGCATTTAGAAGGCAATTACACTTACCTTTGGTCAAACGGTATGACTACTCCATCGATTCAAATTTCAACCCCGGGCAATTATTGGGTAAGAGTTACCGATTCGCTGGGATGCTGGAAAGAACATTACTTCAGAGCGAAAGCCGACAGCTTTGCTCTCCAAGCATCTTTGGGCGACGATGGTCCAATCTGCAACGGCACACGTGTTTCCTTGGTCTCCGGAAGTGAAAACGCAGTAGCATATCTTTGGTCAAACGGGAGTAACCTTCCCTATTTCACCATCAACAATCATACTCAGGTAAGCGTTACTGTTACCAACAACAACGGCTGTCAGGCAATCGACACCATCAACCTGTCGATTATTGGAGATGCACCTTTGCTCGCCTTCGACCACGGAGCCCTATGTAAAGCCAATCAATTTGCGTTTACCGACCACTCCCAAAGTCTCGACGGATCGGCCATTGCCACGCGTCGTTGGATATTCAATCATACCGACACACTTTACGGGTCTCAGGTTAGCTATTCGTATCCCGACACCGGTAAAATTCAAATCCAACTCAAAGTTTCCACAGAAAGTGGTTGCTGGAACGACACTTCATTTAACCGAAGAGTTAACGATATTCCGATGGTAAACTTTAGTCCCACTACAGTGTGTGAGCGCAATTCAGTGCAATTCACCTCATTTGGAACCTTATCCGACGGAACCATCACCGGATATCACTGGGATTTTCCCGAAAGTACCTTAACCACGGCTAATCCTGTTTATTCTTTTTCTACGGCCGGGCAACAAACTGTTTCATTGACACTCACAAGCAATCACGGCTGTTCCAATAGCATTACAAAAACCGTTGAGATAAAAAACTCACCCGTTGCCGACTTTACCTGGAGTACTGCCTGCGAAGGTCTTCCGGTGAGATTTACCAATACAACTCAAACATGGTTATCTACTTTATCGGATTATTTCTGGACGTTTAACCAGCAAGTTAATTTTACTCAAACCCATCCGCAATATACTTTCCCAACGGCAGGAAATTATGTAGTACAATTAGTGGCTATTCAACGAGTTAACCAATGCCGCGACACGATTTTGAAAACAGTAACGGTAGCCCCCAATCCCACAGCGCTGCCCTTTCCGGCCTCCGGATGTGCAACCGAAACTATTGCTCTGCATCATGCAAGCATCCCGGGTATAGGTTACTCGCTTAACCAAGTAGAATGGAACGTAGCCCCCGTTGCCGGTATCATTTCCGGAAATCATCTGATCAGCAATAACACAGCGGGAACCTTCCCCATAGAAATCACTGTGACCAACAACGCCGGTTGCTCTGCCTCAGCACAATCAACAGTACAAATTTTTGAGAAACCCGATGCTCATATCGTCATTCCCAACGACACCCTTTATCTTCCGGTTAACTTTATAGTCTCTTCGCTGAACAACAACGCTGAATATTTGTACAGATGGTACCGAAACGGAACTCTCACCTCTACCGATTCTAGTTGGCGTTTTATTCAAAACATGGCACAAATTGACACCTTAGCCCTGGAGATGAGAACCCCCCATGGGTGTTTCGATAGCGATAGAATGGTTATAACCACCCTAGTACCGGAAATTGACCTGGAAATGATTTCTATGTCCGCTACCATTTTCAACAACCAGTTATTGATTCGTGTTCAGATTCGGAATAACGGCACTGTTCCTATAAACAACACCTTGCTGAAAATTACTTCAGATAAATTCAATTCAATTTCCGAACTATGCACTGAAACCGTCAGTCCGGGACAAATTCTTCCCTACACCCTTCGAACCAGAATATTGATCAATGAAAATGAATTGCCAAGGTATATATGTGTCGAAACGGAAACTAACGGCGATAACCTGATCGAGAATAACAGTCAATGCTTCTTCTTTGATACACAGCTTAGAATATTTAACCCAACGCCTAATCCCGCACGCGACTTTGTCGATGTAAAAATAATTTCACCATCATCCGCATGGGCTGAATTTACTTTTATTAATTCTATGGGGGCAATACTTGACCAAAAATCCCATGCTATTGAAGAAGGCCTGAACAACATCCGATTATCTTTACCAAAATCTGCAACGGGGGTAATCGTTTTAAAAATTAAAATCGTAGATAACTCACACTTTTACAAAATATTAGTAAACCAATAATCGGCTGAAGGTTAAAAAATTTTTGTTGTAGGTATTTTTGTTATTGAAAAAAACTTATATTTGGTTCACGAATTGGTAGTTAAAACAAATTGCACTGATAGCCTTGATTTATGGAAGCATTGATAATTGAAGCCACACCTAAAACCCCAAGAGTTGTTTTCGATCCATCGGAGAATTTTTTTGAAATTTCAGGACGTTCGCTTCCTGAAAACGTCGTAAAAACCTACGCCCCTGTTATTAAATGGATAGAAAAGAACGTGGGAGATTTGCGGAATCAATCGATCACCTTCAATTTCAAAATGGACTACCTTAACTCAGCTTCGGCAAAAATGATATCTCTAATCCTTACAAAACTGGAGGAATTCTATAAATCCGGGATCAACATTGAAGTACACTGGTATTATAACACCGATGATGACGACATTCAATCGGAAGGTGAAATTTACGCGATGTTAAAAAAAGTACCCATAAAACTTATCGGAATCAAAGACGATTTGGAGTAGTCTTCTAACAGATGACATTTTAGTCTTTAATATGTTGCCCGACACATTTATTTTAATAAAACGGGACGTAGAATATTTTACTTTTGCAAACGATTACATAAAAGCAAATTAGAGTAAACATAAATCATTTGAGCTATGCCACAAATATCACAACGCGGGAAAGAGATGCCCGCATCGCCTATCCGAAAACTAGTTCCATACGCTGAAGAGGCTAAGCGAAAAGGGATCAAGGTGTATCACCTGAATATCGGACAGCCCGACATTCCAACTCCGAAAATTGCTTTGGATGCCCTGAAGACCTACAATGAAACTGTTATTGAGTACAGTCACTCAGCAGGCATTGAGTCGTATCGGAGAAAATTAGCCGATTACTACAAAAATGTTGGAATCAATGTAGAATATTCCGACATTATCATCACCACCGGAGGATCGGAAGCAATATCGTTTGCATTTAACTCAGCTTTAAATCCGGGAGACGAAGTTATTATTCCTGAACCCTATTACGCCAATTACAATTCATTTGCTAAGATGGCCGGAGTTACACTAAAGACCATCTTCTCGCATATTGACGACGGTTTTGCTCTGCCGCCCATAGAAGAATTTGAAAAGTCAATCACTCCCAAAACAAAGGGAATTGTCATTTGCAATCCGAATAACCCGACCGGCTATCTTTACTCGGAAAAAGAAATGAAAACCTTGGCTGAAATAGTGAAAAAATACGACCTGTATTTGTTCAGCGATGAGGTTTATCGAGAATTCTGCTACGATGGGAACAAGCATTTTTCTGCCATGAACCTTGAGGGAATTGAGCAAAATGTAGTAATGGTGGACTCGGTATCAAAACGTTACAGTGCCTGTGGAGTTCGAATCGGATGTATTGTGTCGCGAAATAAAGAATTGATGGCTACTGCCTTGAAATATGCTCAAGCCCGTTTGAGCCCACCATCTTTAGGACAATTTTTAGCCGAAGCTGCCCTGGAAACACCTAAATCATACTTCGACGAAGTGTATCAGGAATATATCAAACGGCGAAACTTTATGTGTGCAGAATTAAACAAAATGCCCGGTGTAAAAACTCCTGTTCCTAAAGGAGCGTTTTATACTATTGTTGAGCTTCCCATTGACGACTCCGATAAATTTTGCCAGTGGATGCTTTCCGACTTCTCCCACAACGGCTGCACCGTAATGATGGCCCCGGCTACGGGTTTCTATTCCAATCCCGAATTGGGACGCAAACAGGTACGCATGGCCTATGTGCTTAAAATTGAAGACCTGAAGAAAGCTATGGAGGCGCTTGCCGAAGGATTGAAAAAATATCCCGGTCGTACCATTTAACAACGATGAGTGATATAAAAAAGCCTTTTTACGATTAGGTAAAAAGGCTTTTTTATTGAAAATCATTAACTTTGAAAAAAAGAGCTAAGGTGATGAATCCGATAACCATACAGCTGAACCATACACTTTCGGAGATCTTTTTCTGTGACTTCCCCAAAAAGCTTAAAGATCTTATCCCCGAAAAAAATGTTTTTATCATCACCGACACTAATTTGCATCTTCTTTATCACCATCTTCTCCCCGATTTTCCTTGTTTTATTATCTCTCCCGGAGAAAAATCAAAAAGTTTTGAAACCTGCCTTTCAATTTATCGGTGGCTTTTGGAAAACCATGCCCAACGCGACGCGTTTATCCTTGGCTTTGGAGGCGGTGTAGTGAGCGACATTGCGGGATTTGTGGCAGCAACATTTATGCGCGGTGTCGCATTGGGCATAGTGTCCACGTCATTGCTTTCTCAAGTTGACGCAAGCGTTGGGGGGAAAAACGGCATTAATTTCAATTCCAACAAAAACATTGTGGGAACATTCTTCCAACCCAAATTTGTGATCTGCGACATACAACTTCTGGAAACCCTCCCGGAGGATGAATACCGTAATGGGATGGCTGAGGTGGTTAAACATGCTATTCTTAGCGGACCGCCATTTTTTGAATTCTTGGAGCAAAACACCTCAAACATCAACCTAAGGCAACCCGTCGCCCTTGATTACATTATTCGGCAATCGGTTCAATATAAGGCTTCCATCGTTTCAGCCGATGAAAAAGAAAAACATCTTCGAAAAATACTAAATCTTGGTCATACAGTGGGGCATTCAATCGAAACGACTTACGGATTGCCCCATGGAATGGCTGTTTCAATAGGCTTAGCCTTTGCCTCAAAACTTTCAGTAAAGTTAGGGTTACTCGATGTAAATCAACAAAAACGAATCGAAAATCTTCTTATAAAACTGAACCTTCCCATTACTTTTGACATCTCTCATGAGAAAATTGTTGATAAAATGGTGCATGATAAAAAACGATTTGACAACGGCATCGATTTTATCCTTATTGAAGCCATTGGAAAGGTTGTAATTCAAAGAATTCCCTTAGTTGAACTACAAAAGCATCTCGAACAAATCATCGGTCAATAATGAAGTACTACAACCCTCATATTTGTCTCAGTCTTGGCAAGATCGACTACAAAACTGCAGCATCAACCGTTAAAGAATCGGTGCTTTGTGAAATCCGGTTCGACTTACTGAATTTTAGCAACGATGAATATTCTGAGTTGTTTCGTTTAGGGAAAAATATCATTGCCACCTGTCGTAGCAAAGATGTTGCTGAAATAGAGAATCGGTTAAGATTTGCCCTTGAGCAGGGTTGTTATGCCATTGATATTGATGTTAGTTTGCCTCCTCGACTCAAAAGTCAACTCATTTCATTAGCTAAACAAAAAGAGCGCAAAATTATTCTTTCATATCACAATTTCGATGGAACCCCCAAACCCGAAACGTTAAAAAGTCTTTGCGATGAAATGCTTAAATCCGGTCCGGATTATATCAAGATAGCAACCATGGGACAGTGCCCATTCGACTTAGTCAACCTGATATCGTTATATCAGTATCACCAACCACTCATAGCCTTTGCCATGGGAGAAATGGGTAAAGCTACACGCCTTTTGGCACCTATTTTAGGTGCCCCCTTTACCTATGCATCTTTGGAAGAATATGGAACGGCTCCGGGACAACTAAATTATGAAACGGTTGACCAATTTCTACAAACTTATTTTATTAATCCCTAATCCATCGCCTTGACTATTCATGAATGTAAAAATCAACCCTTCAAAGGTAAATGGCACCATAATCGCACCACCGTCCAAAAGTGTATCCCAGCGAGCTATAATCCTTGCATCGTTAGCCGACGGAACCAGCATACTTCACCATTGTGGTAAATCCGACGATGTTCAATCGGTTTTAAAGATCGTAGAAACATTAGGAGCCAAGGTTTCTTTTAAAGGCGATAAAACATTCATCACAGGGCCGATAAAACTCTCCTCGCAAACGATCAATTGTGGAGAATCGGGATTAGCTGCCCGAATTTTTTCGGCACTTGCAGCCTTGGGATCGCATCCCATCGTAATTAACGGCACCGGTAGTTTGTTAAAAAGACCGATGACTATGATTGAAAATACATTGAAAAAAATGAATGTATCAATACAGTCTAATCATGGTTTTTTACCCTTAGTCATAAAAGGTCCATGGGAAGGCGGATCAATATCAATGGATGCTTCCGAAACATCGCAACTTCTGAGCGGAATAATTATGGCTGCACCTTTAGCTTCCGAGCACACAACCATTTATATTGAAGCTATTAAAAGTAAACCTTATATTGACCTGACGCTTGAAGTCATGAAAGCATTTGGTGCAGAAGCTCAACAGCAAAATTATAATCATTTTCAAATTAAAGCTAACCAACGATATCGCCCTGTAGATATGGATATTGAAGGCGATTGGAGCGGAGCAGCTTTTATGCTTGTTGCGGGTGCTATTGCCGGCAAAGTAACCGTAAGAAACCTTTCGCCCTTTTCAAAACAACCCGATAAAAATATCCTTCAGTTGCTAATGCGAACCGGCGCGCGATGCTCCATTAACGAAGATTTTATTGAAGTAGAAAAGCAGCGCCTCACACCGTTCGCTTTCGATGCTAATGATTGCCCTGATCTGATTCCCCCCGCAGTTGCGCTAGCGGCACATTGCCAAGGCGATTCAATGATTAAGGGCGCCAAACGATTGGTTCATAAAGAAAGCAACAGAGCATTAACCCTTAAGCAAGAGTTCGAAAAAATGGGGATAGAATTACAGATTGAAGGCGATGTGATCATTGTAAAAGGAGGCAAACCCCATAGTGCCATTTGCCATTCCCATAACGATCACAGAATTGCTATGGCTTGTGCTGTGGCTGCCTTGGGTGCTGATGGAGAAACCCATATTTTGGAAGCCGATGTTGTAAAAAAATCGTATCCTGATTTTTTTGATAAATTATTATTGTTGATGGAATAAATTGTCGGCAGAAAAATCACTATTTCAGACCTAAGATTTTTCGGATTTCGTTCAATTTATTCAGGGCTTCCAAAGGAGTAATGCTGTTAATATCAACACCCTTTAAATGATCCCGAATTTGCTCTAGCGTGGGATCATCGAGTTGGAAGATGGTATATTGATACCCTTCGCGTTGCTTGCCTAGCTCTTTTACATGACGGGTAAGACCTTTGGTTTCGTGTTTTCCCTCTAAATCTGCTAAAACCTGATCGGCACGTTTAATTACCACATCGGGCATTCCGGCCATTCTTGCTACATGAATACCGAAGCTATGCTCGCTTCCACCACGAACTAATTTTCGAAGAAAAATAACTTTATTTCCGATTTCACGCACCGAAACATTGTAATTCCGAATACGTTTAAATGAGGCTTCCATTTCGTTAAGTTCGTGATAATGTGTTGCAAACATGGTTTTAGGCTTATATCGGGTATGATCGTGGAGATATTCAACAATTGCCCAAGCTATTGAAATTCCATCGTAGGTGCTTGTGCCTCGACCAAGTTCATCGAAAAGCACCAGACTCCTTGAGGAAAGATTGTTCAAAATGCTAGCGGCTTCGTTCATTTCAACCATAAAAGTTGATTCTCCTAGAGAAATATTGTCGGAGGCTCCTACTCGCGTGAATATTTTATCAACAATCCCAATTTTTGCCTCGGCTGCCGGGACAAAAGAACCAATTTGTGCCAAAAGGACAATCAAGGCTGTTTGGCGGAGCAGTGCCGATTTCCCCGACATGTTGGGGCCGGTAAGAATCATGATTTGCTGCGAGTCCGGATCAAGAAAAACATCGTTGGGAACATATTCCTGCCCCACTTCCATCTGGGTTTCTATTACGGGATGTCGTCCTTGTTTGATGTCTAAAATCAACGAATCGTTAACCTCCGGCCGGCAATAATTGTTTTGCTGAGCTAAGGTGGCAAAGGATTGTAAACAGTCTAGGGTTGCCACCAATCCCGAGGTTAATTGCATTGCAGGTACATACTCAGAAAGCGACACAATCAGATCGGAAAACAATTGCCGCTCGAGTTCCAAAATCCGCTCCTCTGCTCCAAGAATCTTATTTTCGTAATCCTTCAATTCCTGCGTAATATACCGCTCTGCGCTTACTAAAGTTTGTTTTCGCTCCCAAGTTGACGGGACTTTTTCTTTGTGAGTATTCCTCACTTCGATATAATACCCAAATACATTGTTGAACGATATTTTTAAACTGCTGATACCGGTCTCTGCAATATAACGCTCCTGGATCTGCGCTAAATAATCTTTACCTGTAAAAGCAATTTGCCGCAATTCGTCGAGTTCCTGATGGACACCTGTTGCTATTACATTGCCTTTGTTCAGGTTTGGGGGAGGTGTTGGCTGAATCTCTTTTTCAATCCGTTGTCGAACACCTTTACAAGGTTGTATCTGTTCGCCAATTCCTTCCAGAACAGGAAGTTGACTCCGCAAACAAATCTCACGCAAAGGCTCCAATGCTGACAGCGATTCAGCTAACGCAACCAGCTCCCGAGGATTGATTCGATAAACGGCTAATTTGGTAGCTAACCGTTCAAGGTCTCCCACCTTTCGGATTAACGAACGTATGGAATTTCCTTGATCGGGATTTTTTATCAACCATTCAACTACGTTGTAACGTTCGCTGATTTTTTTAGGTTGATTAAGGGGCAAAGCCAACCATCGGCGAAGCATCCTCGCACCCATAGGTGAAAGTGTGTGGTCAATGGTCTGCAAGAGCGATTTGCCCTTTTCGTGTAACGCATCAAAAATCTCGAGATTCCGGATGGTAAAGGGGTCGAGCCAAACATAGTTGTCCTCATCAATTCGAGATATCGAACGTATATTGTTAAGATTTGTATGGTGGGTCAGATCAAGATAGTGTAAAACAACTCCGGCCGCTATAATGGCATTGTGAAGATCTTCAATTCCAAACCCTTTGAGGGATTGAGTTTCGAATCGCCGAGTTAACGCATCATAGGCTGAACTATAGTTATATGCCCATTCTTCCACCCCATAGGTAAAAAAACGAGTGCCAAATAATTCAACGAACTTCGATTTTTTATCTTTTTCAAATAAAACTTCTTTGGGATTAAAACTTTGAAGGAGCTTTTCAACATTCTCCACCGACCCCTCAGCCACATAGAATTCGCCGGTAGAAAGATCAAGAAAAGCTACGCCACATAACATCTTTTCGTTAAAATAAACCGAACCAAGGTAGTTATTCTCTCGGCTTTGAATGATTCCGTCTGTAATGGCGGTTCCCGGAGTTACAAGCTCGGTAATTCCGCGTTTCACAATAGTTTTAGTCAGCTTGGGATCCTCAAGTTGTTCACATATAGCAACTCGTTGGCCGGCGCGAACCAATTTAGGCAGATAGGTGTCAAGAGCATGATATGGAAAACCTGCTAATTCAACAAATGAAGCAGCTCCATTGGCTCTTCGCGTGAGAGTAATTCCAAGAATTTCTGAACTCTTTATTGCATCTTCTCCAAAGGTTTCATAAAAATCGCCCACTCGAAACAACAAAATAGCATCGGGATGCTTTTCTTTGATCTTGAAATATTGCTTCATCAAGGGCGTTTGGACTATATCGACTTGCTTATTCATCGATTTTTTTTCACAAAGTTATAATGTTTGTTTCGTCAAATATTTATTTTTGCGATAAAGTTTTCCATGAGTTTTACACAATCAAATCCAATGGAATCTTTTAACATGTAACGCCCTTTGATTGGCAAAAAAGCCCTCTGATGTCGATAAAATTTCTATATTGCCCACAGTGCGGAATACGCCGGTTTTATATTAAAAACAGCCGAGGACAACGGTTGGTAATTCAGGTTTCGCAGAATTATGAATACATTCCGGTGAACGAAGGCGAGTCTATCGACGGATTTGAATTAGAAACCCTCTATTGCCTTGGTTGTTCTTGGAGTGGTCCAAAGGAGCGACTTTCCAAAACTCCACGCTGGTAAATTCAACAAAACTAATATCTTAAAATCAGACATAAGGCTCTTCCAATGATA
>DAOTAV010000049.1:10050-13218 GCA_035382785.1 Salinivirgaceae bacterium | reverse complement strand
GCTGCAAACTTACCAATCAAATATTCATAAGCATCACCTAAGTAGTCAATGTTTTTATCAAAACTGTTAATGCCTTCTGCAATGGTTTGAATGATGTTGCAGAGCTTTTTATTTCGTTCTTCGTAGTTCTTGCCGAGTTTATCGGAATCTAAGTTGATTTCAGAAAACAAACCCTGAAAGGTGCTTTCAAACGATTCGTTTTCGATGTATTTAAAACCGTCTTGCAACGTTTGAAGTAATTCCTTGCTTTGGGTTTTGGCTAATTCGGCAATGCTGTTCCATAGAAACTTCGGCTCAATGACATAGTGAATTTTTCTTCGCATTTGCTTTTCAAATTCTTCTACATCGGCTTGGTTTTGCTCGTACCAAACCGAAAGCGGTGTTCGTTTTTCATTATCTGTTAGAACGGGATAATCTTTTCCTAATTCCTTTTTGGCGGCTGCTTCGTAATTGTCGCTCAGATAACGCAGGAACAACAACGAAAGCATATAATCGCGGAACTGGTCAGCGTTCATTGCGCCACGCAATTCGTCTGCGATTTTCCAAAGGGTGTTGCCTAATTGGGTTTGATTATTTTCTGTCATGGTGTTAATTGTTCAATTTATCCTCCTGCCAATTTACAGGATTGTTGATGATGTAATTTGATATTCTTTGAAATGATTCGTCATTGCGGATAATATGGTCGTAAAAACGGGTTTGCCACGCGAATTCAAATCCCAAACGATGGGCGTGTTTGGTAACGGCGGATTTGTAGGAACCCACAATGGATGAAACGGAATTTTTTCCAATATTTTGAAATCGTTGTTGTCCAATGGTTGGGTTGGTGGATGCGTTGGTGGATGGTAGGGACAGGGCATGCCCTGTCCCTACGGTTACGGTATTGTTGTCGTTATCATTTCCCGTTAATATCAAAATACCGTGCACGTGATTGGGCATCACCACAAATGCGCCCAATTCCACATTTTGGGCATGGTTTTTTATTTCGTGCCAAAACACATCTGCCAACACGCCGATGGGCGACAAAACCATTTTCCCGTTTTCTATTTCACCCAAATAATGGATACGGTTTGCGGTGCATATGGTAATAAAATAGGCACCGGCCCAACGGTAATCCCATGATTGCAGGCGGGCAGAGGGTATGCGGTATTTGTTTTTGTATTTGTCCATGGTTTTAATTATTGAGACAGGGCATACCCTGTCTTTACGGAAACAAGCCCTGCAACAACCCTTTTTTGTGTTGTTGCAACAATTCTATTTTTTGGGTTTGGGCGGTGATTAATTCGTCAAGGGAAGATAGGCAATCGGCGATTTTCTCTTGTTCCATTTGGTTTTCAGGTATCATTATAGGACAATCCAAAACATCTTCTTTTCTTAAATTTGTTTGTTTTACGCCATCATCAAATGCCAAGAAATAAGGATTCCTATTTAAAAGATAGTATAAAATTTTACTGTTTAATTTGTTGGGAGTAATTTTGCAAATACGTTGATTAACTGTATAACGGTTATCTTCTTCAACTAAAAAGCATTTAGCGATAGCCTTGCCATTGGGTACATCACTAAGCACCATAAGAATATCACCTTTTTGAGCAAGGCAAAAAGGAGTATTCGTAAATTTCTTTACTTCACCATCTGTTGAGATAAATTTTGAATTTACAACAACATATTCGCCACTTTCATGAATATCTTGTTCGTGGGCTTTGCCGTTTTCGTAATCTGCAACATGTATTAAAGATGTCTCTATCCAATCGGCATGCTCAAAATCCTTAAACCTCAACTTCGGCACGGTTTCGCCTTGTTGCGGGAAAAGATTTTGCAAAAGCCCTTTTTTATGCTCTTTCAGCGCCTCTAACTTTTTGCTCTCGGCTGTGATGACTTCATCTAAGGAAGAAAGGCAGGCAGCGATTTTTTGTTGTTCAATGATATTTTTAGTGAACTGTAACTTTAACCTACGTAATGATTTTTGTTGGATATTCGGTAGACCTGAACCAATACGCAGTTTCATTATCCTACTTTCATTGAGTTTTAAAAGTTGATAATAAAACAACTTATTTACACCATCTTTAGGCAAAAGCTTGTAACAATGACCTCCAAGCCAAAACTTTGAAGTCATGAAATTTACATACCCACAAGAGTTTCCCCCTTCACTTATCGTGATTGTATCAGAATCTGAATTGTAATGTTCTGTATATCCAGAAGGATTGATGCCACCATTTAAACACGGATAAGGACCTATTTCAGAAAGTTCCATTCTATTTAGTTGCTGACCTTTAACTATATCACTTAACTCATGAATTTCCTTAATATGCCACTCATTACTTTCTTGGAACTCAGGGAACCTTAACCTCGGCACCAATTTATTTTCGTTGTTGTTACTCATAGGCATTTAATTGTCTGAATTAGGATTTTTAGGATGAGATGATTTTAGGATTGCTGATGGTGAGGATAAATTAATCTTATCATCCTTTAATCTATTTAATCCTGATACTGACTTGTATTGTTTATTATCAGGGTGATTTACATTATACACCCGTTTAAATTCTAAACTTTTTGCTCCGAAGTTGATGAGCAATCCAATAGGTACATTATAGGCTTGACAGTAGTTCATAGCCTGAGCTAAATGCACATCTTCCAATTTAATAATGGCTTTCAGTTCAACCATTATAATATCTTCCACAAAAAAATCTACCCTGCGTGTGCCAATATCAATTCCTTCATAATAAATAGTCATTTCCATTTCACGTTGAAAAGCTAATCCTTGCTTTTCCATCTCAATAGCCAAAGCACGTTGATAAATAACTTCCTGAAAGCCATTTCCCAATGTGCTGTGAACTTTCATTGCACAGCCAATAATTTTATGTGTGAGTTCTTCATGTTTCATTTGGTTTTTAGTTTAATCCTATCATCCTTTAATCCTAAAACTTTCGTTGCACAGCCAATAATTTTCGTATGAATTTTTCATGTTTCATTTTTTTTCTTATGTAATCCTATCATCCTTTAATCCTAAAACTTTCGTTGAAAAAACAATATTTTCGTATGAATTTTTCATGTTTCATTTTTTTTCGTATGTAAACCTATCATCCTTTAATCCTAAAACTTTCATTGAAAAAGCAATAATTTTCGTATGAATTTTTCATGTTTCATTTTTTTTCTTATGTAAACCTATCATCC
>DAOTAV010000049.1:0-9950 GCA_035382785.1 Salinivirgaceae bacterium | reverse complement strand
CCTATCATCCTTTAATCCTAAAACTTTCGTTGAAAAAACAATATTTTCGTATGAATTTTTCATGTTTCATTTTTTTTCTTATGTAAACCTATCATCCTTTAATCCTAAAACTTTCGTTGAAAAAACAATATTTTCGTATGAATTTTTCATGTTTCATTTTTTTTCTTAAGTAATCCTATCATCCTTTAATCCTAAAAATCATATTTCAGACTTCATATGCTTTCAATCCACTAATTTCCCTGCCTTCTGCCTTTTTTCTGAGCACAGGAATCAATTCTTTCATCAATGCCAATTCTCGTCTGGTGCGTTCTTTCCAACTTAAATCTAAGGGTGCAAACAGTTCGCTTAATTTGTCGGCATCGAAAATCATTCGGCTAATGATGGCATGGGTAAATTCGTTCAATGCTTCAACTTCCAGACCGTTATGCTGTGCTATCTCGGCAATTTTTTGGGCTATCTTTTCTTCCTTAAATTTTTGATAGCCGTCTTTTACTTCATTTTCATTCAGTGGTTTTCCAACTTCCAATGTATTGATGTATTCGATGATGTCTTCCCGTTCTTCCATCAGGTTGGCGCTGCTGCTCAATACACCAATCAATTGGTCGCGGGTCATTTTCTGCTTTTTGGGTGGTGTTTGGGTGTATTTGGCAATCAGGTTCATGATGTAGTCATAATCCACTACCGCAGAAGCAAACAGCACAAATTCAAAATCCAATTGCTGAATGGTTGAAGGTGCTTTGTCGCCTTCTTTTTGCTGTATTTCTTTGAGCTGTTTAGCAATTTCTAAATACGAACTGCGGAACGCACGCAATTGGTCTTCGGGCATTAGCTGTTCAATCGTTGCTTTCTGTTCTTCGGTGAGGTCGGTGTATTGGTCAAGTTGCATTTTCAGGCGTTGTACTTCCTTAAAGCGGTTGATAAACTCTATACGTGCCGTATCGCCTTTAATGTTGTAAACTTCCTGCGGTTCGGCTACTAAGTTTTTATCTACCATCCACTTTTCCATTGCCTTAACTGCTTCCTTGAATTTTTCAATTACTTTCGGAGCAGGGTCAACCAACCAAATTTCTTTGGCTCGTTCTGCCAAACCTTCACCGCTGAATAGGGCAATGGCTCTGTCCACTTCGGCTTGTTGCCGGCGGAAATCTAAGATGTTGCCATACGGTTTGGTGTCATTCAAAATGCGGTTGGTTCGGCTGAAAGCCTGAATTAATCCGTGAAATTTCAGGTTCTTGTCAACATACAACGTATTCAAATATTGGCTGTCAAAACCCGTGAGCAACATATCCACCACAATGGTCAAATCAATTTTGTTTTTGCGTGGATAGTCGGCGTTGCTGAACTTCTGATATTTGATGCGTTGCTGCACATCCTGGTAATACAAGTCAAAATCGTTGATACAGTGGTTGGTGCCATACTGTTTGTTGTAATCGCTGATGATGGCTTCCAATGCCTGCTTCTTCTTTTCGGGTTCAACTTTGTTGTCGGCTTTTTCTTGTTGTAAATCTTCCTGCAACTGCTGAACATCTTTATTTCCATCGGCTGGCGGAGAGAATACACAGGCGATGTTTAAAGGGATATAGTCGGGGTCATGTAAAGACATTGCTTGCAATGTCTTTGCAAATAATGTATAATATTCGATGGCATCATTGATGGAAGCGGTAGCCAGTATTGCGTTAAAGCGCCTATTATGTGTGGCGGCATCATGCTTTTTCAGAATGGCGTTTACCACCGCTTTTTTATGGTCGGTGCTGCCAACGGTCACATCTTTTTCGGGTTTGAAATAGTCAATATGAAAACGCAATACGTTTTTATCTTCTATGGCATGCGTAATGGTGTAACTGTGTAAGAGATTTTGGAAAATGTCTTTCGTTGTTACATAGGAGCCCACCGTTCCATCAATTTGCTTGTAGGTTGCGTTATCTTCAAAAATAGGTGTTCCGGTAAAACCGAATAACTGTGCTTTAGGGAAAAACTCTTTGATGGCTTTGTGATTTTCGCCAAACTGTGAACGGTGGCACTCGTCAAAAATGAAAACGATGCGTTTATCCCTTAATACTTGTAAGCGTTCTTTATAGTTGTTCTTATTGTTTGGATCTAAAGCCAACCCCAATTTTTGAATGGTGGTAACAATTACTTTGTTGGCGTAATCATCCGAGAGCATTCGCCTTACCAAAGTTTCTGTGTTGGTGTTTTCTTCCACACAACCCTCCTGAAATCTGTTAAATTCCTCACGGGTTTGTCGGTCAAGGTCTTTGCGGTCAACTACAAACAAACACTTTTCAATATCGGGATTGTCTTTGAGTAGGGTTGAAGCTTTGAACGATGTAAGAGTTTTTCCGCTTCCCGTGGTGTGCCAAATGTAGCCGTTGCCCCTGTTTTGGTGAATACAGTCAACAATTGCTTTTACAGCATAAATCTGGTAGGGTCGCATTGCGAGCAATTTTTGTTCGCTGGCCACCAATACCATGTATCTGCTAATCATTTGCCCCAGTGTGCATTTGCTCAAAAATTTTTCTGCAAAGTCATCTAAATGCGTGATTTTTTTATTGTCCTCGTCGGCATATTGATAAATAGGCAAAAACTGTTCGTCGGCATTGAACTTAAAATGGGCAGCATTATTATTGGCAAAATAGTAAGTGTTTGAACGGTTGCTTACGATGAACAATTGCATAAAGCAAAGCAATGAATTGGTGTATCCGTTGCCCGGGTCGCTTTTATAGTCCACAATTTGCTGCATGGCTTTTCGTGGGCTGACCTCCAAACTTTTCAATTCAATTTGCACAACGGGAATTCCGTTAATCAGCAAAATCACATCATAACGGTGGTGGCTGTAGCTTGTGTTGATGCGTAATTGATTGATTACTTCAAATTCGTTTTTGCACCAATCTTTAATGTTTACCAAAGTGTAATGCAAAGGTGTTCCGTCTTCACGGGTAAAGGTGTTTATTTCCCTTAGCCGTTTTGATGAGGCAAAAACGTCCGGATTGATTACTTCCCTGAGAAGTCTTTCAAATTCTGAATCAGTCAAGTTTACACGATTCAAGGCTTGAAACTTCTCACGGAAATTCTTTTCAAGCGAAGCCCTATCCCTAATGTCAGTTCTGTGCGTGTATTTTAGGTCAGACAATTTGGCTAATAAAATGTCTTCAATTTGTTGCTCTTTAATCATAGAAACTTTTTTTGAGCCAAAGCTACAAATTTCATAAAATAATCGGACAGAGCAGTGCCTTTTATCTAAGCTAAAAATCGGGTCGAGAACGTGTCAACGAGATTGCTATTTCGTTTTTCTTGTTAAATCTATTAAACCGTTAATGATGGTAAGAGGATGTGCCGGATTGCCGGGTATATACAAATCAACCGTGTGGTTTTCCAAGAAACTTCTATCTAAGGCCGGACTGTCAGCGAAAATTCCGCCGCTTATGGCATCTGTGCCCACTAAAACTATAATTTTGGGGTCTGGAGTTGCATTGTAAGCAATTTCAAGAGCTTTTGCCATGTTTTGGGTAATGGGGCCTGTGATGGCTATGCCATCGGCATGACGCGGTGATGCAACAAACTCAATCCCAAAACGACTCATGTCGAACTGAACATTATTGGCTGCATTTAATTCCCACTCACAACTGTTGTCGCCACCGGCACTAACCTGTCTTAACTTTAGCGATTTCCCGAATATCTTTCGTATTTCACTGCGAACTGTTGCCGGGTTTACTTCAATGGCAAAATCGTCGCCTTCTTTAACTATTAGCCTTTCCCGTTCGTTTGTGGAGATTTTATAATCGGTGGTAAAAGTAATTTTTTCCGGAAATTTTAACGCGCATTCCCCACAGAAGGAACACTTACCCAAGTCGATTGAAACAGGGTTGCTGCTAATTGCATTCATCGGACAAAGGTCAACTAACTCCGTTTCGTTTACTTGATTCGTGCTAATAACGGGTCTTCCCCTAAATATCCCGGGAACCTGTGCGGTTCTAACATTGGGTATGAATTGTTTCCCTTGATGGTATAATATTTTTAAAATGCTTAGCATGGCAAATAGTTTTATAAGTCGTGTCCGCAATAGGATAGGTTAAAACTTTTATTACAAATTGGGAAATCTGAAATTTCATTGTTGCGAACCGCAAGGGCAAGCGCAAGCCAGTTATGGAATGATGGGTCTTTAATCTTGTAAACAACAAGTTCTCCATCGTGACCTGTAATGGCACAATGACAAATCTCTCCTCTCCATCCCTCAACCAATGATATTGAGAATGCGTTGGGTTGAAGCTTGTTGGGCAAATCATAATTGGCCTTAGTGTCGGGAATGTTCTCCAGCAATTGACGAACATAGGCCATGGATTGTCCTATCTCTTCTCTACGAATTTGTGCCCTTGAGTAAACATCACCATGGTGTTTTATGATTGGCTGATGATTGAGCTGTGGATATAAAGCATATGGATGCGTGGTTCTGACATCTCTTAGTAATCCACTCATACGTGCCGACATTCCCACAGCCCCAATATTCAGGATATCATCGTAGGAAACCGTTCCGGTACGTTCAAGTCGCGATAAAGCGCTTGGAAGTTTAAAAAGTTCTGCGCAAATCTCATTGAAATCCGGCTCATAATCGTTTAATACCTTCTTGAGTCTATCGCTAAGTTCTTTTGTAAACGGGAATTGTGTTTTTCCCGGTCGTATCAAACCTTTCGAGAGTCTGTTGCCTCCCCATTCTTGGGTAAAGTTTATAATTGGAGTTCTTAATCGGCCAAGAACAGAACTACCTAACTGATAGGCAATATCGGTGCAAATGGCGCTTAAATCGCCGGTATGTATGGCAATACGTTCAAGCTCTAGAGCTAGAGTTCGGTAAAAGTCAATTTCGGGTTTTGGTTCAAAACCACTTAAACTTTCCCAAAGGTAACAAAAGGCAGATGTGTGGCCGGCTACCGTATCGCCTGCAATGTTTTCGGCAAGAGTTACCCGTTGAAGCAGTTTCTTCTTTTGCAGGAAAAGCTCTTCAATTCCACGATGCTGATAGCCAAGTTGTATTTCCAGATGGAGAATTTGTTCACCATTGCAAATAAACCTGAAATGACCGGGTTCAATCACGCCGGCATGGATTGGTCCCACCCCAACCTCGTGAAGTTCTTCGCTGTCAATGGAGTAGAATGGGTAATTATCCATTACACTAGACTTGTCGGCTCTATTGTGGGGATATCGAACCGGTTTCATCCATGGATGGTTCTCGAAAACTACTCCAAATTTCTCGTGTATTTCCCGCTCGAACTTCTCAAAGCAAAGCAACCTGCTCGTCATCGATTCTAACTTTCCGGATGGCGAAACATGGCACGAGCTGATATAAATTTCTTGGCTTACGTCATCAGCAATACAACAGATAAGTTTGATACCATTGCCTTGGTTATACCCGAAATAGTTTACGCAATGTCGCTCGGGATGGTTGGTAAGCAATGAAATATTTGTCTCAAAGAATTGCGGATAATCCAACACAGGAATATCAGCCACAGGAACGGTTTGGTTATTTCTTATTGATATATAGTTCATGTCTTTTATGATAAGAACATTACACTCTCTTTAATTAGCTGAACAAAAAAATCGGGAGGTGTTAACCCCAAATATATCGAAAGAATAATTAGCGCAAGCTGCGTGTACGATTCCCACGGCTTAATAACCGGAACCTGGCTTTCGTCGAAATTAGGGATAGGCGTGAAAAGCACCTTGAGAATATTTTTTGCAAAAGCCCAAATTATGATGGTTAACAATAAAAGCACCGCAATGAGTATGAATATTTGATGCCCTTCAAATAACGCTCTGAAGATAAGGAATTCGCTCACAAATAAACCCGAAGGAGGAATTGCTGTTGCACTGATGAATCCAAGTAAAACTACAATGGCTCCCGTTGGGTTATACTTAAAGTAATTACCTATGTGGTTGACGCTTTTATCTTGATAAACTCTATAGATTTGGTTATACTGAAAGAAAAGGCTTGATTTTACAAAAGCGTGAAGTACGATGTGTAAGATTGCAGCGTAGTAACCTATTCCACCTATCGATATAGCAAGCATAACCAATCCCATGTGCTCAATGCTTGAGTAGGCAAACATGCGTTTGATGTTTTTTACCTTAATCATGTAAACCGTTGCCACAAAAATTGATAAAACTGCCGAGATACCAATCACAATGTTAGCCCAATGCTGTAAAGGTGTGTAAGCAATAATGGAGTAAGTTCTAAAAATACCAACTACGCCCATATTCATAAGCACGCTCGATAAAAGTGCGGCAGTTGGCCCCGGCGCTTTATCTTTCGCATCTACTCCTGCAGTAAACATGGGAACAAGTCCTGCCTTGACCGTAAAACCTGTAAAGATGAAAAGAAATGCCAACTTCAGCCAAAACGGATTAAGTGTTGTGCTACGGGATATCAAGTATTGAAATGAAAGGTTGTCGGAACTAGCCTTTCCCAATGAAAGACTAAGAAAAAGAATTCCGATAAAGATGAAGGCAACACTGATGGCACATATAAAAACATACTTCCAGGTACCTTCAAGGGCAAGTTTATTACGGTGATGATAAATTAATGCCGATGCAGCAAGCGTTGTGATTTCGGTAAAAATCCACAACACCGCAATATGGTTTGCAAGATAAGCAAGTCCGATGGCTGCAATTAAAACAATCAGCGCGGAAAAATAAATTGATTGCGATTTGGGTGGTTCATTGTGCAAGTCAATGTAGCGATGACTGTGGAATATTGCAGGTATTGAAATGATGCTCAACACGAGCAAGAGTAGAAATCCAAGCGAATCGAAGGTAAAGTATTCGGCAACAGTTGCATTCAAATGGAAATATGCATAAACAGTAAAACCCCATTGCAAAACAATGAACAATGAAGTAAGCACATAATTGACCATCTTTTTCCTGTTGATAAATAGTCCTGCACCTATTAATAAAGTCCCTAGGAAGTATAGCGTAATCATTGTCATGAGTTTAGGTTGATTAATAGTCTTTAAGATTGCTTAGTTCTTCAACATCGATATTTTTAAAGACATCGCCAATTTTGTTTAAGAAAATACCCAGAATCAGGACGCTTGCAAAAATATCGAGCATTACACCAAGATTTACAAGCATAGGCATTTCATTTCCCACCGCTAAGGATAAAACAAAAACGCCATTTTCGATTACCAAGTACCCCATAACATGGGTGATAATCTTTCTTCGCGATGCGATGATGTAGAGCCCGAAAAAAATGGTAGAAAGAGCAACAACAAAGAACATCTTGTCGAGACCTGAGTCGATAATGGTTCCGGATAGAAGGATTGTAGTTACCAAAATCAAAGTTGTGATAATTAACGAAACAAAGTATGGGACGTAGGGCTCGGCCTCGCGTGTTATCTTGTTTCTTTTTAGAACATGTGCCATAAATATTGGAACTGCTACCGATTTAAACACAATGGTTTCTAGCAAAATCAATATTAGGTTTAGGGTGTTGAATTCGTGTAGTTGGATAAATGTCACGGCAAACAGAATCACCCCTTGGAATGCCAATACTTTCAGATAAGTCAGAAGCCGATTGGCAATTGACATATAAAGCAGCGTGATTAGAAATGTTATTAGCAGTACGTTTATCATTGTATGTATATTTTTTTGATTTATATGAATTTCCCGATTAGGAGTAGCACCCCAAAGAATATGAGCAATGTAACCGATGTAAGAACCACGATGAACTGTGGGTTATGGCTCATCCTGAAACGCGCCATGAATGATTCCACTAATCCCATAAATACAGCCAAAATAAACTGAGTGAGAAAGAATAGCGGAATAGAGTACTCATAATGTATGGTTCCAACAAAAAGGTTGAAAACAAGTGTTGCATAGATAGCAAACTTTAAATATCCGGCAGAAAGAATTAACCCTAAATCAAAACCACTATTGTCTAGAATCATAACCTCGTGGATCATGGTTAACTCTAGGTGCGTTTTAGGGTCATCGATAGGCATACGGCTATTCTCTATCATCGAAATCATTACAAGCACAAATGCTCCTAAAACCGCAACAGCGTAAGTGGTGTATGATCCTAGGTGCAATGCTGCAAAAATCTCGTGAAACGAGGTGTAACCGGTAAGCAAGGCCAAAGAGCCCATCAAGATAAAGAATGCAGGTTCTGCAAATAACGAGAATAACGCTTCGCGACTGGCCCCCATTCCCTCGAAACTACTGCCAGTGTCCAATGCTGCAATTATGCTGAAGAATTTTCCTAAAGCTAGGATGTAGGCGAAAAGGATAAAGTCTCCCTGAAAGCTAAATAACCCTTTAGAATCGCCAAATGGAACGAGCAGCATGGCTATTACTACTGTTGAGAAATAGATGGTTGGCGCAATTTGAAAAACAAAACTGGTGGTGTTGCTGTAAACAGCCCCTTTCCTAAAAAGCCTAATGGCATCGGCTAGGTGCTGGAATAACCCAGGCCCCTTTCGTCCCGATGCTATACTTTTTGTCCTGTTAATTATACCCGTATAGAATATTGCCGCCAAAATAATCAGTATTGCACTTAGCATGATTATAGATGTTTAAGTATTTCAATAAGTTGTAATAGCTTCTCGAAAATTAATGGAATAGCAATTATTGCAAGAATAAATGTTACTCCGTATATGATATAGTACTGTAGCCTTCCATTTTGCAGGAAGGCGAACTTGCTCATGAAAAATCGTATCGATTGAATGGGCTTATCAATTAGCACCCTTTCAACTTTGTCGTAGGGATTCGATTCAAACTCGGCATGCGATGGAAAAACATTCTCCACCGCTTTTTCTTTTTTGAATATCAAAAGGATGAATCGGAATAGCTTGGAGTACGATCGTGCAAAAGAGTTTGCGGTGTACTGCATTTTTGTCGTTTCTCCGGTGTAGCCGCATCCCCATGTTTCATCGGCAGAAATAACTTGCTGATGTTGAACCATTCGTCTAATACCAAATACTAAGGCGGAGAATGCAAACAGCGATGCAAATGAAACTGATATCATTCGGAGAATTTCCGAATTATCGCCGATGTTAGTGCTGGTATAGTTTTGATTTAGTGCGATGAAGAGATTCAGCGGCTTGCTAACTACGGATAAAAACGCATTAGGGAAGAGTCCAATTGACACTATTAGGGCTGTGATAAAGTAAAGCGGAAGGATTTGGCCAAATGGAGCCTCGGTAATTTGGTGCTTAAAGTGATACCGAGGATTTCCTAGGAAAACAACTCCAAACGCTTTGGTAAAGCAAAGAAGTGCTAGACCTCCTATCAGTACAAGTGCAAGAATTGAGAATATTACTGTGATTAGTATGCCGCTAGCTGCGTTTGGAAGCCAGTTATAAAGCCCGCTGTAAATTAAAAATTCGGATATAAAACCGTTGAACGGAGGAAGTCCCGATATTGCAAGCGCTGCGATAAGGAATAGGAATGCTGTTTGGGGCATTTTCTTTATCAAACCACCCAGTTTTTCGATCTGAACCGTATGGGTTGCCTGATACACAATGCCCGCCGTAAAGAAAAGTTGTGATTTAAACAGTGAGTGGTTCAGCGTGTGAAGCAGTGCTCCGGCAAAGCCAAGCGATGCAACAACTGAGTTTTGTGTGCCTAGCCCAACGCATCCAATCCCAATGCCTAGCCCGATTATTCCAATATTCTCGATACTGTGGTATGCCAGTAATCGTTTTAAATTATGTTGCAGGATGGCCAGCATAACTCCGTATATCCCCGATATCGCAGAAAATGTAATTATTATGTATCCAATTACTTCGAGGTTGCTGTTCTGTAATAGTATAATTCGGAGAATTCCGTATATTCCAATTTTAATCAGTACTCCGGACATTATCCCCGAAATATGGGCTGGCGCTGCCGGATGTGCATAGGGTAGCCACGTGTGAAATGGAACAAAGCCAGCCTTAATGGCAAATCCGATAAAAAGGAATATG
>DAOTAV010000048.1:0-13357 GCA_035382785.1 Salinivirgaceae bacterium | reverse complement strand
CAACGATCGATTTATTCCCACGGTTTTGGCGATTCCGTATTCAATATTCAACCACTAGAAACCTCTCAAAATTTGCCTTTTTTCAAATACTTTACAAAAAGGATGTTGTAAATTGACTAAAGCTAAAATTATCGAAAATTTTTACCTTAAATGGAAAAAAACGAAGCCAAAGAAATTTCTTTGGCTTCGTTGAACAAATCTTAAAAGTTATTTCTACTGATAGTCCGATACCGGGGCGCAAGTACAAACTAAATTGCGATCGCCATAGCCATTATCAACGCGGGCAACAAAAGGCCAGAATTTGTTTTGCTTAATCCATTCGAGTGGGAAAGCAGCTTTTTCACGACCATATTTATGATTCCAGTTGTCTGAAGCAATTTCGAAGGCAGTGTGTGGAGCATTGTGCAATACATTATCTTCTTTATCGGCTTTGCCCTCTGCAATTTCCTCAATCTCCTCTTTAATTCGAATCATAGCTTCAATGAAACGGTCAAGTTCTTGGAGAGATTCACTTTCAGTGGGTTCAACCATAAGTGTATCAGCCACAGGGAACGAGAGTGTCGGTGCATGGAATCCGTAGTCGATCAGACGTTTGGCTATGTCGGTTGCATCTACTCCATATTTTTGGCGGAAACTGCGGCAATCCAAAATCATTTCATGAGCACAACGTCCTGTTTCTCCGGTGTAAAGAACGGAGTAGTAAGAATTAAGTTTGGTTGCAATATAGTTAGCATTTAAGATGGCCATTTTTGTTGCTTGCGTTAAACCTTTAGCTCCAAGCATTTTAATGTAGGCGTGAGTAATCGGAAGAACGTTTGCACTACCATACGGGGCCGAGGCAACGGCTTTCAGAGCTTTTTCTCCTCCTACTTTTACATAGGGATTCGAAGGTAAAAATGGGGTTAAATGTTTAGCAACTGCAATCGGGCCTACTCCCGGACCTCCGCCACCATGAGGAATGGCAAAAGTTTTATGTAAATTCAAATGACAAACATCTGCGCCAATAAAGCCGGGACTGGTTAGTCCAACTTGAGCGTTCATGTTAGCCCCATCCATATACACTTGACCGCCGTTTTTATGGATGATTTCAACCATTTCGCGTATCTTACTCTCAAATACACCGTGGGTTGATGGATAAGTTACCATGAAAGCACTGAGCGTATCTTTATATTGTTCGGCTTTTATTTTTAGGTCGTTTACGTCGATATTTCCTTTTTCATCGCAGGCAACCACTACCACTTTCAATCCTGCCATTACCGCACTGGCAGGATTGGTTCCGTGGGCAGAAGATGGAATCAACACTACATCGCGATGACCTTGTCCGATAGATTTTTGGTATGCTCGGATAACCATCAAACCGGTGTATTCTCCGGCTGCTCCACTGTTTGGTTGCAGCGATACTCCGTCGAAATGGGTGATAGCTTTGAGGGCATCTTCGATTTCTTTGATCAATTGTTGATATCCTTCGGTTTGATTCTGGGGTGCAAAAGGATGAATGTTACCAAATTCAGGCCATGTGATGGGAAGCATGGCAGTAGCCGGATTTAATTTCATGGTACAGCTTCCCAAGGAAATCATCGATCGGTTTAAAGCAATATCGCGGTTTTCTAACATTTTTATATACCGCATCATTTCACTTTCTGAATGATACCGATTGAAGACGTCTTGTTTTAGAAAATCTTCTTCGCGTAGAAAAGTTTTGTCGAAAACCGGTTTGGCGACGGGTGTTTCAATTTTGGGTGCCGATTTCCCGACAGCTTTGGCAAAGATGCCCACAATGTCATTCAAATCCTTAATGCTGGTAGTTTCATTAATGCTAAGCAATAAAGTTTGATTGTCGATGTAGTGGAAATTGATTTTTTCTGCTTCGGCAAGGGTACGGATTTTAGTTGTATCAATACCTTGTGGAGTTTGAATGTGCAGTGTATCGAAGAAGTTTGGGTTGAATTGATGGTAGCCAAGTTCAACTAGTTTTTGATTAAGAATGGCTGCTTTTGCGTGAATATCGTGGGCAATTTGTCGCACCCCTTTAGGTCCGTGATATACGACGTACATTCCTGCCAAAGTGGCAAGGAGGGCTTGCGCCGTACATATATTAGATGTTGCACGTTCACGTTTAATGTGTTGCTCTCTTGTTTGAAGAGCCATCCGTAGTGCTCTATTCCCGTGACGATCGATAGAGATTCCGATAATACGTCCGGGGATATGACGTTTGTATTCTTCTGTTGTTGCAAAATAGGCAGCATGGGGACCACCAAATCCCATGGGAATTCCAAAGCGTTGGGTTGATCCTAACACAACATCGGCACCCCAGCGTCCGGGAGGAGTTAAAATGGCTAGGCTTAAGATGTCGGCTGCAACGGCAACTTTGATGCTTTTTTCGTGTGCACGAGCAACAACATCCTTGTAGTCAACAATTTTTCCTTTTGCGGAAGGATATTGTACCAGAATTCCAAAGGCTTTATCATCGAATGTGTGGGTTAGGGCATCGATATATTCAATTTCAATGTTGAATCCCAAAGCTTTGGTTTCCAAAACAGCTTTTGTAGTCTCAAAAACATCCTTGTCAACCAAAAATTTATTGGCACCGGTGGCTATTTGATTTTTTTCGCGTTTGTTATAAAACATCAACATTGCTTCTGATGCGGCAGTTCCTTCGTCGAGCAATGATGAGTTTGCAATGGGAAGTCCGGTTAATTCAACAATTACGGTTTGGAAATTTAGCAGTGCTTCAAGCCGGCCTTGTGAAATTTCAGCCTGATAAGGAGTGTAGGATGTGTACCATCCGGGGTTTTCAAGTATATTTCTGAGGATTACCGATGGCATTATGGTTTCGTAATAGCCTTGCCCGATAAACGAACGGAATATTTTGTTCTTTTGTGCAATATTTCTTATGTATTGTAAATACTCATATTCGCTCAGTCCTTCCTGTTCCATGTCGAGAGGCTTGTTGAGTCTGATTGATTGTGGAACGGTTTGATCGATTAACTCGTCGAGCGATTTTACTCCAATGGCTGATAGCATTTTTCCGATTTCATGTTCTCTTGGTCCCACATGTCGGGAAAGAAATGTATTTGAGTTACTCATAATTAAAGATGGTTAGTTGTTAATAATTTTCAGTGTTCACGATTTTCAATGCAAATTTATAAATATCCTTACTGCTTATTCGGTTTATTTGCCATAAAATTTGTATGTTTATGCAATAAAATCTTTTTTAGAAAAATATCCACCATGAAAAAGTTCTTTGTTAAACTACTTTTTGTGATAATTGTTTTGCTATTGACATCAAAAATTCTTTTGTCACAGCCAATTACTGTTTGGACGGTTGATGGCGATAGTATTCCGGTGTTTGATGTAAAATTTGGAGATAGCTTGAACGATTCAACCTTTTACTATCTAAAAGGTAAACGCCGTTGGATAAGCCTTGATAAAAATGAGATTTTTGGTGTGGTTTATCCCGAGGGTAAACATACGATTTTGTATTCTCCACAAAATGAGTACGATATGAGTATTAGCCGCATGACAATGTATATCAAAGGGCATAGTCTTGGCTATAGAAAAAGCAATAAAACTGCCTTTTTTACCGCTTTTGGTGCGGGATTGATTTCAATGTCACTTCCACCGGATCAATTGTATTTAGCCCCGATTTTTCCGATATCGGCCATTGTTGTCATTGGTAAGGTTACGCCAATTAAAAAACCTGATTTCAGCAATGAGGATATTTTGGATGGCTATATTCAGCGTCGGAAAAAACAAAATATTAAATATGCTCTATATGGCGGAATGTGTGGTTTATTGGTAGGTAGTTTATCATCATTTGCTGTTTATGGATGGGGATGGAAATAAAAAAAAGAGGCCGAAGGCCTCTTTTTTTTTAAATTTATTTTTTAGTCTCTTCTTCCCAAAAAAATCAATATGTAGTAAAGCAAAGTTGCCAAGGATGCAAGAGCTGCCACAACATAAGTGTAGGCTGCCCAGCGAAGGGCTTCAGAGGCTTTTGAATGAGTACGAACCGAAGTAATTCCTGAGCTGTTTAGCCATACCAAGGCTCTACGGCTGGCATCGATTTCCACCGGAAGAGTGATGAACGAAAATAGGGTTGTGGTTGCAAATAAAATGATCCCAATGAGAAGAATTGAAGGGGCAGTTTCAATAAGTAGAATTCCGGCAAGAAGAATCCATTGTACCCAACGAGATGCAAAACTGACCACTGGAACCAGCGCGGAACGCATTTGCAGGAAGGCATAGGCGCGGGCATGCTGCACGGCGTGGCCACATTCGTGGGCAGCAACAGCTGCTGCCGATACATTTCGACCATGATATACATCCGGACTTAAACTCACGGTTTTGGTTGCAGGATTGTAGTGGTCCGTCAGATAGCCGTTGCCTTGAACAACTTTTACATCATAAATGTCGTTTTGCCGGAGCATCATTTCTGCTATCTCTTTACCACTCTGGCCAGACTCGGTTGGAATTTGTGAAAATTCACGAAATTTCGATTGCAAACGTTGTCCCACAATCCAACTGAGTATCATAAAAAAGATGAAAATAATCCAAATCATAGTGCTTATTATTTATTGGTTTATTCCTTTTTATTACAAAATGTTTGCCGTATTGTTTGATTTGCAATTATTGTCATTTTGGCATAAAAAAAAAGAGCGTCCAAGATGCATGAATAAGGACGTTCTTTCTTATCAATCGGGGTTAGATTAATCCTTTGTTGTATTTTTCTTCAATTTTTTCAAGCATATCCATGGTCATAGCTGCCAGATTATATTGCGGATTCCATCCCCATTCGTTTCGTGCGCATGAATCATCGAGACTGTTTGGCCAACTGTCGGCAATTTTTTGTTTTATGGGGTCGATATTGTAGTCCATTTTAAACTCGGGAATATGTTTGCGGATTTCGTCGGCTAACATTTCCGGATCGAAGCTCATTGCTGTAACATTGAAAGAGTTTCTATGAATTAATTTTGAAGGATCGGCTTCCATTAATTCTACGCAAGCTTTAAGAGCATCGGGCATATACATCATATCCAGAAAAGTGCCTGGTTTTAAATAACATGTGTAGTGTTTGTTTTTTACAGCTTCGTAGAAAATTTCCACTGCGTAATCGGTAGTGCCTCCCCCCGGAGGTGTGGCATAGGATATAATTCCCGGGAATCGCACCGATCGGGTGTCGATACCAAACCTATAGTAGTAATAATTACTCAAAAGTTCTCCGGAAACTTTACACACACCGTAAATGGTAGTTGGTTGCATGATAGTGTCTTGAGGAGTATTGTCGGCAGGAGTGTTGGGACCAAAGGCTCCGATGGAACTAGGCGTGAATACGGCGCAATTTTCTTGACGAGCAATTTCAAGGCTATTCTCCAACGCTCCCATGTTGATTTTCCATGCCAGCGTCGGATTTTTCTCTCCGGTTGCTGATAGTAGAGCAACAAGATTGTATATGGTATCAATCTTATAGCGTTTTACAATTTCATGGTACTTTTCTCCGTCCAAGGCATCGAGTTTTTCACTTGGTCCGTCAATTTGAAATTTTGTGAGTTTTGATTCATCAAGATCAGCAGCAATCACATTATTTCCTCCGTAGATTTTTCGTGTATAATCTACTAATTCTGAGCCGATTTGTCCTCCGGCACCAACAATGAGTATTCGCTTCATAAGGTTATGTTTTTTAATATTCTGAAAACGTTTGCATTTCTATTACAAATGTATGGTTTTGTTAGTTATGAATAAAGACTGTCAGGATTTTTATTCAACAAAAACATTTAAAAAACCTTTTAATCCGTTGTATCATTGAACCTTTTGTGGAATACCAACTTGCGTACATGACATAATTGTTGGCAATTTTTTCAATCATCTCTTTGGATTGCCCGGGTTGAATCTCTTTTACTTTTTTGGCGGGGATTCCTGCGTAAATTGAATTGGGTTCCAGAATTTGACCGCTGAGGACAACCGATCCCGCTGCAACAATTGTATTGGTGCCGACTATGGCATGGTCTAACACTACTGCTCCAATGCCAATCAGTGCATTGCTTTCAATAGTGCAGCCATGGAGAGTAACATTATGACTTACCGTTACCCCATCACCTATTTTTATTTGTGATTTTTGATAGAGAGTGTGTAAAACTGCTCCATCTTGAATGTTTACCCGGTTTCCGATTCGAATGGAATTGACATCTCCGCGCAAAACAGCGCCGTACCAAACTGAGCACTCATTGCCCATTAACACGTCGCCAATGATGACTGCAGTTTCTGCCAGAAAACAATTGTCTCCGATAACCGGTAAAATGCCTCTTACTTCACGGATTATTGCCATTGCAATTTATTTTTGAGGTTTGTTAATCTTGAAGTTTTCCGTCGCGCATGTGAATTATTCGGTCGGCCATTTGGGCTAGTTCATTGTCGTGAGTGACGATGATGAATGTTTGACCGAACAAATCGCGTAAGGTGAAAAAGAGATTATGCAACTGGGTTCTGTTAACGGAGTCGAGATTTCCGCTGGGTTCGTCGGCTAAAACAACCATTGGGTTATTCATAAGAGCCCGGGCAACTGCCACGCGTTGCTGTTCTCCCCCGGAAAGTTCCGAAGGTCGATGGTTTAATCGGTCTTGAAGCCCCATTAAGGTTAGAAGTTCCTGTGCTCTAGGTTTGGCCTCTTTTAGTGATTTTCCTCCAATCATCGCCGGAATGCAAACATTTTCTATGGCCGAAAATTCAGGCAATAGTTGGTGGAATTGGAAGACAAACCCTAAATGTTTGTTCCGAAATTCTGATATTTTCTGGTCATTGAGTTGATGAATGTTCACACCATTGATATATACTTCCCCTTGATTGGGTTTCTCCAAGGTTCCTATGATATGGAGTAATGTTGTTTTGCCGGCTCCGCTGGGACCAACGATTGCCACCACTTCCTTAGGTTTTATTTCTAGATCGATCCCTTTTAAAACGGTCAGTTCTCCGTATTTTTTTATGATATTTCGGGCTAAAATCATTGGGATTTTGTGTTTAAACAGAAACTGCCCTTAATGGTGATCATCAAGGGCAGTTCTTTTTGTTTTTTATTTTTATTCAGTTTTTCCCCAACGGCGTTTCATTAAATCGTAGGCAATGGGAGTTGCAATATATAGAGAAGAGTAGGTCCCCACAACAATACCCAAGGTCATGGCGAATACAAATCCTCGAATCACTTCACCTCCAAATAGGAATATTGATACTAATACGAGAATGGTGGTGAGTGAAGTGTTGACCGTACGACTTAGTGTCGAATTTAAAGCTTGATTGATAACAAGGCTAAGTTCACGTGTTTTGTATAATCCAAAGAGTTCACGAATGCGGTCGAATATGATCACGGTGTCGTTGATGGAGTAACCCACAACAGTGAGGATTGCTGCAATGAATGCCTGGTCAATCTCCATTGAGAATGGCAAGATGGTTCCAAAAATTGAGAAGAAGCCAAGAACAAATAAAACGTCGTGTGTGAGGGATACAAGAGCACCGACCCCAAATTCCCATCGTGTGAATCGAATCAAAATATATAAGAAGATGATAATCAATGAAAAGATTACTGCGTAATAGGCTGAATTTTTGATATCGTCGGCCATGGTAGGTCCAACTTTCATCGAACTCATCCGTCCAATATTCTTTTCTTCATCGCTGGTGAATTCGGAAAAGGATAAATTGTTGAAAAGGTCTTTTAATCCATTGTAGAGTTTAGCTTCAACATAGTCATCCGGTTCTATGATGAAGTTTGGATCATTGTTCCCGGTAATCGAACGATATTCATTTATTTCATCGGCAGTTAGAGTTTCATCGTTGATTTTAAATTTGGTTGTAACTTTTATTTGGTTATTTTCTCCAAATGTTTTCACGTCGGGAGCTGTATTAAACTCTTTGGTTAGTATATTACGAATTTCCTGAACTTTTACCGGTTTATCAAAGCGAATGATGTAGGAATGTCCACCGGTAAAGTCCACGCCTAAGTTCAAACCTTTTGTGAACAGAGAAACTACCCCAATAAAAATTAAGATTGAAGAGGCAATATAGGCGATTTTGCGAGTTTCAATAAACTTAAAGCTCGCGTTGGCCATGAATTTTTTAGTTGCTGTTGTGTAGAACGAAATGTTTTTATCACGATTGAGCAGGTATTCAAATAGCAATCGAGTGATAAAAATAGCACTGAACAGCGAAGTGATGATACCAATGCCCAAAGTAATTGCGAAACCGTAAATTGGGCCTTTTCCGAAGTATCCAAGAATTATTGCAGTCAAAAGGGTTGTGAGGTTAGAGTCGATGATGGCGGAGTAGGAGTTTCGGTAACCGTCTGAAATCGCAAGTTTTAATCCTTTGCCAGCATTCAACTCTTCTTTAATACGTTCATAAATAATCACGTTAGCATCGACTGCCATACCGATGGTCAAAACAATACCCGCAATACCCGGCAATGTTAATACTGCTCCGAGGGAAGAAAGAACACCCATGATAAAGAAAAGGTTTGCAAGCAAGGCAACGTTTGCCACCCAACCGGCATGGCGGTAGAAAAGAATCATGTATATCAATACAATAATGAATGCAATGATGAATGACCAAAGCCCTTTGTTGATTGACTCGTGACCGAGAGATGGTCCAACAATTTCTTCCTGGATTATTTTGGCTCTGGCAGGCATTTTCCCGGATTTGAGAACGTTAGCTAAGTCTTTTGCTTCGGCTACGGTGAAGTTTCCGGTTATTGACGAACGGCCGCCTGTGATTTCTGTTTGAACTACAGGATAGCTATACACACGGTCGTCAAGGACAATGGCAATTTGCTTGCCCACATTGTTTTTGGTCAAACGTGCCCATTTCTTTGCACCATCGGCGTTCATGGTCATGGTAACTTCTGCGGTTGCCTTATGATCGCCGAACTCTTCTCTTGCGTTGGTAATAACATCGCCCGATAGTGCCGGAAGACCTTCGCGGTTGCTGATTTTTATGGCTATAAGTTCAAAGTAATTTCCGTCTTTGTCGATGGGTTTTACGCTCCAAAGAAATTTGACTTGAATTGATCGTGGAAATAGGTTTCTGATTTCGTTTGAGCTAAGAATGCGATTGATTTCTGCAGTGTCTTTTCTGTGAGCAAATCCAACAGCTGCCCCATCAAGAATTCTTCCGTCTTGACTGACTCTTGGGTTAAGAATGGCAAATAGTGGGTTTTCTTTTTTCCATTGTTCAATCGTGTTTTCTTCAGCGATTTTTGTTTGGGTTGTGTCGGCTTGTTCGAGTAGAGTTTTGCTCTTTTCTTCTGTTGTTTGTTTAGTGTCAGCTTCAGCCTCTTTTACCGCCTTAATTTCACGAACTTTTTGGTTGGCTTGTGCTAGGAATGGATAAATTTCAGTATTGGAATAGGTTTCCCAGAACTCTAGGTTTGCCGTTCCTTGTAAAAGTTTGCGAACACGTTCCGGATCTTTGATGCCGGGTAATTCAATTAAAATTTGTCCGTCAATTTCCAAAGGTTGAATGTTTGGCTGAGCTACACCAAATCGGTCGATACGGGTTCGAAGAATGTTGTATGAATTGTCGATGGCTGATTTGACCTCTTTTTCAAGAATTTTAAGAATATCTTCGTTCGAACTGTTAAGGCTGATTTTATCGCTTAAATTTTTAGTAGCAAAGATGGCTGATAATTGTCCATTAGGGGCAATTTCGGTAAATGCCTTACCGAAAAGTTTAATAAAACTTTCTTGTGAATTACGCTGTTTTTCTTTTGCTCTTTTAATGGCACTTCTAAAAATACTATCTTGTGAGTTATCGGAGAGGGCTATCAAAACATCTTCAACCTGAACCTGAAGGATGACGTTCATCCCTCCTTTGAGGTCAAGACCAAGATTTATTTCCCTTTCCTGAACATCGTTGAACGTGAATTTTCTGATGCCAAGGAAATTGTAAACTGGTTCTGTGGCTATCGAATCGAGATATGCTGCTTCTTTGGCTCGGTCGATTGATCCATCCGGTTTTTTTGCGTACTCAACGGCTTTTTTTCTGGTATTTGACGCAATGTAGGTAAATGATAGCTGATAAAGGCAAACTAGGGCTAAGGCTATCGCTACAAATTTTACTGCTCCTTTATTTTGCATTGTAGAAATGGTTTAAAGTGTCAAACGATTAATTTTTTACAAGGGGCAAATATACCAAACTTTTTATGATTTCTCCGATTGGTTATTTGCTTTTTTCTGGTCAATTTCTTTAAAGAATTTATAATGGAATAACATCAGATAAATTACTCCGCCGGTAATGGCTGAATCGGCAAGATTAAAAACAGGACGAAAAAATAGAAAATGCTCGTTTCCAACTATTGGTACCCACGATGGAAAATGGGTGTCAATGATTGGGAAATAGAGCATATCTACAACGTGTCCTTGTAAAAACGTTGAATATCCGCCTTCGGGAGGCAGAAATTGGGCAATCTGGCCAACACTATGTGAAAAAATCATGCCATAAAACAAACTGTCGATCAAATTACCAATAGCACCTGCCGTGATAAGCGAAAGTCCAACTACTACCCCATTGGAGGCATTGTGTTTTTGGATTAGGTGACGGATATACCAAACCAAACCAAAAATTGCCACAAGACGTATTAGGGTAAGGAAATATTTGCCAATCTCGCCTCCAAACGAGAGTCCGAAAGCCATTCCGTAATTCTCGGTGAAGTGAATGTAAAACCATTTTCCTAGTACAGGAAATTCTTCACCAAGCATCATATTGGTTTTAACAATAAATTTTGTGGCTTGATCAAGAATCAATACCAGAAGAATTACAAGAATGGCGACGTTTTTTCTGCTTTCTAATAGTTTTTTCATTGATTATGGCTTTTGACTTTTGCTATCCCTCAGACTATTTTTTTTGAGCATTTTTTGCTTCAATGCTCAACGTAGCATGAGGAACGGCCATGAGTCGCTCTTTGGGAATTAACTTCCCTGTTTCGCGGCAAATTCCATAAGTTTTGTTTTCAATGCGGACAAGTGCAGCTTGTAAGTTTTGAATAAACTGCAATTGTCTTTGTGCGAGTTTCGATGTCTCTTCTCTCGAGAGCATACTGGTACCGTCTTCCATACTTTTAAACGTTGGCGATGTGTCTTGAGTGTCGTTCCCGTCTAAATGTGAGAGCGAAGCTTTCAATTCTTCGTAGTCGCGTTTTGCTATTTCGAGCTTCTCTAAAATGATTTTTTTGAATTCAGCCAACTCTTCATCTGAATACCTTGTTTTCTCTGTCATGGCGTTTTGATATTTATGTTAGTTTATTTTTTCAATGGCTATTACTGTAGTCAAATCATCGTCTAATTCTATCTCTTTAGTCGCAAGATGCAGTTCGGGATTGTCGAATAAAACAATATCTTTTGCCAGAACTTGTGTTGAGATATAATTTGTGTGCATATCAATCGCTTTGCTGATTAAGTCATGGCGTTTTATGTAAAGTTTTATTCGATCTGTAACGTCAAATCCATTCTCTTTTCTCATGTTCTGCACGCGATTGATCAATTCTCTGGCAATTCCTTCATACAACAACTCGTCAGTGATTCGAACATCGAGGGCAACAGTAATCGAGCCTTCAGTGGCAACCTGCCATCCCGGAATGTCTTCGCCGGTGATCTCCACGTCTGCAAGTTCAATGGTTATTGGTTCCAAACCAAGTGGAAGAACAATGGAGCCGTTACGTTCAATTTCTTGAATTTGTTGTTGGGTTAATGCAGCAATGGCTGTTGCAATGTCTTTCATCTGCTTGCCAAAGCGTGGCCCTAACGTTTTATAGTTGGGTTTGATTCGCTTAACAAGAATATTGCTCGTGTCGGTAATAAACTCGATTTCTTTAATGTTTACCTCAGAAAGAATAATATTGGCAACTTGTTCAATATCGTGTTTCATCTGATGATCAAGAACCGGAATCATCACTTTCTGTAGGGGTTGACGAACTTTGATGTTTACTTTGCGTCGGAGCCCCAGAATCATGGATGAAATACGTTGTGCTAATTGCATTTTCCGCTCAAGATCAGAGTTGATGAGTGCAGGATTTGATTTAGGCATATAAGAAAGGTGCACACTTTGGTTGTCTTCTCCTGTGGCAGAAGTTAAATCTCGATAGAGACGATCCATAAAGAAGGGAGCAATTGGGGCAGCCAACTGTGCAACAACTTTTAAACAAGTATAAAGGGTTTGATAAGCAGCTATCTTGTCGGAATTGAATTCTCCTCCCCAGAAACGTTTGCGATTAAGTCGAACATACCAATTGCTTAGGTGTTCATCAACAAAGTTTGCAATTAATCGACCGGCTCGGGTTGGTTCATAGCTTTCATACATTTCAGTTACTTCAGCAATAAGGGTATTGAGTTCACTGAGAATCCATTGGTCAATCTCAGGACGTTTTTCTACCGGTATTTGGTCTGTTACATTCGTAAAACCGTCAACGTTGGCGTAGAGAGCAAAGAAAGAATAGGTGTTATAGAGCGTACCGAAGAATTTTCGCGATACTTCTCCAACCCCTTCAATATCGAATTTAAGATTATCCCATGGTTGTGAATTGGTGATCATATACCAACGCAGTGGATCGGCACCATAATTTTCAATCACGTCAAACGGGTCGATAGCGTTGCCAAGACGTTTCGACATTTTGTTGCCGTTTTTATCGAGCACAAGTCCGTTGCTGATGATGTTTTTGTAAGAGATGCTGTCGCTGATCATTGTTGAGATAGCGTGTAGCGTAAAGAACCAGCCTCGGGTTTGGTCAACTCCTTCGGCAATAAAATCGGCCGGGAAGAGTTTGTCGAAGTTTTCTTTGTTTTCGAACGGATAGTGCCATTGAGCGTAGGGCATCGCTCCCGAATCGAACCAAACATCAATAAGGTCGGGTTCTCGATACATCGGTTTGCCCGTGGGGCTTACCAATATGATTTGATCAACGTAGGGACGATGTAGGTCTATTTTTTCGTAATTTTCTTTGGAATAATCGCCAACTTTGAAGTCTTTGAAGGGGTTTTCTTTCATGAATCCTGCACGGATCGACTTTTCAATTTCTGCCATCAGTTCTTCCATTGAACCGATACATATTTTCTCTGATTTGTCGGAGGTAACCCAAATAGGAAGCGGTGTGCCCCAGAATCTTGAACGCGATAGGTTCCAATCAACTAAATTTTCAAGCCATTTCCCAAAGCGCCCCTCTCCGGTTGATTGCGGTTTCCAATTAATGGTTTTGTTAAGTTCAAGCATACGCTCTTTGACCGCAGTGGTTCTTATAAACCACGAATCGAGCGGATAGTATAATATGGGCTTGTCGGTTCTCCAACAATGAGGATAACTGTGTGTGTATTTCTCTATTTTGAAT
>DAOTAV010000047.1:0-13363 GCA_035382785.1 Salinivirgaceae bacterium | reverse complement strand
ATGTTTCACTTTTCGCTCTATTGCCACAACTATTGATTTGTCCATCTTATTGCTGACCACTACGCCGATTCTTTCTTTGCGGGCATTTCTCTTGTTTTCCATTGCCTTAGTTTTAATTGTTTCGTTTTGATATCTCTCTTTGCCGCAATTCGGTATTCAATCGTGCGATATCTTTACGAAGTGCCCTTAATTGCATCGGATTATCTAAGGGAGTGATCGCATGATTGATGCGCAATTGTGTTAGTGTGATCTTCAAATCTTTGATCCGATCTTTAAGATCCTTATCGCTTAATTGACGTACTTCTGACATTTTCATACTAGCTCAAATTTAAATTATTCGACATAATCCGGACGAACTATAAACTTAGTTTTCACCGGTAGTTTCTGAGCTGCTAAACGTAAAGCTTCACGTGCAACTGCCATTGGTACTCCTTCTGCTTCGATTAGTATGCGGCCGGGAGTCACTGGGGCAACAAATCCTTCCGGATTTCCTTTCCCTTTACCCATACGTACTTCAGCAGGTTTACGTGTAAAGGGTTTATCAGGGAAAATTCGTATCCATATCTGTCCTTGACGTTGCATGTAGCGAGTAACAGCAACACGGGCAGCTTCAATTTGACGTCCGTCAATCCACGCGTTTTCGAGGGTTTTAATGCCAAACGAACCGAAAGCCAGCTGATTTCCTCTTTGGGCATTCCCTTTCATTCGTCCTTTCTGTTGACGACGATATTTCGTTTTCTTTGGTTGTAACATGTTTGTATCTCCCTAATCTTTTTGGGTTATTTCTTTTTGCGGCGACTGGGTCTCGAGGGTTTACCGCTGCTGCTGACATTAAGCTGTCCAACATTAGGCGATAAATCACGTTTTGCAAACACTTCGCCTTTAAAAATCCATACTTTGATTCCTAAAAGACCATATTTTGTTAGAGCTTCACCAAGACTGTAGTCTATATCTGCGCGAAGGGTGTGCAATGGTATCCGCCCTTCTTTGTATGTCTCGGAGCGAGCCATCTCGGCACCTCCAACACGTCCGGATATAGTTACCTTTATCCCTTTGGCTCCAACACGCATAGTTGATGCTATGGCAGTTTTTATCGCACGACGATAAGAGATTCGCCCTTCCAACTGACGTGCAATATTACTGGCTACCAAAACGGCATCAAGCTCAGGTCGCTTAATCTCAAAGATGTTGATTTGTACATCTTTTTTGGTAATCTTTTTCAACTCTTCTTTGAGTTTATCAACCTCCTGGCCTCCTTTACCAATAATTATGCCAGGACGTGCGGTATGAACTGTTACTGTAATTAATTTTAGTGTACGCTCAATAACTATTTTTGAAACGCTGGCCTTTGCTAAACGCGTTTGCAAATAGGTACGGATTTTCTTATCTTCAATAAGTTTATCGGCGTATTGTTTTCCTCCATACCAATTGGAATCCCATCCACGGATAATTCCTAGTCGATTACCTATCGGATTAGTTTTTTGTCCCATTGAATACTAGTTTTCATTTGTGTTTTGACTGCCCAATACTATTGTCACATGATTCGAACGCTTACGAATTCGATAAGCGCGTCCCTGCGGGGCAGGACGTAGTCTTTTTAACATTCGTCCTGAATCTACATAGGCTTCTTTTACATATAATCCGGCCTCTTCGATACGTGCTCCCTGGTTTTTATATTCCCAGTTGGCAATGGCTGAACGAAGTAGCTTTTCTACTCTTCGTGCTGCTTCTTTCTGTGTGAAACGAAGTATGTCGAGGGCTTTGTTTACCTCTTTGCCACGAATCAGATCAACTACCAAGCGCATTTTGCGTGGTGAAGTTGGACAATCGTTTAATTTGGCTAAAGCTTTATTTTTGTTGGCCTCTTTTCGTTCCAGTGCTTTAAGTCTTTTTCTTGCACCCATGATTCCTCAGTTTTTCCGATTATTTATTCTTTTTACCTGCGTGTCCTCTGAAGATTCGGGTAGGTGCAAACTCACCGAGTTTGTGTCCTACCATGTTTTCGGTAATGTACACAGGGATAAATTTGTTACCGTTATGAACAGCTATTGTATGCCCTACAAAATCCGGAGAAATCATCGAGGCTCTTGACCAAGTTTTGATTACTTGTTTCTTATTGGAATCATTCATCTCGAGGATTTTCTTTTCCAGTTTGTAGCTAATGAATGGACCTTTTTTTAGTGAACGGCTCATAATTTCATCTGTTTAAATTAACCTACTTTTTCCTGCGTTCCAATATGTAACGGTTGGACGCTTTTTTCTTGTGACGTGTCTTGTATCCTTTTGCTGGGATGCCTTTGCGAGATCTTGGATGACCTCCACTTGCGCGTCCTTCACCTCCACCCATCGGGTGATCTACAGGGTTCATAGCTACGCCTCGGTTACGCGGACGTCGACCTAACCATCGACTGCGACCGGCTTTCCCGGAGGTTTCCAAACCGTGGTCGGGGTTAGATACTGCTCCGATAGTTGCTCTGCAAGTTGTTAATACCAAGCGTGTTTCTCCCGAAGGCAGCTTGATTACAGCATATTTTCCATCGCGGCTTAATAGTTGCGCATATGAACCTGCGCTTCGTGCCATGTTTGCTCCTCTGCCAGGATTTAATTCAATGTTATGAATTATTGATCCTAATGGAATGTCTGACAAATAAAGGGTGTTTCCGATTTCGGGGCTAATGCCTCTTCCCGATTCAACTTTTTGTCCAACTTTTAACCCTTGTGGAGCAATAATGTAACGTTTTTCACCGTCGGCATACACAACTAATGCGATACGTGCCGAACGGTTTGGATCGTACTCAATGGTTTTTACAATAGCCGGTATGTTTTCTTTGTCTCTTTTGAAATCGATGATCCGGTATTGTCTTTTGTGGCCTCCGCCTCTATATCTCATTGTCATTCGACCAACGTTATTTCTTCCGCCGGTACTTTTGAGGCTTATTAACAATGATTTCTCAGGCTTGTTGGTGGTAATTTCTTCAAATGTGTTTACCACTTTGTGTCTCTGTCCCGGGGTTACCGGTTTTAGTTTTCTTACACCCATTTCTCCTAGATATTGCTATAAAAATCAATTGTATATCCTTCTTTCAAAGTTACGAATGCTTTTTTATAAGCACTTGTCCGACCTTCAATTGCCCCTCCTTTGGTGTATCTTGTCCGTTTTTTTCCACCCACAATGCTTGTGTTTACTTTTTCAACTTTTACGTTGTAAAGTTTTTCAACTGCTTCGCGAATCTGTGGTTTTGTGGCGTTTTTGTTGACAACAAATCCAAAACGATTAAGTTTCTCACCAAGTTCGGTCATTTTTTCGGTAATGAGGGGGCGAATAATAATATCCATCTCTCAAAAATTTTTATCTGTTATACAATGCTTCAACGGCTTTAAGTCCGCTCTCAGTGAAAATCAAAGTTTTTGCATTCAAAATGTTGTAGGTATTCAATCCGTTGAGGGCTGCTACCTTGGCATTTTGAAGATTGCGAGCCGATAAAACCACATTGTGATCTAATTCGGGAATGATCAACATGCTCTTCACTTCGTTTACCTTTAGATTGTTTAATATCTTGAGGTATTCTTTGGTTCTTGGAGCGGCTAGTGTAAAATCTTCAACCACAATAATTTGACCGTTTTTGGCTTTATAAGACAGGGATGAAAAACGTGCAAGCTGCTTTACTTTTTTGTTCACTTTAAATCGATAATCGCGTGGCCGTGGTCCGAAAACTCGTCCTCCTCCTACGAATAGAGGGTTGCGTATCATACCTGCACGGGCTCCTCCGGTTCCTTTCTGACGCTTAATTTTGCGAGTACTTCCTTGAACCTCTCCTCTTTCTTTGGATTTGTGGGTTCCTTGACGCTGATTGGCAAGGTATTGTTTAACATCCAGATAAATGGCGTGGTCGTTAGGTTCGATGCCAAAGATATGCTCGCTTAGTTGTACCTTACGTCCGGTATCTTTTCCTTCGATTGTAAATACACTCAGTTCCATTAGTCTTCAATAATTAAGTATGATCCTTTTGCTCCGGGTACCGATCCTTTTACAAGAATGAGGTTATTCTCGGGTATTATTTTTACGATTTGAAGGTCGATTACCTTTACACGTTTTCCACCGGTTCTTCCGGCCATTCGCATTCCCTTAAATACTCTTGAAGGGAACGATGATGCTCCAATCGATCCGGGGGCTCTTTCACGATTGTGTTGTCCGTGGGTTTGCTCACCAACTCCACCAAAACCATGACGTTTTACAACTCCTTGAAAGCCTTTACCTTTTGATATTCCAACGATATCAACCCAAAATGTATCTTTGAATATATCCACGGTAAGTACATCGCCTACTTTAAACTCGTTTCCTTCCATTGGGAACTCAACAAGTTTCTTCATAGGGGAAACTCCTGCTTTTTTAAAATGTCCAAGCACGGGTTTGGTTACATTTTTCTCTTTAACTTCCTCAAACCCAAGCTGGTATGCGTTATAACCGTCTTTCTCAACGGTTTTAACTTGTGTGATAACACAAGGGCCCGCTTCGATAACAGTGCATGGGATGTTTTTCCCCTCGGCACTGAAGATCGATGTCATTCCTACTTTTTTTCCAATTAATCCAGCCATTTTGCTACGTTTTTATCAAACTTTAATTTCTACTTCTACACCGCTGGGCAATTCGAGCTTCATCAACGCATCGATGGTTTTTGGGGTTGTGCTGTAGATATCCATCAAACGCTTGTGGGAGCGTAATTCAAATTGCTCACGCGACTTTTTGTTCACAAATGTGGAACGGTTTACGGTGAAAATCCGTTTGTGGGTAGGTAGTGGAACCGGTCCGCTAACAACGGCTCCGGTGGTCTTTACCGTTTTTACGATTTTCTCGGCTGATCTATCAACCAAATTGTGGTCGTAAGATTTGAGTTTAATTCTAATTCTTTGGCTCATAGCTTAACATTATAACAGATCTGTTTTTCCTTTAACTTTTTCAAGGACTGCAACGGCAATATTCTTAGGAACTTCCTCGTAATGTGAAAATTCCATTGCATGCGATGCTCTTCCTGACGATAGTGTTCTTAATACGGTGATATAACCGAATTTTTCAGCAAGCGGAACATGAACACGTATCACTTTTGCTCCATTACGGTCGTCCATTCCAAGAATAACTCCACGACGACGATTAAAATCACCGATGATGTCACCCATATATTCTTCCGGCGTGGTTACCTCTGCTAACATGATGGGCTCTAGCAATATTGGTTTTGCTTTTTCTGCAGCCGCACGGAACGCTGCTTTGGCACAAAGTTCAAATGAAAGTGAGTCTGAATCAACAGGGTGAAACGAACCGTCGAACAAAACTACTTTTAAACTTTGTAATGGATATCCAGCAAGCGGACCGTTTAACATTGCTTCTCTGAATCCTTTTTCTACTGAAGGTATGTATTCGCGAGGAATTACTCCTCCTTTTATTTCATCCACAAATTGTAATCCGGTAACACCAGAATCTGCCGGTCCAATTTTAACATAGATATCAGCATATTTTCCCCGGCCTCCGGTCTGTTTTTTGTAAACTTCACGATGCTCAATGGTTTTTGTAAGAGCTTCTTTGTATTTAACCATAGGAGCCCCTTGATTACATTCCACTTTAAATTCTCGCCTCATGCGGTCGAGAATAATTTCGAGGTGTAATTCGCCCATCCCGCTGATTACGATTTGTCCAGTATCTTGATCGGTGATTACATTGAAGGTTGGATCTTCTTCCATCAACTTTATGAGGGCGTTATCAAGACGTTCGGCATCTGCTTGAGTTTTAGGTTCAATGGATAGATTAATAACCGGTTCCGGGAAATCCATTTTTTCTAAAACCATGGGTTTGTCGGGATCACAAAGAGTGTCTCCGGTTCGAATATTTTTAAATCCGACAGCGGCGCAAATATCTCCTGCTCCAATGCGTTCCACAGGATTTTGTTTATTGGCGTGCATTTGGAACAATCTTGAAATTCGTTCTTTTTTGCCGGTTCTTGAGTTGTAAACTGCCATTCCTCCTTCGAGAACACCGGAATATACGCGGATATAACACAAACGTCCTACATAAGGGTCAGTGGCAATTTTAAAAGCCAATGCGCATAAGGGTTCTTCTTCGGATGGAGTGCGAATTATTACTTCCTCCCTATCATCAACAGAAACTCCCTGAACGGCCTCAATATCTAATGGGCTTGGCAAATAGGCACAAACAGCATCAATAAGCCTTTGTACTCCATTATTCTTGAAGGATGCGCCACACATTACTGGTACTAACACCCTTGCTATTGTTGCCTTGCGAATTGCTTGGTGTATTTCTTCAGGAGTAATTGCATCCGGATCTTCTAAATAACGTTCGAGAATTGTATCGTCGATTTCAGCAACAGCTTCAATCATTATTTGGCGATACTCTTCTACTTGATCCATAAGTTCTTTCGGAATGTCAATATATCTAAAATTGGTTCCGTTATCGTCGTCGTACCATTCGATTGCTTTCTTGTCAACCAGGTCAACAACTCCGCGGAATTTATCCTCGGAACCAATAGGAATTTGAATTGCTACTGCGTTTGCATTAAGGCGGGTCTTCATTTGGTGGATTACATTGAAGAAATCGGCTCCAACGCGGTCCATCTTGTTTACAAAAGCAATTCGAGGAACGCCATATTTATCGGCTTGTCTCCAAACGGTTTCGGATTGAGGTTCTACTCCTCCAACGGCACAATAAACGGCAATAGCTCCGTCAAGCACACGCAATGATCGCTCTACTTCAACAGTAAAATCAACGTGTCCCGGAGTATCGATAATGTTAATTTTATATTCGGCATCGTTATATCTCCAAAAGGTGGTGGTTGCAGCAGAGGTGATTGTAATACCACGCTCTTGCTCCTGCTCCATCCAATCCATGGTTGCCGCACCGTCATGAACCTCACCGATACGGTGGGTTTTACCGGTGTAATAAAGAATTCGCTCAGTGGTAGTAGTTTTTCCGGCATCGATGTGAGCCATGATGCCAATGTTTCGTGTAAAATCTAATTTCGAACTCATTGTTTTTCTCTACTCTCCTTTAAAATCTGAAATGGGAGAACGCTTTGTTAGCTTCCGCCATTCTGTGAGTATCCTCTTTCTTTTTAAATGCTCCACCTTCGTTGTTGTATGCAGCTAATATTTCTGCTGCCAATTTTTCTGCCATTGAGCGCCCTGAACGTTTGCGTGCAAACAATATCATGTTTTTGATACTGATCGCAGCTTTCCGATCTTCGCGAATTTCCATTGGAATTTGGAAGGTTGCTCCACCTACGCGACGGCTTTTTACTTCAACCTGTGGCGTTACATTGTCAAGAGCTGTTTTCCAAATTTCAATACCTGATAATTCGATATTGCCCTTTTTCTTTTCAACGATATCAATAGCATCGTAGAAGATTTGGAACGCAAGATTCTTCTTGCCTTCTTCCATTAAATTATTCACAAAGCGTGTTACATGCGGATCGTTAAATTTGGGATCCGGCAACAAAATCCTTTTTTTTGGTGTCGCTTTTCTCATTTTCTATCGATTTTTATTTTTTTGCTGGTGCTTTTCCTGCTTTTGGCCTTTTAGCTCCATATTTCGAACGACGTTGCTTACGACCTTCTACACCTGAAGTATCTAAAGCTCCACGTACGATATGATACCTTACCCCAGGTAAATCTTTTACACGACCTCCACGAATCAAAACAATTGAGTGCTCTTGAAGGTTATGTCCTTCTCCGGGGATATAAGCATTAACCTCTTTCCCATTGGTTAAGCGTACCCTTGCTACTTTTCTTAACGCCGAGTTGGGCTTTTTGGGCGTGGTTGTATAAACGCACGTACAAACCCCACGTCTTTGTGGACATGCATCGAGTGCAGGAGCTTTGCTCTTATCCTTGACGTGCTTACGCCCTTTTCTTACTAACTGTTGTATTGTTGGCATAGTTTGTTTGTTAATAGATATTTTTACCCTTATTTAATTCGGACTGCAAAGGTAAAAACTTTTTTTCTTTGCAACAAAATTTCTTTCTGATTTTATTCAAAGAAAATGAATTAGTTCCATTTTGGGAAACGAAAATAGCCCGTCACTTTTACAAAGCTTCGGGCTATCTTTTGCGGGGAAATATCTAGGTTTTATCGACCGGTTTCAACTTTCCCACTGTTGCGATTTAATTCACTTCCCATGGTTGAATGGGGTATGCTGTTGATAATCAACATAGAGATTGACGCAATTATGATCCATCTTTTTCTCCACTCTGTTGATTTTGAAAATATTGGAATAAGCCAAATCAAAAAGACAAGGAGCGTTTTATTGTCGGTTAAATCAAAACCGAAAGGAAATCCTGTCCAATATGCCCCAAAGGCATATTTTTGTACTATGGGTCCAAAAATCAATCCTCCAACCAACAAGGAGATTACTGTTAAGCGTGCTAAAAGTGTATAATTACCTATTTTGAATACAACCATGAAAAGAGCAACAACACTGAATAAGCTGGCGATGAACATAAAAAGAACGTGGGGAATTAAAGCTCCTTTTGGAACATCTCCTTTAAATCGAATGATGGCAGGATTTTTTTCGGTGCTGAAAAGCAGGCTGTCGTTGTTGTAGAGATTAACATAATATTGTAGCTTGCCCGCCGGTGGTTGAGCGGGGAGCGTACATGTCCATTGCCCATCTTGTAAACTCATAGGAATTGTGTCGAACAAATACTCCCCGGGATAATATTTCCAAATCAGTTTGGCATTGGTGATGTAATTGACTGATGGAATAGATATTTTACAACTTTCACTTTGAGATGCTGATCTAGGGAGTTTGAAGGTTACTCCTTCGATTTTGTGTTTCTGCGGGTAGGTAGGGCCTGTAATTTTTTGATAGAAAACCACTCCTAATGTGGTTAAAATTGAAAGTGCCCAAATAAGAAAAAGTTTCATACTCTAGGTTTTATAATTGCGTTAATAATACTTTCTCGACTCCATTTCTTATAATGGTGATATGAATTACTTGTCCTCGATCTAAATACTGGAGTGCGTTCATGTAATCATAAATGTTTTTTACATTGCTGCCATTGATATTAGTAATAAGATCACCTTTCTGTAACTCTAATTTTGCAGCAATACCTCCCGGGTTAACTCCTAAAACTTTTAAACCGTTATTGTTTCCTCCAACTACATCGGGCATGATTCCAAGGGTTATTTTCAGATTGGTTTGATTGGATTGCTGATTCGGTTCTGCATTAGGGTCAAAGGTTATTAATTTATGATTTTCCATTATAGCAGTAACCAGTTGACTTGCATGTTGCACGATTGCTTTCATGCCTTCATAATTGATTTTTTCGGGGCTATCTCCCGGAGTATGATAATCAGTATGAATGCCCGTATTGAAATAGAGAACCGGTATTTTTGCATTAAAAAACGTTGCATGGTCTGATGGTCCTGAACCCGCATTGGAAGTTACTATAGTAATATCGGTTTTTTGCTTTTGGATTAATTCGGGGAATAGATTGGCTGTGCCCACGCCACTTAGATATAATGTTTTTTCTTCCATACGACCTACCATATCGAAATTTAACATGACAAGAATACTGTCGGTTGGGATCGGCAGTTCTTCCAAAAATTTTCTTGAGCCGACTAGCCCCTGTTCTTCAACTCCAAAAGCGATAAAAACGATGGAAAGATCAGGCTTTTGAGTGCTAAAATATTTGGCTAACTGTATTATAGTAACGGTGCCAGAGGCATTGTCGTCGGCCCCTGGGTGAATCTCATGCGATTCGGGCATTCGTGATCCGGAATTAATCCCTCCAAATCCAAGATGATCATAGTGAGCCCCAACAATCAAATATTTACCGGGAGAAACCTGTCCGGGTAAATAACCTACAACGTTCTGTGTTTTCACCGTAATGGGTTTGACGGAAGTTTTCGCTTCAATGGTAAACGGTGCCGATTTTACACGTTTTCTATCCCATACACTTTTGTCGATTAAAACAACAGGGATGCTGGCTCTATAATTTCCACGGGCTAGTTGCTTCCGCTGTTTTGGATTTATTTTTCTCAATGAATCAAACTCGGCAATTAATATTATACCTGCTGCCTTCTGAGATTCAGCCACACTTGCGTATGAAAATATTTCCCGCTGACCTGGTTCTTGTGAATTTAAAAGCAGAGCTAGCCATTGGTTAGGTTTGATATTATGCTGAAGTGATTTTACAGAATCGGCAGGCAATATCGATGTGGTAGCGTTAACCCTCCCATCGGATGATAAAAAAAGAGGAACAAAGTCTTTAAATAACTCTAACGTGTCGCCTGAAATAATACAAAGGTTATCATCTCCGATTTCAGCTCCGGCAATAAATTCGAACGGTTGATAATAATTATGGAAAAGTGGTTTTAAACGTAAACTTTGAAATTGTTGAGCGATGAAATCGGCAGCTAAACTATCCCCATGGGTTCCAGGATACCGACCTTGAAGTTCCGGTGATGCCAAATAATGTAGGTGTTCTTTAATTTCATTCTGAATGGAGGATTGTCCTGATAAATAGTAGGAAACAAAAATAAGAGGAAGCAATATCCCCATCCAACGATTGCTAATGCAAATTTTTTTCATGAATTATTTTTCAGTTTTTTTGACTTTCAATTTAATTTCATCCCAAGGAACAGCTTCTCGGCCATTTTGTTTCAAACACCTAGTTTTACCATGAAACTAGACTTCATTTATAATTGAAGGTTTTTTACATCCCTAATCATATAAACCATATAACCGTCCAATGGTTTGAATCCGAATTTTGTGTATAGCGCAATAGCCGGAGTGTTGTTTATCCCAACTTCAAGCTTAACCTGCATATTCAATTCTTTTGCATATTTAAGTGTGTCAATTAAAAGTCTCTTTCCAAGCCCCTTACGTTGAAATTCGCGAGCAATGGCAAAATGATGCAGGTAGAGACGTCGTCCGTCGTTAGAGATCCAGCTTGTTCCAACAATAGCGTTATCATCTGTTTTTCGCAAAACTAACAATCGTCCTCCATGCTCAAGGGTTCTTTGAATAACTTCCAAAGAGTCGCCTCTTTCCGGTGTTTCTATTCCTAAATCAACCCATAGAGCTCTAATTTCCTGAAAATCGTCCGGGTTAAAATCAACGATGGTAAATTGTTCTTCAAACTTCATTTTAATTCAAGGTTTAAAGTTTGTTTACAAATTTAGAAATATTTCCGTTACATTTGCCCTGTGACGAAGAGACTATTCAACTTTAGTTCAGTTTGCTGAAACTGTTAATTTCAACTCTTAGAATTAACTTTGTGTAAATATCCACAAAAATGAATAAATATTTACGTCTCTTATTTCTTTTGTTATTGGTTGCTGAAACTCTGCATGGTCAAGACTGCTTAAAAAATCTCGAACGATGGTATCGAAAGGAAAAGTATCGTAAAATACAAAGGAAATCGGATAAAATCATTAAAAAGTGTCGTGATAACAACGAAATATATTTTTACCTTGCTTGGGCAGAGTCAGTAGAAGGAGAAAAAAGGTATCCTTCCGGCAAGGGTTACAATAATTTGCTTCGCGGTTTGGGATTTTATGAGCAATATCAGGCAGAATTGACAAGCCAAAGGAAAATGGAACTAAAAAGTCGATTAATGAAGCTTGCACAAAGCTACCAATCTCTGATCAATGAACGAGGCGATACAATATCTTCTCATAAATTGAAGCAGATTCTCATTTCAGTTTTTGGGGAATCGACGGGAAATTTTTATGGCAAAAATGATGCGATAAGAAAGAAAATAGTTGATGAGGCAAGGCAACATGTCGGGAAACCCTATCGTTATGGCGGAAAAGGCCCCGATAGCTTCGATTGCAGCGGATTTATTCGTTTTGTTTATCTTTCAGCCATCGGATATGAACTCCCAGGATCATCAGAATCTCAATCTAATGTTGGTTCGCCGGTTGATCTTTCCAAAGCGCTTCCCGCCGATTTAGTGTTTTTTGGAGATCCTATTAGCGGCAAAATTTCACATACTGCCATTGTGCTTGAGGTTGAGAATGACGAAAAAGTGAAACTGATTCATAGTACCAATCGGGGGGTGGTAATTGAATCAACAACCGAAGTGGGATGGGAGAATTATTGGAAGGGAAAATTGATTCAATGTAGAAATATTATTGACTCTTTATCCGCTCGTTAAAGTTCAGCTAAAAATAATTTAAACCGTTCATTGGGTTCAATTCCTTTTCCATCAACGGAATATTCAGCTTTAATGGATTTGACAAAAAACATATCGATTTTTCCACGATTCTTGATTTCTATCTTTCCACGATATTCACAATAAAAAAAATCCTTTATTAATTTGTAGGTTTCTCCAGAAATATTTACTAATCCGGGCTCGCAGGCTGACTCCAAACGCGATGCCACATTAACAGAATCGCCCCAAATGTCGTAGGCGAATTTGTATTTTCCAATCACACCGGACACAATTTCTCCGGTATGGATCCCAATCCGAAATTGCCATGGGACTCTTCCTTCCTTTTGTTTCCGTAAGTTTATCTCATTAGCAGCTTGTTGAATTCGAAGGCCTACCAAGACAACATCAAATGGATGGGATCGATTGGGAATGGGGAGACCTCCTGCACACATATAGGCATCGCCTATCGTTTTAATTTTTTCAACCATACTTTCTTTAACAATTTCATCGAAAGTGTTGAAGTATTCGTGTAATTCGTGTAGCAATTCTTGTGGAGAAAGATTTTGACAGTAGGTTGAGAAACTTTTGATATCGGCAAATAAAATAGTTACCGATTTATAATATCTAGGCGTAGCATGACCTTTTGACTTTAACTCTTCTGCAATTTCTTGCGGAAGGATATTTAGCAGCAATGTATCGACTTTATTTTTTTCTATAGCCAATTGTTCTTCTGCTTTTTTGATTCTGGTAATATCGCTCTCTACAGCGATCAATTGTTCATACTGCTGTCCCGGAGAAATTATTGGTGTCAAGACGGTTTGAATCCATTTCTCGTTTCCTTTTGAGGTCACAAATTTTGATTCAAACGTTTGGGTTTGATTCGTATGATATAACTCCTGAATTTGTTTTAGACTTTGAGCATCACGATGTAGTTCAAAAATTGTAATCCCGTAGAGGTTTTTAAATTCGTCGAGCGACAATTCATACATTCGATGAAATCCTTCATTCACCCATTCAATTTCACCGTGTTTATTCATTATAATAACAGCGTTATCGGTTTTGGAAGCAACTAACGATAGCTTTCTAAGCTCGTTGTTAATTTGCTTGATATGAGTTATATCTACATCAATAACTACAATCATTTGTAGCTGTTCATCATCGTCAAAAATTGGTGTTAGGGTGGATTGAACCCACATTT